>CABWKN010000115.1 GCA_902505605.1 Candidatus Guanabacterium sedimentis
CTTTTTTCCACGCATTATGTGGGTGGGGAGGTGGGTGGGCAAAGAATTTGAAGGAGAAACATTTGAGCTTTCCGAAAAGTTCAGGTTCTCTCATCGCAAAGCCTGTTCTCAAGGGGGAGCCAAAGGTATGAAACTGATAGATTAGAAGCGGTGATAAAGCTAAAATTATACCAACGAGAATAATGGTCTCTTTTTTTATCGTGGACCAAGACCACCTATTAGATTTTTTCCCCAGCAATATTGAGATGAGAATTGGAGGGATAAGCAAGCAGTTGCTCAGATGCACCAGCACGCTGAAACCGGCGATAATCCCCAAGAATAAAAGCAAAAGCCCTTGCTTTTTGGAATCAAAATACATTACTTTTAATACCAGCCAGCAGACGAATAAAGTAAAAAAAACAGACGAAGTCTCGGTCAGAACATATTTGCTGTATTCTATGTGCTTAGGGCAGAGGGCGACAAATAGCGCCGCTATAAGACCGGTAAATCTATTCCCCAACTCCTTGCCAATGAGATAGGCAAATACTATGGACAACAGCGAAAAAAACAGGGAGCAATATATGGCATTATAAGGCTGGCTGCCAAAGATAATATAAAAGGGGATGATGAGCAGAGGAAAGCCAAAGGGGTATTGCGAGGGATAATACTGCCCCCAAAATTTAAACCCGTATATATGGTGCTGATACAAGTTATAGGCTGAAAGTGCATATACGGAAGCATCAAGTGGCTCTAAATCGGCTAAAGATGATGGGGCTACATAACTAATCCTGAATGAAAATATCAAAATGCACAACAGCAAAACAAGGTAAATATATTTTTTAAGCAATTTCATCATCGAGATTATCATTTAAGCAAGGAGCTTAAAATAAATCTTCCGGGTCAAATCATACCGGATGGTTTTTATGCGCTAAGCAATAAAACAATATATATTGTAAATATATTATAAAAGTGGCAGGAATGCAATAAAAAATGAGGATTGGGGAGCATCAAGAATTTTTTGTAAAAAGCATATAGGGAGTATCCTTTTTATGTGAGGTGTCCTTACCAGAGGGATTAATGTTTAGGCGTCTTTTCAGGAATCGAGTTTTATCACCTCGTAGGTCTGGTGGGTGAGGTCGCAGATGACGAAGGTGCTTTTGCCGTAGAGCCATCCCCCCAGCTCTCCGGGGTTTATCACCATGGTGGTCCCCTCCTGGCGGGTATCCAGCTCGTGGAGGTGACCGTAGACGATGAGGTCAAACTGCTGTGCCCTGATGCAAGGCTCAAGAAGGTCTGGCTCGTGGAGGAGGAGAATCTTCTTCCCCTGATATTCAAAGCGGTAAGGCGAGCGATGGAGCTCACCAAAGCGGGCTATCCCCTTTTGCAGACCGAATTGCTCCCCGTCGTTATTGCCGAAAACCCCTACAAACCGCTGGCATTTAATTTTGGCAAACTCAGGGAGGGTGAAGGGAGAGATAAAATCCCCAGCATGAAGCACCAACTCCACTCTGCGGCGGTTGAGGATGGAGGTGGCTTCCCTGATTTTTGTCAGGTTATCGTGGCTGTCGGCTATGATTCCCAGCAGCATAGCTCCTCTCCCCTTTCTTGTTATGTCCACAACAGGCACGCTCCAACGGGTGAATGTTCCCTCAGACTGACTTCCCCTTCTGCCTCAGGAATTCCTTACCCCGTCCGAACTCGGTATTAATGGGCACTCCCTTACGGCAGAGAGGGCATTCCTCAGGGGAGTAGGTCTCCTGGAGCTTCACGGTAATCAGGCTGTAGACGGGGATGGGGTCGAACAGATGGGGTTCGTATTCTGCTCGGTTGTAAAGGGCAGCCACTGCCAGCACCCGGGCACCTAACTTTTCTAACAGTCTTATGGTTGATAAAAGGCTATGCCCTGTGTTTATCACATCGTCTACCAGGAGGACCTGCTTCCCCTTAACGACCTTCTGGAAGGTGGGTCGGAGGGACTTCTCCCCTTTTTTGTCCTCTTCCACCCAGGTGAAGTATATCTTAGGCTCGGCATCCAGGCGGAAGTCATTCAGGGCGAGCACTACGGTGTTGGCTACTGCAATCCCCGCCAGCGCAGGCCCGACCACCACCTGAATGTTCATTTTTACGGTGTCGGGAATCTTCTGCACCAGGAAGTGGCAGAGGAATTTCATGGCTACAGGATCGAGGCAAATGGCGGTTTTGTCGAGATAAGCGCTCCCATGTTTCCCCGAGGTGTAAACGAAATGACTATTGTAAATCACGGCTTTGAGGTTCTCCAGCACCTCCTTGGCATATTTCTCCATCCTGTCGGTAGTCATTAGTGGACTCCTTTCAGCAAAAATAAGGTAGATAATTTTTCTATTCTTATTATCATAATATCCGCTGGATAGCAAGAAGAAATGCCAGCCCGGAGGAGAAATAGCTGGCCACATAAGTTCGCCTGGAGCCGATTTCGTTGACAATGACCCGAGATTGGCTTAAAATATTACTCTTTCATAGGAGGTTAGTGCACTCAATGAGCGCAGAAGGGATATTGGGTGTTTTGAATCGTTTTTCCAAAGAGCAGAAGAGGAAAGCTCTTTATGTCATCCTGCTGGTAATCTACTGGGCAGGGGGATATTTTGTCACTAATCTCCTCTCTCAAGGGAGGGAGTTTTCCATAATGCACAGTGTCGTGGATAAATGGATACCCTTCGTCCCGCAATGGATTTATGTCTATATGGCTATCTATCTGGTGGTCTTCTCGCCCTTGCTGATTGTTAAAGACTTTCTCGCCTTCAGACAGCTGGTAAGGGCTTATGTCTTTGTCTTCTCCATCTCCTTTCTGGTCTTCCTTATATATCCGGTAAAGATGATGCGACCGCTGATTGTTCCTCAAGATTTTTCCGCGCGCATGGTGGCTGTTCTCTACTCGGTTGATAAGCCGTATAATTGCTTCCCCAGCATCCATGTTTCGGCAATCTTTCTGGCGGCATTGGTCTGCCTGAGGGTTCGATGGAAGTCGGGTCTCTTCATCCTGATAAGCTCTATTATGATTAGCGTGGCGGCTCTGTATACCAAACAGCACTACTTCGTCGATGTCTTAGGAGGATTCGTGGTGGCACTGGTGGGCTACGATATCTTTTTTGTGCGCAGCAAAAAATGGCAGCAGGCAGGGATAAGCAACAGAGATTAACCTGCCTATCCTCCTTCTTTCCTATCCACTTTTTTAAGCCAGAGGGAGATGGTCTCCTCTTTTACGCCTACCTCGCGCAGATGAGCGAGGGCATCTTCCAGAGGCTTTCCGGTATCCAGACATATGAGGAGGTATTGCTTCCAGGCACTGATGGCTATGTCCCGGAAGCTCTCTTCTCCTTGCTCCAGCATCTTTTCACTAAGGGAGCCAAGATTACCAGCAGCCGAGAGGTTGTAGGAGTCTAACTTCAGTGCGGTGGCATACTCTTTAATTGCGCGATTATACTGCTGATTGCACTCGTAGGCTATACCCAGGTAGTTGTGGACATCACTATCCTCCGGCTCAATGGCTTCTGCTTTGAGGCAGTTTTCCAGCTGCTGGGTGTAATGTTTCTGACGACGATACAGGTCGGACAGCCCCAGGTGAGCCCAATACTCACTGGAATCGAGCTTCAGGGCGTGCTGGAAATATTCGGCGGCTTTTTCCTCTTCTTCCTTCTCCAGATAGGTGAATCCCAGCTTGGTATAAGGCCAGGTGAAGGTGGGATCTTTTTTTATAGCCCGGTTGAAGAATGTGATGGCTTTGTTAAACTTCTTTTGGTTGAAGTAAACAAGCCCGGAAAAATAGTAGGGCAGAGGATAAGCGGAATTGATGGCAATGGCCAACTGGTAGTGCGTCAGAGCACTTTTATAATCCCCATTTGTGTAAAAGATCAGCCCGATCTGCGTGTGGGCTTCCCCCTTCACCCTTGGCTCGGGCTCCGAGGCTAATAGCTTAAGATATTCGGCTATGGCTTCATAATACTTTTTGTGTCCGAAATAGTAGTCAGCCAGTGTGCAATAGGTCTCCGCCACCCGAGGGTTAATAGAGATGCTGCGGGAAAAGCATCGCAGGGCATGGGTGAGTCGATTTTTTTGATTCAGGTATAAGCGACCTATGGCATTCCAGGCGGCGATGAAATGGAGCTCACACTCGAGGGACTTCTGGTAGTATCTCTTCGCCTGGGAGATCTTCCCCCTTTCCCAGTAACAGTGTCCCATCATCCAGTAGGCTCTGGGGTTGTCGGGATTAAGTGTAACCGATTCTTTAAGGTAGCTGACTCCTTTGTCATATTCTCCCCGGGCATAGTAGAGGTATCCAAGCACCAGATGAGTGGCGTAATCTTTGGGGTTGAGCTCCAGAGCCCTCAAGGCGGCATCCTCAGCCTCGGCTCTTTTCTCCATGTAGTAGCTGACCAGAGCAAGATTTCGGTGCGTCCAATGAACAGTGGGTGCTTCCTTCACCAGGCGGGAGCACTCCTTCCCTATAGAGGCCAGACCTTCTTCGTTGACAGCTGCAGTGGCAATGGTCAGCTCGAACCATGCTTGGTCGTTTCGAGGGTCGTATTTGAGAGCCTGGCGAGCTGAGTCGATAGCTTCCTGGTCCATATCCCTGAGGTTGTAAGCATAAGCCATCTGCGAGAGGAGGTGGGAGTCGTGGGGTGAGCTTTTCTTTTTCATCTCCAGCGCCGTTAGTTTCTCGTCCAGAAGCCTGGCGAAGGTAATTTCCCTGGACACACTCATAGTCAAATGCTCCTCTTCCTTAAATTTATTGGTACCCTGTTATAGTGCCCTTATAACAGAATTGTGGGCAAAAGTAAAGTTTTTATTACCTTCGGGCAGAAGGCAGGCCTGCAGGTCAACATTTTCTGGTTGCTATCTGTGAGGAGGTCGCCTTCCAGAAACTTTATCTGCCGGCGATATATTTTTCGGCTAATCTAATATTATGGTAAGGGATTAATAGTGAGTAAGTGCTGAGCGAATAAGCTTAAAAAAGAGTAGCTGGAAGCTGTTTCTCCTGTAAGGTATTGAGAGAAAGAAGGGTTTGTCAGTCCTGTTTGACTCTCTTCTTCAGCCTTTTGATGAAGGCATCGAGCATCTGGTTTTCGTAGATCACCGAGTTGAGAAATAGGCTTTCCACCAGGTAGGTGTTCCTCTCCTCTTCGGGCATCTGGGCAACGATGTTCTCTATCTCCTTTTTGATATCCTTGTAAGTATGCTTGAGCTCCTTCTTGAGGGCGACCTCCTGATAGAGGGACTCGATAATTGCCATTAAGTCTCCATCCAATTCTATTTCCCGACCGGTGAGCATTGTTATCTTTTTCATTAAATAGCCCCAATAAAATTGCTCAGAGGATTTAACCTTTTCCTGCAAAACTTTCGGTAGCTTCCTCCTCGGTCTCATATATGGGAATTACCTCGTCCACCCTGGTGAGCGCTAAGATATTTTTCACCCTCGGCTGTACTCCTGCCAGCGCCATTCTTCCCTTCTGGTTGGCTAACCGTCGGTAGATGTCCATAAGGAACCCCACCGTGAAGCTGTCAATATAGCTCACCGAAGAGAGGTTGAGCACGAGGCGAACAACCCCTTTATCTATCAGATCGTATAGCCCATGGTGGAGGGGATCCAGATTATCGTAAAGCAACTTTCCTATCTTCAGCCGGATAATGGTGATGTCTTCTACCTTCTCCATATTAAAGTCCATGTGAGTTGCCTCCTTCGCTAATCCTCCTGTCAATTTATGACAATCGCATTAAATGTATCACAGCCCCTATCGGCTGTCAAGTTTGTCCTTGCCTGAGGAACCTTTTTTAGATATAATGCGTTTGTTTTAATAGGAAGAATTGTTATGCAATTAACTTTCCGAAAAATATATCTTCTCTCTCTTTGCCTGATGCTTGTATGGCTGGGAATGATAATCGGAGCACCCTTTCTCCTCTCCCTTCCCTCTCCTGGTGGTAAGAAAATCGCTTTTTTTATTTACTGGTTTTTCTCCCCGGTCTGTCATCAGCTCACGGAGAGCTCCTTTATCATATACGGAAATCAGATGGCGGTTTGTTCCCGTTGCTTCGGAATTTATGTGGGGATGTTGCTGGGTTTTCTGACTTACGCTCTTCTGCGCTCATTTGACTTTACCCGGGTGATTCATCGGCGATATATGATGCTGGCTCCCCTCCCCATGGTGGGAGATGTGGTGCTTCTGGCGATGGGGATGTATCCGCCCCTTCTATGGCTCAAGGCGCTTACGGGTTTGTTCTTCGGTTTTGCAGTTCCCTTCTATCTCCTGCCCGCCCTTTACCAAATGGTGAATCAGTGTGTTAACTTTAAATTTACATCATCCTTAATCCAAACAAGGGGGTTAAAGTAATGAACAAAGAGTATTACCTCAAAGCAGCTCTCATAGGTGGAAGCATAGCGGGGTTCCTATCAGTCATCCCCATTGTGAACTGGCTGAATATCATCTGCTGCTTGTGGGTTCTGGTGGGAGGTGGAATCGCAGTTTACATCCTTACCACCTCCGCTCCCGGTCCGATAACTTACGGTGATGGGGCGGTGGTTGGGCTACTGTCAGGTATTATTGCTGGAGTGATCTGCGGGGTCATAAATTTGCTGCTGAGTTTTGCCGGTCTCGGTACGGGAATGGCATACCTCGAGCAGCTGATAGAGCGCTTTCCCCAGTTTGAGGAGTATCTGGGGATGGCTCGAACGGCAACCGTAGGAGCGGGGATGATAATTGTGGGGCTCTTTTTCAGCATCATCATTTACGCCATCTTTGGCACCCTGGGAGGGGTCATCGGAACAGCCATCCTCGTCAGGAAGAAGAAGGAGGAGCCCCCTGCTAAGGCATAGCAAGGTGACCAGCCTTAGTCTATGAGATGGTTCTCTGTTGAGCAAGTAGCAGTGAAGTAGCTGACTAATGGTCTCATTGTGAGCCTTTGGCATCTTTAATCCAGACTTAGGGGGTTAAAGTAATGAACAAAGAGCACTACTTCAAAGCAGCACTCATAGGTGGATGTGTAGCGGGCTTTCTGTCCATCATCCCCATAGTGCACCTGTTGAATGCCATCTGCTGCCTGTGGATTTTAGTGGGAGGCGGAATTGCAGTCTATGTCCTCTCCACTTCTGCTCCCGGTCCCATAACCTACGGTGACGGGGCTGTGGTAGGATTGCTGGCAGGCCTGATTGCCGGGGTTATCTCCGGGGTTCTACATCTGCTGATACCTTTTGCCAGTTTCGGAGTGGGATTGGCTTTCCTCGAGCGATTTGCAGACCGCATCCCCCACTTTATCGATTATCCGGGCATGGCGAGAACGGCGGCCGTAGGAGCGTGGATGATAATAGTAGGGCTGTTTTCCAGAATCGTCATCTGCGCCGTCTTCGGCACCCTGGGGGGCGTCATCGGCACAGCCATCTTCGTCAGAAAGAAGGAGGAGCCTCCGGCCAAGGGTTAATAAGGCGACCAGTTTTATTTAGCTGAGGTTCTCTCTGCCAAAAGGGGAGCTGCTCTTAAGAATGAAACTGACTTTTTTAGGCACCGGTACCTCAGTAGGAGTACCGGTAATTGGCTGTAAGTGTGAGGTATGCCGCTCGTCCGACCAGAGGAACCACCGTCTTCGTCCTTCGGTTCTTCTGGAGCTTAATGGCAACAATATCCTCATCGATAGCTCCACAGACTTCCGCCAGCAAGCTCTCCGCTATGGCATCAATCGCATCGATGCCATCCTCCTTACTCATGCCCATGCCGACCATATCTTCGGGCTGGATGAGATGCGAATATACAACTATCTTCAGAAAGGCGCTATCCCCTGCTACGGTAATCGACCCACCATCGACAGCCTGAGGGAAATTTTCAAATATATCTTCACCGCCTCCCCCGATAGTAAGGGAGTCCCTAAGATAATCACTCACATTATTGAAGAGAAGTTCAGTCTCTTCGGTCATGAGATATGCCCCATAGAGGTCTATCATGGGAAGTCGAAGATTCTGGGCTATAGGGTAGGCTCCCTGGCTTATATCACCGACTGCAGTCGGATTGAGGAAGACTCCCTGCGCCTTCTTCAGGGTCTGCACATCTTCATTCTGGGCACCCTCCGCTATAAGCCTCATCCGACTCACCTATCTCTCTCACAGGCTTTAGAGGTAGCGGCCAGAGTGCATTCTCAGAAGACATATCTCACTCACATGTCGCACGATTTTGAGTACACCAAAGTGAGCCAGGAGCTGCCACCTGGTATTCATCTGGCTTACGATGGACTGGAACTGGTGAGCGATTGACTACCGAACTATGGAAGTGAGCATTTTATGTTGATTTTAGATGACTTTCAAGACTCGATGTTGACAGACCTCTGCCCGGTGGTTACCATAGGCAATTTCGATGGCGTGCATCTGGGACATCAGAAAGTCATCAATCAGACCATCGCCTTAGCTAAAGCCAAGGGGACCAAAAGTCTGGTATTGACCTTTGCCCCCCATACTAGAAAGCTGCTCAACTCTGAGCATCCCCCTCTGCTCATTAATACCCCTTCCCAGAAACTTGAGCTTATAGAGAAAATGGGGGTTGATTTTCTCCTGATGGTCGGCTTTACCGATGAGTTCTCTCACACCACTCCGAAAGAGTTTGTCCGCTCGATTCTGGTTGAGAAGTTAAGGATAAAAGCGGTGTGCCTCAGCTCAAAGTTCCGCTTCGGCTACCAGGGCAGAGGGAACATCCACCTGCTGAAGAGACTGGGGAAGCTGCACCAGTTTGAGGTGGTGGAGGTGGAATCAGTATATATTGGCGACCGCCCGGTGGACAGCACCAGAATAAGGGAGCTGATAAGAGAGGGTCGGGTTGAAGAGGCTTCGCTGCTTATGGGGAGAGAATATATGGTTGACGGCATGGTGAGCCGCGGAGTACGGCGTGGGGAGAGCATGGGCTATCCCACGGCAAACATTCAGCCGGAGAACGAGCTTCTGCCCGGCTTCGGAATCTATATCACTCGCTGCCTGCTCAAGGGGAATCTCATGCCCAGTGTCACCAGCCTGGGAGTGAGACCGACCTTCGGGGAAAACATTCCCACAATGGAAACCCATATACTCAACTTCTCTCGGGAAATCTACGGGGAACCCGTCAGGCTCTACTTCATAAAAAAGCTCCGCAATGAGATAAAGTTTTCCCGCCCCGACAGCCTGCGGGAGCAAATTAGCCGGGATGTGCAGGCGGCAGCCGAATATTTTAAAAAGAATAAGCCCCAACCCTCAACCTGAGGCAAAGCCCAGGGCTTTATAATTCTATTTAGAGGGTTTGTCCTTCTTCCACAGGGATTCCCAGCGGGCTCGGGCATCCTCATCGCCACGAGTTCTCTTTTCGCCTTCCCCTTCCTGACTGCCGAGGGTGAAGAAGCCGCAAAAGTTGGCTTTCTCCCGGTCAGTCACCCATTCGGCGGCTGGCTCCAGACACTTGTTATGAGCATGCTCGCTGTAGAACTGACAGTTGAGACAGCAGTGCACATCCGAAGAGCACCGGGGGCAGTGCTCTTCTCTCGAGGGACGATAACCCTCCTCAAACTCATATCCGCAGCGATAACACCTGGCCATAGCTAAATGTCCCTTAAAGCAATAATCTCAGGTTTATTACTGTTTATTCTTGCATCTCGTATCCATTTTTCTATGGGCTATGTGAGAAAATTGTAAGACAAAATTGGTTCGAAGTAAAGCTCTTAATGATAAAAAAATATAGCCTCGGCTCAAGTTATAAAAATGTTTATTAACCTGTGCGGAGAGGCAAGATTACAAGCGAAAATGAGGGCTAAAAGCGCTGATATTTTGGTAAGCCAGTAAAATCATATATAAAACATATCATTAAGCTTACGCTCAATTAGCGAAGCATTTCATAGCTTACCATAGAATAGCTTAATGTTGATAAGTGCTTAATACTCATATAGAAAGAGGGTCCAGCATAACTCTCTTTCAGAGTCTCAAGGAGGCGAAACGAGACTTGTAAAGGAAGGAAAAAACAAAATTGAACACTGGACCCTCCTGTAATATAAAGTATATCATAGTAAATGGCACTTGTCAATAATTTTTTTTCTATTCCTAATAAATCCTATAAGAATCTCGCCTTATCCCTCGCAGTACTGAAGGATAGGATAATTTTTGGCTTATTTTG
>CABWKN010000116.1 GCA_902505605.1 Candidatus Guanabacterium sedimentis
AGCACCACCAGGTGGATAGCCCGCTGCTCCGAGAGATGATGGAAAAGGGGATGGCAGAGCTCACCGGAAAAACCTCTTTGACTGAAGCCTGGAAGATGTTTATATCCTCCGATGATGTGGTGGGCATTAAATTGAACTGTCTGGGGGGTCCTTTGTGCTACAGTCGACCGGAGATAGTGGAGGAGATTATTCGGGGAGTGAGGCTGGCAGGGGTAAAGGAAGACAACCTTTGAAAAGGGATATATATCCTTACTATCCACACGCAGCGGTCAAGGAGGAGGGAGAATGAAAAAGAGTAAGCTTCATAAGGAAGAGAATTCCTGCCCCCTTTGCTTCTCCTCAAAGGATAGCGGGCTGGAGCCGCAGGAGAGCCAGAATACGGAAAAACTGATAGACCGACGAGATTTTATGAAAACTGCCACTCTGGGAGCCATTGGGGCGAGCACCGCTCTGAGTATGGGCGATTTGTTCACCGCACTCCCTCAAATCCCGCTGTCACAAGACGCCATACCCGGACCCTTCCCCGGCAGGGTGGTGGAGGTCATTAATCCTGAAGTGGTTAAAGAGCACCACCAGGTGGATAGCCCGCTGCTCCGAGAGATGATGGAAAAGGGGATGGCAGAGCTCACCGGAAAAACCTCTTTGACTGAAGCCTGGAAGATGTTTATATCCTCCGATGATGTGGTGGGCATCAAGCTGAACTGTCTGGGGGGGCCTTTGTGCTACAGTCGACCGGAGATAGTGGAGGAGATCATTCGGGGAGTGAGGCTGGCAGGGGTAAAGGAAGACAACATTATCGTCTGGGACCGGAGACAGTGGCATATGACTATGTGCGGTTACCAGGTTAATCGCAGCTCACCCGGGGTGAAATATTACGGACCCGAGGTGACCAGAGTGGGACAGGAGGATATGAACGGCTACGACGCCGAGGCGTATATTGAATCGGATATCGTCAGCCGCAGCCCCCTCCGGCTAGTCCGGAAGCCAAGCACCCGATCCCATTTCGCCGAGATAATGAGCAGAAAGGTCACCAAGCTGATCAACATTCCGGTGTTAAAAGACCATAGAACTGCCGGGGTTACCCTGTGTCTTAAAAACCTCGGCTTTGGAGTGGTGCACAACACCGCCCGCTTCCATCCCGCCCCATACTACGGCGCACCGATAATCGCCGATGTATGTGCGCATCCTATTGTCAGGAAAAAGACAGTGCTCCACATCCTCGACGGGCTATGGGCGGTGTGGAACGGCGGTCCGAGTGCCACTCAGTCAAGCACCTATGCATCAGGGCGAATCTTCTTGGGAACCGACCCGGTTGCTATTGACCAGGTCTGCTGGCAGCTCATCGAAGCAGAGCGAAAAGCCCTGGGGCATCCCCCCATTGGGGGAAGGGCGCACCATATAGCGGCGACTGCCCGCAAAGGCTTGGGGATTAACGACCCCCAGCGCATCTCTCATCTCAGCTTCAAAGTGGTATAGTGCTCTTCTGAAGATAAGCTCCTATGGATTAGCTCAGCTTTACACAATAAAGGGGAGAGCCTCAAATACTGAGGTTCTCCCCTTTTTAAACCTGTAAGAAGCGGTGGTTATCGGCTCCTGATTCGGATATTGCCGCTGAAGGATTCCAGCTCCACCCAGGCGCCACCTTCCCCTACCGTTCCAGAGAGTGTACGTTTCTCTTGCTTACCGATGATGCGAATGGGAAACTCGGTATCTATCTCCCCGCTAAAGGTTCTGACCTCCAGCTCAAAGGAGGAGTTCTCGGGAACTGAGAAGGTGATGTCGCCGCTGTGGCTGTCGAGTGTGTATCTCCCCCCGGACTCTATGGTGCCTATATAATCTATGTCTCCGCTGACACTCTTCGCCCGCACTCTGCGTGCTCCGGTTATATCTTGCAGCTCAATATCTCCACTCACGCTTTCTGCATCAGCATCCCCCCGACAGCCAGTCAGGGTCACATCCCCACTGACACTCTTCATCCTCGCTCCAGCCTTGGCAGAGGTAACCTCAACATCACCGCTGACCGTGCCGCAATTGAGGCTCTTTGCGGCTTCGGTAACCGTTATATCACCACTGACCGAATCTAACTCAGCCTCGCCACCAATCACTCGGGAAATAACATCTCCACTAATCGTCTTTAGCCTCGCATCTCCACCAATCCTCTGGGTATCTATATCCCCGCTTACAGAATTCGCCCTCAGAGAAGCTCTGTTGGGGATGGTCAAGTTGTAGTAAACGGACACATTGATAGAACGACCCCTCCAGCCCATATTTTTGGGGTACTCGGTGGAAATGACTACTCTATTGCCCACTTTCTCCACCTTTATCTCCACCAGATCAGCGTTTTCCTTCGCCCTCTCCACAGTGTCCGCCCGGGAGACTTTGAGAGCCGATATCTTGACCTCAGCTTTGTCCCAGGTGGTGACCTCTATATCCCCGGAGATGTTACTCACCGATACCTCTCCAGTGACCGGGAGGGAGACCGTCTTCTCAAACTTCTCCTCATACTTCTCCCTGTCATCCTTGTCTGCTGCCAGGTCTCCTATATCCTTTTCTTTGTCCGCTGCCAGGTCTCCTATCTCCCTTTCCTGTCCTGCTGCCGGTAAATAGGAAACCTGACAAAACACAAAAAGGAAAGCCAACGATATCAGAAGAGCAATAAGAGAACTTCCTCTTCTATCTTTGTTGTACCTCATTTCTACCCTCCTCTTTAAATTAATTAATGTTTAAAGAATCCTTTTCCCGCGTGGGAGAATCTGAGCGGGGTCAGTCTCCCCCACCTATTTCTATTATTGACTCCAGAAGAGCGAGCTTCTCATGGTAGATATTGAAAAGGTGTCCCCTTATCTCGGGCTCCAAGGGAAACCTCTCCATTTCCTCCTCGCATACCTTAATATTCCAATCTATCCCCTGGAGGCTCTCTCGAAAAGCCTCAGCGATAGCGGCATCCCATCTCTCCAGCTCCGCATCAGCAAGAAGCGACAGTTCTCTGATAAACTCTAAGTAATGTGTCCGGGCGGAGGTAAGCTGCTGATGAATCTCTGCCATGAGAGGTGGTGAAAAGGGATAGCCCTCCTGCTCAGCGGGGGTCCCTACTGGAAAAAGCCTCAGCAGTATGAAGACCGCCACTACTGCGGCACTCGTTATGAGAGCGCCTTTCCATACCCATCCTCTTCTCAGCCAGGTCGCCAGCGGAATATCCCATTGATAAACTCGCTTCTGCCCTGGGGGGCTTGATTCCAGGCGCTTCTGGATAACCTCCCACAGCCCCTCCGGAGGGCTGAGATTCTCCAGGGAGCGGGTTTCCTGCCGGATAGTTCTCAAATCCTCCAGGATTTTCTGACAGCGAGGGCACTTTTGTAGATGTTCCTCCAGCAACTTCCTCCTTTTAGGGGGGAGGTCGTCATCTAAATACAGGCTCAACCAACGAGCCGATTGGAAACATCTCAATTTTTTCACCATCTCTATCATTCCTATTCTTACCTGAGCACTATTGTCTTCATCCCGTAAGGCCCATATGGGGCTGAAGATAACGGCGCATCTTAAGCCTTGCTTTTGCCAAAAGGGACTTGGAAGCCCCTATTGAGCACCCCTGTATAGCTGATATTTCCTGATGGGTGAATCCCTCAATGTCGTGAAGGATAAATACTGCCCGACAACTCGTGGGTAGTGATGCCATAGCTTCTTTTATATAGTAGTGAAATAAAGTTCGCTTCCCATCCTTTCCTTGCTGAAGGAGATTCTCTTTCTCCGATAGGGGAACAAGCTTGTTCTCTTCTTGGTTGCCCTTCCTTCTCCAATAAGAGTGGCTTTGATTAACCGCAATCCGATAAATCCAACAAGTGAATGAGGAATCACCCCGAAATGAGCCGATCTTCCGGCAAACCTTGAGGAAGACCTCCTGAACAATCTCCTCGCTCTCAGCGTGATTAGAGGTCATCCTGTAGGCGATGTTGTATATCCTTTGCTTATACATCTTGTACAGGGTGCCCAAAGCCTCCCTTTCCCCTTGCTTACAGCGGAAGACGATGTGGGACATCCTCTCGCTATTATTGCCAGAGAGCATTTCACGTCCCTTACCGGAGTGAGCCTCTGCCGCCAGGTTCCCACTGGCAGAAAAACTCCCTTGTCGTCCGAGGTAAAGCTCCTCCGCGCTCATCAAAGATACCCAAGGAAAAGAGTCTTCATTCATTCTCATTATTATAGATGCTTAAAAAGGGAAAATGGTTGCCTACATATTATAAAATTTTTTCATTTTTTTAGATAGGGAAAACCGCATCTGGCAAACCCTTATAATAAGTACAGGATAGGGCAGCAAGGGAATATATTCTCCATTAATCACCTTAGCCACTCAGAAATGAGGGGATAAGTTTATCGAATATGAGGGGAGGGAAAAGATAAAAGCCAGCCATCTGCGTGGGGAGTGCCCAGTCAGCCTATGGACACAGCTCCTGTCTTATACGCGAGCAAGGGATAAAGTAATGTAGTTTCCTCTGGAGATGGGGGAGATAACCTTACTCTATCCACTCGATGTTAATATCGCCTATTCCAGCTTCAACTTTCAGCGTCAGGTGATGGCGAGCCTGCTGGTAGTTTTCGCTGGTATACTGGTTCCCATCCTTTATAAAGGAGTCAGCGGTAAGGGAGGTCAAGAAGCTTTTGTCAAAGATGAGCTTGACTGCCAGATTACGGGGCAACTTGACGGTGAGGTCTCCCAGCCCCATGTCAATCTCCGCCCGGGCATCCTTTTGCCAGTTACCTCTGAAGTCAAGGAAAAATTCACCCACACCTCCTTCAAAAATGAGGTACTGGCAGTTGGCATTTCCCAGACTGTGAATCTCCAGCTCGCTTACCCCAGCTTGTATCTGCATTCGGCGAAGTGGCTCCGGGTTAAGCTGGTCGAAATATACATTTACATCACCGGCTCCGACATCCAATTTTAAATCGGCTATTCTCAGACCACTGAGGTCAACGGTGGCTTCGGAAGCCCCCAGAGAGAGGTCGAGGGAAATGGGCAAGCCGGGAGTCAGCTCGAGGAAGAGATAGTTTTTCTCCTTTCTGCGAAGCTTAAATCCCTTCCTCCCCTTGACTTCTACCTCCAGTATACCTCGCTTTCCCACAGAACGATAATTGACCATTTTGCTCACAGTTCGTGTGTCGTAATCGAGCTCGAGGGAATACACCTCCCCTTTCTCACCGGCGTGAAGGGAGAAGTCACCCTGGCTGAAATGGACCTTCACCCAGAGTTCTTCTTCTTTTTGTAAGGAACGCTTGTCTTCGAAATGGCTCAATCGCTGGAGAGGACCTACCCCTAACAGAAACAGTAACGGTAAAACAGCGCTTCCTAATTTAAATCTCTTCATTGATTCAACACCACCTCTACTATTGATGAAAATAATTTCTGGTTCATTCTCTTTTCTCTTTTCAGTATGTTAGTTTACGAAGATGCACGCTCCCGTTAACTGTCTCCAGAGTTATCTCTGCTCCTCCGCCATTAATAGCGCCTTGCAATCTACGACGAGAGAATTTTCCCGACACTTCCAGGGGGAAGTCGGTGGAAATGCTCCCATTAACCGTACGAACTCTGACATCGGCTCTCACTTCTGGTGGAAGGGAGAGATTAACCGAACCATTTACTGTCTTCAAGGAGACCCAGGATGATGGCTCAACTTCTTCCAGCTCGACCTTGATGCTGCCATTGGTCGTCTTGCCCTCAAATGAGCCCGAAGCCCTATTGACTCTTATACCTCCGTTGACAGTTCTGCTGGCATGGGCACCTTTAACTTCCTTAATCCTTATAGTTCCATTTACTGTCTCCAGATTGAGGTCTGTCTTCCTGGGAACCATCAGGGTATAAGCCACCTGAATACTAACGAAATCCCCGGACAGAAGTCGGGAGATTCCCCTTCCTCTTTTGCGGAAGGGGTCGTAGGTTTTTATCTCCAGGCTGTCTGCCGTCTGGTTGACCTCTATTTTCACCTTCTTCACTGCCTCTTGTGCCCTGCTGGTAGACGAGGCACGGGCTTCCTTTTTGGCTATTAACTGAACCCTCTCCTCATCCCAGGCGGTAACTTCTACACTCCCATTAGCATTCTCTAAAATAAGTTCTCCCCCGGAGGCGAAATCGTAACTCTTCTCAAAGGTTTCGGTGGCTTTATACTTACCATTATCAATATAGCAGCCCACCAGAAACGGCAATAAAAACAGCCCCCAGACCTTAAGCCAAATTCTCTTACTTTGCATAGCTACCTACCTCTTGGTAAATTTGCGCAAAATTTCATATAATGCCCTATTGTTCACCACTCTGTCTAATTTAATCCTCCCGGCGAGAAGGCCTCTCTCTCACACCTGCAGAGGGGATTTTCTTGAGGATGATATCGCCCTTCTCGGTCTTCAAATAGAGCTCAGGTCCTCCTTCGCGGTAAGTGCCGGTTAAAAAAGTGCTTCCCTCCTGCTGGGAGAAGACTAAGTCGGTATACTGGAAATCGCTGTCTATATTACCTTCAGAGGCTATGGCCTCTATCTGAAAAGAGACCCCATCAGGCATGCTAAGCTGAATACTACCGTTGGAGTTCTCTGCCCTGATGCCCCCTGCCAGCAGAGCAGCGGTAGACATGGTTATAGTGGCATTGGTGGTTTTTATGTGCACTTCTCCGAGAAAGCCCTCCACGGATACCGGCTCGTTGGTAGTCTCCACCACCAGGCTTCCTTCGGCTTCCCGTATCCACACTCGGGAATTGGGAGCGATGACCTCTATGTCCCGCCCTATCTTACTCAACGATATGGAGGAATGCTTGGATATTATCCGAGCTTTCCCACCTATCTGGTCAGCCTTTACATCGCCGTAAGGGTTCTCCACCAGGAGCTCTCCTTCGACCTTTGTAATGGTAACATCACCATGGAGATTGTTGACCGTTAGTCCCCCTGTTATGCCTTCGACGACAATATCGTTATCTCTGCCTTTTATCACCAGATTGCCATCGATATCAGTAGCTAATATTCTATCGCCGATATTCCTGACCTCCTGGTCTCCGGCTAAGCCTCTTATCTCCACCTCTCCTCTCTGGTTGTCCACCGTTACTTGCGAATTCAAGGGAACCATGAGGTGCATGTCGGTCTGAAAATCGTAGGTGATATTATTCAACCCTTCCCGATTGGTGCTCACTAGGTAGGTATTCCCTTCTTGACGGAGGATGAGCTGCAGTCGCTCAGCAATCCCCTTAGCCTTTTTCTTATTAGGCGCCCATATTTGTTTGGTGAGGGTAGCACTCAGAAGAGCCCTATCCCAGGAAGATACTTTGACATCACCAAAGCGGTTGACAATCTTAATAAAGGAATACAAGGGGCAACTGGTGGTCCCCCCCTCGGGATAGGAGTAGCTCTGCTCCCTCCAGAACAAACCGGCACAACCCTGCTGCTTGGCGACCAGGGTTATTAGCAGACCGAAGAAGATGACGAAAAGAACAAAGACAACTTCTCTAAATCTCATCTTCTTTTACCTCACTAACCGGAGCGAGCCCGAGCCCGAAGTATCTTGTTCAGACCAAACAATATCAGAATTACCGGCCAGAACCTCCAGGCGTAATACCAGACATCAATGTAGGTGAAGTTATCCACCAAGAACAGGGCTCCAATGGCTACGAGCACCAGCCCAAAAATGAATGTCCCTGAATTTCGTCTCCTGGCGGTCATTTCTGTCCTCCTTCAGAGGGAGGCTCTTTTCTTTCAGCCTTCCCCTTTTTTTGATTTAAGAAGTACCTCACCATATAATAACCCCCCAGGAAAATTACAATTAACGGCCACAAATCTTCTAACCAGTCGATACTCACATCGAAATTGTAGAGCAGAAATAGCACGCCGATGAGCATGATTATCACGCCCCAGACGGCCGACTCGCGCGGTGGGGCTGCTTCCCTCTCTACCGCCTCTACTCCTCGTCTGGCTAAATTTATCTCCTTGGCAGAGCGATAAGCATCGATAATCGCCCCGAAGTAGACTACCATTATCAGCAGAGGAAAGATAAATATTCCCCGAATCGGACCGCGTATGGCCATAGAGAGAAAGGCGCTATACAGCAGAATCACCACAAAAGCCTTCATATACTGACTGTTATAGATCTGACCGAGCCCCGGAATAATAGCAGAGAGAAATCCCGCCAACCCTGGGGATTTTAGCCTCTCTGGAGGAGCAGCTCCCTTTTCCTTCAATTGCCTATCCAGACAATCCTGGCAATACACCCTCCCCTTAACCTCCACCACACAATCGCCGCACAGAGGATGGGCGCAGATGACACAATTGTTAGTAGCTTCCTTATTTTTATGATAGAAGCAATTCATACCCTTCTCCTCAATTTCTAATTACCTCACCTTAACTCTGGCATTCTTTTTAATATCCTGACCAACTCAGCTCTTCCTCTGTTTAAGCGCGATTTCACCGTTCCTATAGGGATATTCAGAATATCCGCTATGTCCCGATAGGAGCAGCCCTGAACATCCCTCAGGATAACACAATCTCTCACCCCTGGAGGAAGAGCATCCAACCCTTTCCTCAATAGCAGATTCCTTTCCTTCTCTTTTAGCAAGTCAAAAGGGTCGCGTCCTTGAGCAATATAAGGTAACACAACCTCGAAATCTACTCTCATCACTCCCCTCTGGCGTCTCCTCTTGCGATAGTAATCTATGCAAAGGTTCCGGCTTACCCTCCTCAGCCACGAGAGGAAAGGGACCTCATCGGGATACTTCCTCAACTCCTGATAAATCTTAAGAAAAAGCTCCTGAGTCAGGTCTTGTGCCTCTTCTACATTGCCCACAAACTGATAAGCTATGTTAAATACCTTTCTCCGGTATCGTTCCACCAGCAAATCCCAAGCCCTGGCATCCTTTCTCCGGCATCTTCTTATGAGTTCCCTGTCTGATGGGGAACTTATTCCAATTACCTCTTTCATTTAATATAACGAAATATTAGCTACTTTGGTTCGCACCTTTGATTATAATTTCAAACATAGGGTCAAATTTCAAGAAAAAAATTGACTTGTAATCATTTTTATTATAGAGTGAAAATTGCTTTTTGGCAAGTGGGGTGAAGGTATTGCTGCTATCTTCCCGCTGGTTAAACATCCATTACTGAAAATAGGTTGAATTGGCAAAGAGAAGCCTGAAGCTGTGGATGGGCATATCTCTGGGGGGTCTCCTTCTCTATCTCTTCCTGCGAGGAGCTAATCTTCACCTGGTATTTGAGAAGATCAGGGGGGCTAACTATCTCCTCATCAGCTTCGGCGTGGTGTTATCTCTGGTAGTATATCTGCTGCGAGCTTTGCGGTGGAAGTTCCTGCTTATGCCCCTTAAAAAGTCCCATCTCTCCAACCTTTTCTCCACCACTGTTATTGGATTCATGGTCAACTCTTTGGTCCCGGGAAGATTGGGAGAGATAGTGCGACCTTACCTCCTGGGTCACAAGGAAGGGCTCTCAAAAACCGCAGCCTTTGCAACTATAATTGTGGAGAGGGTGTTCGACCTTATAATCATCCTGGTAATGTTCTCCCTCTACCTTCTTTTAGCTCCCGCTCTGCCCTATCGCTCTTCCGAGACATTTGCTACCCTGAGTCGGGTGGAGTGGACTGGTTTGATATCGGCAATTGCCGCTGCTGCCATTATCGCTCTTCTCTTGCTGTTACATGTGAAGAGCTCGCTTTTCCTTAAAGGTGCGGAGAAGCTGTTTTCCTTTCTGCCAGCTCGTATTTCGCAGGTATTATTAAGAGGGATAAACTCCTTCGCCCAGGGTTTGGCCGTGCTCAAAGGGAAGGGGCTGCTTCTCATAGTAGGGGTTTATTCCCTTGTCCATTGGCTGACAGTCTGCTTCGGAATGTGGCTTATCCTCTTGGCCTTCAATATTGAGGTTCCCTTCTATCTCACCTTATTTATCCTGATTTTTGCCGCTACTGGCGCCGCCATACCTACCCCGGCAGGGGTGGGGGCTTTCCACAAAGCTGTGCAAATCGTCCTGGTGAGCTTCCTGGGCATCGATAATGACCTTGCCGTGGGAACCTCTATCGTCTTGCATGCGGTTACCTTTGCTCCAGTAACCCTTCTGGGGATCGTTCTGGTGTGGAAGGAGGGTCTCACCATAAAAAAAATAAAAGAACTACCGACAAAAACATGATATAAAATAAAGATGAACCCCGGTATGCTAAAAAATAATTTCTGAGAACAAAGTATACACTCGGGGAGAGAAAAGAATGAAATGCCCCTATTGCGGTCATAACAAAGACAAAGTGATAGACTCCAGGGAAAAAAGGGGTGGCGATGCAATTCGCCGGCGGCGCCAGTGTCTTGCCTGCTCCCGGCGATTTACCACTTACGAGAGAACCGAGGAAGCCCCCTATATGGTCATCAAGAAGGATGGGCGAAGGGAGACCTTCGACCGCCAGAAGATTCTCCGGGGACTGCTCAAAGCCTGCGAAAAAAGACCCATAAGCGTAACCACACTGGAAGAGCTCATCGACACCATAGAACAAAAGTTACAGGAGAGGGCAGAAAGGGAGATTCCGACATCAGAGATAGGCTCTTTTATAATGGAGAAACTCAAGGAGCTGGATAAGGTGGCCTATGTCCGATTTGCCTCCGTTTACAGGGAATTCAAGGACATCAACGAATTTATGGACGAGTTGAAAGCCCTGCTGGAGAAATAAGCTCCTCGGGGGTAAATTGCCTCCTTTTCTTTGGTATTGCGCCCCCTCCTATACTCTGCGCCGTTCCTGGTAGTCAAGCAATAGCGACGGATACTTGGTGCTTATTGTGGTTCTTCTACCTGGGGAGGGGCAAGGGTGAAGCCGAGCTGCTGGAACATATCCAAAACATTGTAAACAAGCCACTCCTCTGCTATCTTTCCATTAACTACCCGGCAAATATCGAGTC
>CABWKN010000117.1 GCA_902505605.1 Candidatus Guanabacterium sedimentis
CACTCGTGCAGAAGACCATTCTTTTTTTAAAATAAAGTAAAAATCTCAGTAGCGGTTTTTTTTAAAATGATGAAATTTAATTCACTTTTTTCTTGACATTATCAGCAGTTGTGTGATAATTTTTGATATATTTTATATATCAAGAAAGGAGACGTCAAGGAACATATTGATTAAATGTTTCTAAAAGGCTTTTTTCTGCACAGTTTAGCAGATAATCCCTATTATTTCCCAGCAGATAAGTTTGTGAAGTATAACTTGCCGGTGGTTGATTTTTCTTTCCCACAGATAGAAGATAAGTGGTAATTCTCCTCCCCGCGGTGGTGAGGGAGGTTTTTAACCTACTTTAAAAAAAGGAGGTAGCCAAAATGGCAAGGCGGAATGGTTTTATCGTTTCGGTTTTTCTGGTAATCATCCTTGCCATGTCAGGGATGCTTTTTGCTCAGAGGGTGATTGACCTGGATCTGGTGTGGGGGGATATGCGGGTGCTGGGCAAGAATGCTGAGGATTTTTCTGGCTGTGCGCTGGCTTATGGGGACCTCAACGGGGACGGCTATGAGGACCTCATCATCGGCGCCAGATGGGGCGGTGCCATTGATTGTCTTGACGTTCGCGGTTATGCCCAGGTTATCTTTGGCTCCAGCTCACCGCCCTCAACTTATGATATGAGCACCCAATGGCCCGACATCACCGTCATCGGGGCTGGTCAGGATGATAATTTAGGCTGGGCGGTGGCCAGCGGGGACATCAATGGCGACGGATACGATGACCTGATCGCCGGTGCCTATGCGGCTGACCCTGGTGACCCTGCCCGAAGCTGGGCCGGGGCAACCTATGTCATCTTCGGCGAGGATTTTTCATCACCCACGGTTATCGACCTGGGCACCCAAAACGCTGATGTCGCCGTCTGGGGGGCTGATGCCGGGGATTGGTCTGGCTGTGCAGTGGCCAGCGGAGATGTGGACAACGACGGATATGATGACCTCATCATCGGCGCATATAAGGCTGACCCGGGTGAACCTGAGCGTACCGATGCCGGGGAAACCTATGTGGTCTTCGGCTCCGGCTCAATGCCTTCAACTGTCGATTTGAGCACCCAAGCCGATATCACCCTCTACGGTGTCGGTGCGAATAATTTCTCTGGCTACAGGGTTGTCAGCGGGAATGTAAATGGTGACGATTATGATGATATAATCATCGGTGCCTATCCTGCTAACAAAACCTATGTGGTCTTCGGCTCCGGCACGCCTCCCACAACTGTCGAACTGAGCACATCTGCCGATATCACCGCGAGTGGGGATGGTGAGTCCAGCTTTGCTCTGGCCATCGGGGATGTAAACGGAGACGGATTTGATGATTTAATCATCGGCGAGCATTATTCTGATCGCAGTTGGCCGACTATGCACGATGCCGGGGAGACCCATGTGGCCTTCGGCTCCAGCTCACCGCCTGCAACTATCGACCTGAATGCCGAAGCCAACATCACCGTCAAGGGGGAATCCTTTAATAATTTATCGGGCTCTGCGGTTGCCAGCGGGGATGTAAACGGTGACGGATACGACGATATAATCATCGGCGCTACTGAAGTAAGAAGCGCGGCCGGGAAGACTTATGTAGTATTCGGCTTTAGCCCATCTTCGCCCGTCGTCGTCGACCTTAAGGATCTCTCAGCTCCCCACATCGCTATCTTCGGGGATGGGGGTCGCTCGGGCTCGGCGTTAGCCAGCGGGGATATAAATGGGGACGGATATGACGATATAGCTATCGGCGCCCCGTTTACGAGCGGCATGACCGGGGAGACCTATCTCATTGCCGGTGGCGGTGCCTTGGTCACCGCTCACGGTCTTGGCGGCACAAGCTGGATAAATGAGTTCAGCATCCTGGGAAACAGTTGGAACGCATTCCAAGCGTTCGGAGCGGCGAACAGCCAGGGTGAGGTCCATCTGGCAGTGGCTGATACGGATGCCGACGACCGGGATGAGATTGTCGCCGGTCAGGGTGAAGGGGGAAAATCCTGGGTTAAGCTCTTTGAGGTCAACGGCTCCGCTATCACTTCCTTCAAAGCCTTCGGAGCAGTGAATACCAACGGTGAGGTGCATCTGACCATAGGAAATTGTGATGCTGTCCCCGAGGATAACGAGATAGCGGTAGCCCAGGGCGAAGGGGGAAAGTCGTGGATAAAGGTTTTCGAGACCAATGGCACCTTCATCACCAACTTCAAAGCTTTTGGTATTGCCAATGCTCAGGGGGAGGTCCATCTGGCAGCCGGTGACCTGGAGAACGCCGATGGGATTGACGAGATAGTGGCCGGTATGGGAGAGGGCGGCAGCTCCCAGGTGAAGATATTCAGCTATGATGGTACCTTAATCCGCTCCTTCAAGGCATACGGTTCCGGTGGTAATCCCGGCGGTGAGGTTCATCTGACAGTGGGTAATTTTGATGCTGATGCTGATTTAGAGATAGCCGCCGCCACCGGCTACAACGGGAGCAACATCGTCAAGCTGTTTGACAAGGATGGCACTTTTATCAGTAAGTTCGATGTCTTTGCGGGTGGTGGCAATACTAACGGAGAGGTGCACATAGCCGCAGCTGATATAGATAATGATGGTGTAGATGAGGTAATCTGCGCTCATGGTGAGGGGGGCAGTTCCGCAGTTCATGTGTGTAAGATCGATGGAACTATTATCAGGAGCTTCAAAGCTTTTGGTAGTGCCAATGGTCAAGGTGAGGTCCACCTCGGCAAGAGCAACTACTGATAGGCGTGTTTACTAAATAGCAAAAGACCTGCTGCTAGCTTATGCTCTAATGCTGATAGAGATCTAGTGGGGTGAAGTATATTTTTTCGCGGTGTTCAGGATGAGGAGCACAGCGGCTGGATGTGAGGGAATATTCTGTCTGGGTTAGAAAGATATTAAATGCCCAGTAGCTACTCCCATTCACCATTTTAAAAAATTCAACACTAACTCTATACAAAGCATATTTCCAGTGATATAAATTGTAAAGTAGAAATAGGAAGAAGATGGTTACTCACACAAAAAGCAAATTTCTATCTTTAAGGAGATGACCAATGAAAAAGCGGATTTGGTGTTTATTAGTAATAATGCTTTTAGTGTCTGGGTTGGCACGAGCTCAATCCCTGGCAAAGGATCCGCGGGTAGCCTCAGCGCTGAAACTTATCGAGATTTGGGTCGACGCACAGGTTGCTTACGAGGATATACCAGGAATGTCCCTGGGTATCGTCTACGACCAGAATCTGGTGTGGAGCCGCGGCTTTGGATATGCCGATGTGGAGAAGAAAATCCCTGCCTCGCCAAGCACGATTTATAGCATCTGTTCCATTTCGAAACTCTTCACCAGCACTGGTATTATGCAGCTAAGAGACCAGGGGAAGCTGAGCCTCGATGAGCCTGTCGGCAAATACCTATCATGGTTCACTATTAAAGATACCTATCCGGATGCACCAGAAATAACTCTGCGGGGAATCCTCACGCACTCCTCCGGGCTGCCCCGTGAATCGGACTACCCATACTGGACAGGGCCTGAACACTGCTTCCCTACCAGGGAACAAATCATGGAAAAGATTTCCAGCCAGGAAGAGCTTTATCCTGCCGACACCTACTTTCAATACTCGAACTTGGGCCTGACTCTGGCAGGCGAAGTTGTTGCTGCGGTTTCGGGTCAGCCATATGCGGAGTATGTTGAACAACACATACTTAGCCCGCTTGGGCTGAAGGACACCAGTCCGGAAATACCGGTGGAACATAAGGGCGAAAGGCTTGCCACAGGATATGGCAGGCACCTACGTGATGGCAGCCGCAAAGCCATACCATTTTATCTGGTAAGAGGTGTTGCTCCGGCGGCAGGGTTCGCCTCTACTGTGGAGGACTTAGCTCGGTTCGCCGCATGGCAGTTCCGTCTTCTCGAGAAGGGCGGCAAGGAAGTGCTTGCTGCCAACACCTTGAAAGAGATGCACCGAGTACACTGGCTTGACCAGGACTGGAAGACGACATGGGGAATCGGCTTTTCAGTCTGGCGTCACAACGACAAGACCTTCGTGGGGCACGGTGGCAGCTGCCCCGGATACAGAACCACTTTGTCCATGTGCCCCAAAGAGAAAATCGCCATTATTGTCATGACAAATGCTCAGGATGTCAGCCCGAGAGCATATGCGGAAAAAATCTTCGACATCGTTGCCCCTGCTATCAAGAAAGTGCTTGACAACCCGAAGCAGGGAAAGGAAGCTGAGCCAGACCTGGAAAAATTTGTCGGCAGATATGACGAATCCTGGCGAGAACTGCATGTGTTGATTATGGATGGTGAGTTAGCAATAATCTCGCTGCCAACTGACAATCCTCTCAACTCCTTGACTAAACTGAAACAAGTCGGAGAGAACAGCTTCAAGCGAGTTCGCGATGACGGCAATCTTGGCGAATTGGTCGTTTTCGAGCTGGGACCAGACGGGAAGGTAACGCGCCTGCTCTGGAATAGCAATTACTCTTACCGTGTCCGCTGATAGTTATGCTGTGGCTGGTGAATTGCGCAGGCCGAGATGAAAGCCATAACTGGCTGTATTAATTAAACTTGCCTGACTCATAATAGCATTACACCCTGCATCAGAGAGAGCAAATACTGCATGATTGATTACAGGCATTAATCGACTTTCGGCATGGTGTTAGGTAGATGCTCGGATGAGTATTGCTTCATGAATGTGAAAAGGGAGGCTTAAGGAGGTGAAAAATCACTTTCAAGCTTTTCTCATCTTCCATTTTAGGTAACCTATAAAAATTATCATTAAAATTAAAGTAACCAATCCTTTAATCCAGGCACCTTCTAATCTTTCCATGGCACCGAAACTGACTAATACATCCCAACATGCACCTACACCCCAGAAGAAAGGATAAATGATAAGGGCATTTCTGGTAATTCTGAAAACAGAAGCGTACATAATTCCCACAAAAAATAGCTTCATAAATTCTGGCTGAAAGCCTGCGTGATGAAAACTATAAAATAAAGCCGCTAACACAATACCTGGAATTATTCCAAATGCATTTTCAAATCTTTGACGCAAGAAAGCATAAAAGAATATTACTTCGAAAATACCTGCAATCATTAAATAGAAAATCGGTCCAATTGCTTTTGAACTCAATAATATTTCTTGTCCTACTTCACCTGACTTACTCATGAATTGAAACAACAGTAAAACCGCAAGGACTATACCAGCAATTAAACTAACAAGCCATTTCTCTTTAGTTATTCCAAACTCGCTAATTTTTTCTTTCCTGATAATTAGAACATAATAAAATGGAAAAGCAAATCCGAGACTAAATATCATAAGCT
>CABWKN010000118.1 GCA_902505605.1 Candidatus Guanabacterium sedimentis
GTTTCTCCTCATCTCGTATCTGAAGCCTCCCGGGCAGTAATGCATCTCTTCGAAGAAGACGGTGGGGGCTTTGAACCCTTTTCCCAAGGAAATGCGGAAGTTCAGCTGTTTGTTTGGTTTATACATCAAGCTCCCGCGGGGACTGAAGTAGTTGCCAAACTCGGTGTTGTTATCAAACCTCCCCCCAGCTATAAATTTGAGGGACTCGGAGAAATTTACCTGGTCCTGAAGGTAAATCCCTGTCTGCTCTGAGCTGACCTCTCCTAATCTGGCGGACTCCAGCAGCTCCTGATTCTTATACATTAACCCCCAGGTAAGAAGATGCTTTTCCCAGGTCAATCGGTTGTACTGAACCTCCCCCACAAAGATGCTCTCCCGGGCGTTATACCAGACGCTTTCAAAAAGAGCATTTTGGTCATGGTTGGATAAGGTGGCTCTAACTATTAAATCGGAGCGCTCGGAGGGCTTGATCTGCCAGTTGGCGTAATACTCTTTCCTATCAGTGATGATGTTCTCGGTGGTCTCGGTAACCTCGCCTTTTGGACCCCCTAACCTCTCTTCACCAAAATAGTTTACCGCAAAGTTGAGTGCTGAACTATACTTACTGGAGATATCAAACTTCACTTTCGCAGAGAGGTTATCCCGATCGTAGGCCACCATATCTGTCATACCATCATTGTTGACATCGACCCCATCGGAGCTAGCTTTCTGAAAGCTGAAGCTTCCGCCCAATCTCCTGTACCTGCCGCTGAAGGTCGCCCGGTAAGTCTGGGTGCCAAGCTGCCCTATGTTAAGCAAAGCGTGGAGAGTAGGCTTAGGGGCAACATCTTTAGTGATGATGTTTATTACCCCTGCCAGGGCATCGCTTCCATAGAGGGCTGAGCCTGCCCCCTTGATGACCTCTATCTGCTGGATGCTTTCGGCTGGTATCTGGGACAACCCATAGACCGTCGCCAGCCCACTGATTATCGGCATACCATCTATTAAAATCTGAGTATGTGCCCCGCTCATGCCGCACATCCTCACCTCTTGAGCATTGCAGATAGAGCAGGTGGTCTTGACCTGAACCCCTGGCACTGCCTCCAGGGCTTCCATCAAATTTTGAGCCCCTTTCTGTTCTATCTCCCTTGAAGGGATTAGAGTTACCCTCACAGGGACGCTCTCCAGAAACTCTGGTGTTTTGGTTGCTGTAACCACTATTTTTTCAGAATAGCCGGCTATCTTCATCTGAAAGTCAAGGATAAGAGGGAATTCCCCGCTAAGGGCTACCTTCTGCTTTATTGTCTCAAAACCCTCCAGCTCCATGGTCAACTGGTATTCGCCAGGCCCCAAACCCTTTATTTCAAAAACCCCCCGCTCGTCGGTAACCGCCATTACCTCAGAATGGTCCCGTAGGTTCTCTAAGGTGACCGTTACCCCCGGAAGTATCAACTTCTTGCTATCCTTTACTACCCCCTTTATCTCGTGCCTGTGCCTGTGCCTCTGCTGTGTTAAATGATGATGAGTTTCTTTTTCCATCCCCTTTATCTCTGTCACGGTGTCCGAATGGGCTAATAAAGAGGAGAAAAAGAACAGAAGCATAAAAATTGATGCCCTTATGAGATAACACTTATTCGACAAAAGATTTAACCTCTTTCTTCTTAGATACATAAATTGCACTCCCTATGTATTATCCAGCATTTCATTTTCTTCTAATATCGAAAAACCCTGGAAAAGCAAACTCATCTTTTTTTCTTTCGCCCCTTTTTGCCCTGTTGGGCTCTATTCTTGTTTTTAATAAGGGGCCTGGAAACCATTTTAACCATTTCCTTATGCCTGATGTTATGAAAACAAAATGCTTTATCCGCTCTAATGTTACCCTTTACGGTATTTTGTCTTCGTCAGAAGATAACTTTGGATAAGGAGAAGCTTAAGTAGCTAAAGGAGGGGCTCTTTTAGGATTGTTTTCGATTAGAAGGAAGGTATAAGACTGGTAAAAAGAAACGGGGACATTTTTAGTAAAGATAATTGGGGCAATAACAATTTGAAACTGCTCGGAATATAAAAATCCAAAACAGAAGGGGCATTGATGAGTGATGGCTAATCTCGAATCGGGGAGACCATAGCTAACCTCTTCCCGAGAGATTTCCACCTTGGTACAGGAGCTATTATTGCCAATAAAAGGGGAATTGTGGAATATAACATCGTGATAAAGAAATGTTATCAAATATAAAAGGAGAGTAACTGTTATTAATAATCTACTTCTTCTCATCCTGTTTAAAAAATAACAAAATTATTCTTTTATGTCAAGGTTTATTTTTCAAGAAATATCCCTTGCCACTCATCAGGTTTAGCTGAAAGGCAGGACTATCTGTAAAAATTGACCAGCTACACCTCATATGTTGAGGATTGAAGTTAAGCTAAATAACCATACTTGATCAATTGCAGAAATAACGGATTGGTAAGCATCTTTGTGAAGTATTACCTATTACAAATAATAACAGAATCCTCTATTCTTGATGCCAAGTTTAAAAAGAATACGATACCTTGAAGACAATGCCCCTGCCGGGGGCATCTACTCCTTGCTCGTCGGCAGACAAACGATAGGTGCGGTTGAGCAAATTTCGGGCAATAGCAAACAGAACCACATTTGGATTGAGCTTATACCCGAAAATGGTGTCCAGCAGAGTGTACCCCGCTACTTCCAGCTCCAGCGGACCGGGTTTTTTCTTGGCGGCGGCTATGGTGACCTGTGGCTCTACCCAGAAATCACCTGGCGAGAACTTGGCACCGAAGGTGATGCGAGAAGCCGGAATATAATTAAGAGGGTCGTGAGTCTCTTTTTCGCTGCCCACCATATGGTGAAAATTGACCAGGAATTCACAATCCTCAATGGGCCAGAAATAAAACTCACCCTCAACACCGGTGATGCGACCCTGGGTCAGATTCCGGTAATAATACTCTTCTTCACCTGCGCCGCGATATTTCTGTATCATTTCGCTTACCAGGTTGCTGAAACCATAAATTGAGGCGTAATATTTATCATGAAGGTATCGCAGCCCGATATCCAGGTTCAGGCTCCTCTCTGGGAACAGGTTTTCGTTTCCAAAAACGGTTCCCCTGCCGGTCAATCCGGTATAAAATAGCTCGCTAATTGTCGGAAATCGAAAAGAGCTGCCCAGGTTAGCCAACAATGAAAGATGGGGGGTTATCTGAAATATCGAGCCAATATACGCGGTGAATGAGCGGTCGCTTCGTGAAATCCTGTCTGCTGTGCTGCCAGGGTTGCTGGTGTTGATGTAGTCAAAGCGGGCACCCAGATTCACAATTATAGAAGGATGGATCTGTATCTTATCATCTAAATACACACCGAAATTATTTCTCCGGGCACTCAGGAGCGAAGTCTCCTCAGTAATCTCGGTGATATTCCCGTACTCATCGAACTGCCATTCTGTGTTACGGTCGCTTATACCCCGGCGTCCGAAAAAGTCGAACCCAAAATTCAGGGTGTGGCTTTGACCCCATCCCTTTCCGCCCCGAAGCTTGAACCCGAAATTGGTCCCCTCAATTTTAGCCAGATTTCTCTTTTTTACTGTGAACGATTCCCTCAGATTATCCTTCTGGGTTTCCAGCATTGAGAGCAACAGGTAAAAGCTGGCATTCAAGCTATCCAGATGAAACCTGTTTCGCATTCTGTAACCCAGGTTGAAGATAGTGTTTTTCTCTCGGGGATACCAGCGCGGCTTGAATCTGGATGTGGGGCTGGGCTTTCCGATGTCTACACCCCGATAATTGAAAAAAGTGAGGTAGAATTCAGAATCACCCCCCACTCTGTTAAGCTTTAGCAGAAGGTCATAATCCGAGTAATGCGATTGCTCTATGATGCCTGTGGGTGAAGAGTAATCGCCGGCTTTCTTTCCATTGACTCCCACCATAAAACCGAATTTCCCCCGGGAGCCGCTCACATTCACTGAGGCAGCTCCCTCTTTCCTGGCGGTATTGTATCCTAATTGAACATTTCCCTTAAATTGCTCACCAGCAGAGGGAGCTTTGGTGACAATGTTCATAATCCCACCGATAGCACCAGAGCCATGGAACACCGAATACGGTCCGCGGTTCACTTCGATGCGGTCAATATCGCTGAGATTGATAAACGAGGCACTGGCTCCTATACGCCTTTCCGAGGTAATCGGAATTCCATCAACCAGAAGCAGAACACGATGCTCAGCCAGCCCTCGTATCGATGGAACCATGGAATACCCGCCCTTACCCACCATAGCTACACCGGGAATCTTCTCCACCGCCTCGGCAACATTGGCTTTCCCAAGTTCAGTTAATACGCTGCTGGGCAATATCGTGCGATGAGATGGCAGGCTCACATCTATAATGGAATCAGCTTCCGCAGTTACCGTTATCTCTTCCTTGATGGTAAGCAGCATGGGGCTTTTGGCAGAAAGTGCAACTTCGATCAATCTGCCTGGCTTTTCGCTGATAGTGACTTCAAGTTCCTCAGGCAGATAATCGGGGTGGGTAAAACGGAGACGATATCTTCCCGGTGGCAGGTTCTCCAGCGCGAAGGTCCCATCAGTGAGGGTCTTAGTCTCGGTGGGAGTATCGCATACCTCTACCCTGACATATGCCAATGGCTTTCCGTCCTGGTCTGATACCCGACCGCTCACTGTTCCCTTTGTCTGGGGATAGGCAAGTCCACCGGTAAGAGCAATAATCAAAATTAGATAAATAAACCTTTTCACTGCTTTCTCTTTCTCCGAGATAATCTGCCGCCACCTTTGACAGACTTTGGACCCTTAACCCCCCTCATAAGCACACCAATCCTCTTTATAGCTTATCCGAACAGCCTCCATATAGATTTATGTTTAGCCGAATTTCTGTGGGATTGTCGGATATGCTAACCTTAAATAAGACAGAAAAAGCCGCTTAGAGTTACCCTAATCCCTCTGTCTCTCTGGTCCAAACCGATTTCGTAGCTCCTGCACCCCTTCTTCTCTGGCTCAAAAGGGAGAAACCTTCAGAGCATACCCATAAGAGGAATCACACTATCATTTCCTTCATACTATCAGGGCATCTTGACCGGTTTCACCGGGATCAGCCAGGGGATATTGTTCTCGTTCATCATTCTGTTGAGTTCTGGGATTGATTTTTCAATAACCGCGTTCAGCTCCTCAATAATAGGTGTTAATTTTCCGGGGAGCACCTTCACCCTTTCCGCCTGGTAAGGAGTCGGAGCACCAGTGTATCTGTTGATCCCATAGGAGAGGCTGCTAATCTCACTGAAGACAGGGGTAATGCCCCTTCTTCTCAGCTCGGGGCTTCCCACCAGATTCTCCCGAATCTTATCTATCTGCTCAACAATGGAGTCCACCGCCGAAGTGACATCATCGGGAACCTCCGGCAGCTTCTTGAGTCTCTCCTTCAGGCTGGTGAGCTGAGTTTTAATGTCATCCGATGCCCTGTTGGCGGCATAGGCAGAGGCATATAGCCTGTTGAGAGTGAATATCGCCTCCTGCTGTGCTTTTCGGTCAGCTTCAGCGACCACAATGCGGGGGTCACCTTCCACCTGAACGGTCCTGGTCATCTCCTGCCCTCCGACAGTGAGCTTCACCGCATATTCACCCGGCAGAACAAAGGGTCCCTCTGGGCCACGGCGAAATCTTACTTGCTCCTCTTCTGCTTCTGGTGCAACTGGAGGCGCATATCTCAAATCCCAGGTAATTCTGTTTATCCCCGCCTCTTTGGGACCAGTAAGCTCTCGAATAACCTCAGCTGCCTTGTCCATCACAATGATTTTCACATCCTCTGTGGCTTCCGACTTCAGGTAGTAGCTGATAATGACTCCGAATGGCGGATTAGAACCGATGAACTCTTTGTGCCCTGTGCTCCCCTTGTGGCTGTAATAGTTGAACATCATTGCCGGTCGAATATCAAATAGATACGCATCTGAGTCGAGAACCTTATTGGTGAGCTGCTCCAGCGGTGTAATGTCATCCAGAATCCAGATGCTCCGCCCGTGTGTGCCGAAAATAAGGTCGTTATCCCTCGGGTGAATCAGGATGTCATCTACCGGGACAATGGGCAGATTGTTCTTAAGCTGAATCCAGTGCCCCCCACGGTCGAAGGAGACATAAGCCCCCCGCTCGGTTCCCACAAAGAGGAGCTCCGCGTTTTTGGGATGCTCCCTGATAACATTGACCGTCCCACCCACTGGCAGGTTACCGGAGATTGACTTCCAGCTCTCGCCGTAGTTGTTGGTGACATACACATACGGTTTGTAATCGTCATTGCGGTGCCCGTCGAAGGTAGCGTAAGCCCGCCCCTCCTCAAAATGGGAAGCCACTACTCGGCTAACATAGGTGCGTTTGGGCACACCGGGAACATTGTCGATTACATTCTTCCAGGTTTCACCGCCATCCCTGGAGACCTGGAGATTGCCGTCATCGGTTCCCACATAGAGCAAACCCTCCTTGATGGGGGATTCCGAAATGGTGATCATCGTTCCGTAGAAGGCAATCCCATCGTGTCGGGAGAGGGTGTTTTCATCCACCAGCACGCCCATAATGGGCAGCTTATCCCGGTCGGTCCCGGTAGTGAGGTCGGGGCTTGCCATCCAGGTCTCCCCCCGATCGGTGGACTTGAACAACCTATTGCCGCCGTAATAGATAGTGTTAGGATTATGAGGCGAGATAAGCACCGGACTGTTCCAGTTGAACTGATAGCGCTTCTCTCCCTCCTTGTGCATCGGTCTTATCGACCTTTGTTCCCCTGTTTTCGGATTGAAACGGAAGAGGTTGCCGTTCTGGGATTCGGCGTAGATAATGGTAGGGTCGGTGGGGTCTACCTGGACATAGAATCCGTCTCCGCCCCCTACCCGGAACCATTCGTCGTTGGTGATTCCCTGTCGATACATGGTGGCACTGGGACCTCCCCAGCTCCCGTTGTCCTGCAAGCCGCCGTAAATGTAATAGGGCTTCCGCATATCCACGCCGAGCTCGTAAAACTGCCCCAGAGGCAGTGTGTTGACGAAGTCCCAGGTCCTGCCCCGGTCGTAGGAGAGATGAATCCCCCCATCCGAGCCCACAATCATATGGTTGGAGTTAGCCGGATTAATCCACATAGCGTGGTGGTCGCCATGGATGCGAGTTACCACATCGGTGCGGAAGGTTCTCCCTCCATCCTCTGAGGTATACATCCGAGCGCCCAGCACCCAGATTCTCTGGTCGTTGTTTGGGTCGATCCTGATGTGGCTGTAATACATGGGGCGAGGATTGGTGCTGCTCATCTTCTCCCAGCTCAGACCCTTATCCTCGGAGCGGAAAACACCCCCATTTTTGTTCTCAATAATGGCGTAAACAATGTTGGGGTCTTTGCGGTAAACACGGACTCCTATGCGCCCCGTATCCCCAGTGGGAAGGCCGTTGGTGAGCTGGGTCCAGGTTGTTCCCCCATCGGTGGTCTTGTAGAGACCGCTGTGGGGACCACCCCCGCTGAATCCGTATCCGGTCCGCCTCCGCTGGTAGGCTGCCGCATAGAAGGTGTCCGGGCTGGAGGGGTCCATAGCCATATCAACACAACCGGTGTCCTCGTTGATAAATAGGCTGTTTACCCAGGTCTTACCCCCATCGGTGGTTTTATACAGACCTCGTTCCTTATTGGCACCCCACAGATGCCCCAGGGCAGCCACATAGACAATGTCGGGATCGGTAGGATGGATGACGATACGACCGATGTGGTGGCTATCCTGGAGTCCCATATTGGTCCAGGTCTTCCCGCCATCAGTCGACTTGTAAACCCCATCGCCCCAGGAGGAGCTCTGCCTGTTGGCGGGCTCGCCAGTTCCCACCCATACGATGCCGGGGTCCGACGGGGCCACGGCTACCGCCCCAATGGTGCTGGTGTTCTCGTTGTCGAAGACAGGCTCCCAGGTGATCCCGTTGTTAATGGTCTTCCATAGACCACCGGAGGCAGTGCCCACATAGATGATCCAGGGCTGGCTCTCCACCACCGCAAAATCGTCTATCCGCCCACCCATAATAGCTGGTCCAATACATCGCCACTGGAGATTCTTCAGTAGTTCTTCGCTAACCTGAGCCGTACCCTGACCGTACGCGCTGCTGACCAGCAATGCTAACCCCACGATGAGAAAGGTTATTACAGTAAAAACATTCTTACCCCTTAACCTGTACATAATTTTAACCCCCCTTTGTTGATGTTACTAAAACACTTCCCTTAGGAAGCTTCTCATTACCCTTTTTAAAGTATAATCACTAAAAAATAACGGTGTCAATTCCTATTTATGCTCCCGATAAAATTAATTTTCACACCATAGCCCACCTATCAACCAGACCCCAGGGTGATATTCTTGCCATAGAGATAAACCCGGGCGGCGATGCGGGAGAAAAGTCTGCTCTTGAAGAGCAATGGGAGAAACTTAAGCCCAATCCTCTTTCTGAACTGGCTTGAAGGGGACTTGAGGTAATCCCCCAGAGCCTTCGCCCACTGAAGGTCGAACTCGGTCAGCTTCTCGGTTATTGTGCCCTGCCGGAACGCAGAGTCTATGACCTCAGCCGCGCATTGGGCACTGACCATAGCCGGGTAGATGCCCTCTCCGGTGAGGCTGGATACAAAACCAGCGGCATCGCCTACCAGCACTACCCTCCCCTTCACCAGGCTCCTCTGGTTGTACACCCCTCCCACCGGGTCTATGGCGTAAGAGACCCTCTGAGGGATGCTCTCTTCAGGAAGAAGCCCGCTCCCTTTCAAAGCCTTTATCAGTTGGAAATACATCTTTTTAATACTTTGCCCCTCCTTAAGGAATCCTCCTAATCCCACGCAGATATGATGCTTCTTGGGGAACACCCACCCATAGCCGGTCAGGTCTCCAAATTTGGGAATTACATAAATGCAAGGCTTCTCCCCATAAAAACTCATCACGCGCTGCGGTGAGCTCGGTAAATCCTCATTAGCGCACACCACCCTCCACTGCTTTTGCCAGCATCGACGCAGGGAGAGCAGACGAGCCACTCTGCTATGAGCCCCATCGGCACCGACTACCACCGATGCCCGGTAGGTATCTCCATTCTGCAGGGTAACGCGCACCTCGCCTTTCTCCTCCTCCATCTTCAGGAGACCATTGCCCTCTATGAACTCCACCCCCGCTTCCAGGGCTAATCTCCTCAGACCATCGTCAAATCTTGAGCGGAGGGCGAGGTATCCCACCGGTTCGTTTTCTTGATAAAGGGCTCTGCGGCCAAGGTTGGAACTCAGGAAAGTGAGCCCAAAGAAGGGAGTCTCCACTAGAGATGCCAGGTTCTGCCGCAGGTGAGGAAATCTCTCCACCGCCAATCTGTTTACCCAACCAGCGCAGGTCTTGTCACGGGGGAAGGTGGCTTTATCCACCAGGAGGATGCGGTATCCTTTCTCAGCCAGCAGGGTGGCAGCGGTGGTGCCGGCAGGACCAGCTCCTATAATGGCAACATCGAACTTTTCACGCAAGAGAGCACCCCTTCTCGTCGGGGCTCTGCTCTGGATTATAGTATTTCCGAGAGAAGCTCCCTTATCTCTCCTTTTTTATTTCTTTTTTCGGTATTTTTCGTAGAGCTCAGTGTGCTTATTGCTGAGGTCTATCGGCTTGCCATCGATGAACATATGCCGCACCTGAGTGGTAATCTCCAGAGGACAACCATTGGTGACTATGAGATTGGCCACCTTGCCCACCTCTATGCTGCCATAATCTTTATCCACACCGAAAATCTGCGCCGGATAGATGGTCACCCCTTTGAGCGCCTCCTCCTTGGGCAAGCCAAAGGCAGCCGCTTTCGCGGCATGATAAGGGAGGTTATTAGCCAGAGCAGCATCTCCGGTGGAGAAAACCACTTTTATTCCCGCCTGGCAGAGAATTCCGGCATTGCGATAGGGGGCGTCGTATCCGTCCTTCCATTCCCGGGGTGTGCCGTACAGGGAGCTCAGTATCACCGGAATGTCAGTCTTTTTAAGCTCGTCGACCACCTTCCACCCATCGCTCACTCCGTGGAAGATTGCCTTCAGTTTCATTTCCTCTACGAATTTAATGGCTTCCTTGATCGACTCCTCAGTATCTACGCTCACAATAATCGGCATCTCCCCCTTGAGAACAGGTATCATAGCCTCGAACTTCATATTAATAGGCGGAGCCGGAAGGGAGGGGTCCTTGGCTACTCCCTCTTTGCGCTCCATGTAGTGGCGGGCTTCGGTGAAATAATCTTTCAGCTCCTGAATCGCTTTGGAGACTTCTTCTTTATCCTCCTCCTCGGCGGCACGTCGGCGAGGGCTCACCTGGGGAAAGGAGATGTGCAGCCCTACGGGAGACTTTACCAGCATCTCAGACCAATTCCCCCCTTCCAGCCGGATGAGAGCACTCTGACCGCCTATCATCCCTCCCCTCGGGGCTACCAGTGCCAGAGCAATTCCGACGGAGCGGGTTATAGGGATATGGACGCTTTCATGGTTTATGGCCACAGCTACCCGCACATCGGGATTGAACTTTCCTGTCTCTGAAATATCTATGGTAGCGCGTACTGAGCCTATCTCATAGAGTCCAAGCATAGTGCTGCTGTTAATTAATGCCGGGTACACATACAGCCCGTTACCGTCAATAACGGTAGCATCTTGAGGTATCTCCACCTCGGCACCCACGGCGACAATTCTCCCCCGGGATATCACCACTGTTCCTTTCTCAATGGTGGGTGCAGTAACCGGAACGACAGTGGCATTTGTTATGGCGTAAACATCAGCCTTCTGCGGGGGCTCCCCGGCTCCCAGAGAGCCGGCTATTATCAATAGCCCCCCGAGGAAAACCGATATATAAGCTTTAATTCCCATTAGTTTACCCCTTTTTCACTCGATTATTGTCATAATCTGATAAAAAATTCCTCCTTACAGCGAGCAAGGGTTCAGCTCTTCTCTTTCTTCTCCTCTTTTTTCTTCGCTTCCTCTCTCAGCTTTTCCATCTCTTCCTGATAAGCCTGGCGGTCAAAGTAGACCTTCCCTTCAATAATGGTCATCTCGCAGCGGGTGTATGCGCTGAGGGGGTTCATATTGAAGATAGCCAGGTCGCCGTCCTTCCCTTCCTCTATGCTTCCTACCCATTTGTCAATCCCCAGGCATTTGGCGGAGTTGAGAGTAACAGTCTTCAGAGCATCTTCCTCGGACATACCCCCATATTTGACTAACTTGGCGGCGTCCTGAAAAAGGCGGCGAATTCGCTCGCCGGAGTCGGAGTTGATGGTAACATTTGCTCCTGCCTCTGCCATAAGGGCTCCGTTGTAAGGAATGGCATCAAAAGCCTCCATCTTGTAAGCCCAGCTATCAGCAAACATGGAGCAACTGGCTCCGTGAGCGGCGATAGCATCAGCCACCTTGTAGCCTTCAAGCACATGCTCCAGGGAGGAGACCTTGAAGCCAAAATCATCGGCAACTTTGAGCATCATCAGAATCTCGTCTGCCCGATAGGAATGCACCTGAGCCAGAACCTTCCCCTGAAGGAGCTCTACCAGAATATCAAGCTGAAGGTCGCGGCGGGGTGGAAGTGGGTCCTTGCCCGCCTTCTTCTGCTTGTTGTAATCGTCCCACTTCTTCATATATGCTCTGGCTTCGGTAAACTTCTCCCTCAGCAGGGCTTCCACACCCATGCGGGTGGTAGGATAGCGTGGCTGACCACCGATGCTGGGAAAATTCGACCGCTTAACGTTCTCGCCCAGAGCGAACTTGAGCTCCTTGGGAGCGCGGTGGTAAATCAGCTCGTCGGCGGAGGCGCCCCATTTATTCTTGATGACCACATTCTGCCCCCCGATGGTATTGGCACTGCCGTGCAGAGTGTTGCAGGTGGTGCACCCTCCGGTGAGGGCGTAAAAAATCAGAATGTCCTCGGGCCATATGACATCTCTGATTCTGACCTCCGAGGTCACCGAATTGGTCCCCTCGTTCACACCCCCTTCTATGGCAATATGGGTGTGGGTGTCGACGATGCCGGGGATAACCCACATCCCGGTGGCATCTATCACCCGAACACCCTCTGGGGCTCGGAGCCCTTTGCCTATCTTCTTAATTCTCCCCTTCTCGATGAGGACATCACCACCCTCAATGG
>CABWKN010000119.1 GCA_902505605.1 Candidatus Guanabacterium sedimentis
CAGGGTTGTATTTCTTTTCTACCTGGGCGATGTTCAGGGCTACGCGCCAGAACATATCGCTTGGCTTCTCGATGGGATGCCCCTTTGCGTCTTTTTTCAGATACCTTCGCTCCAGCACCCGCAAGGAGTTCGCCGACAACAAAGGCTCCATCTCCCAGGGCGGCGCAGGAGCTCTTTTCTTTTTTCTTACTTTCTTTTACGGACCGGAAGGGAAATTTTTGTTCGAGATCAGGAATAATCAGCTGTTCAATCATTCAAGCCCTGAATTCAAGCAGATTTTTCTTTACAACGGTTTCCGCATTGATGACTATGTCGAAAGGAATGTAATGGTAACCGAGACATTCAAAGACGAACAGGGTAACAGAATCACCTTTATCTACGGAATGTTTTTCGACAATAAAGGAAATTTAGTAGCCCAAGGGGATACTAACGGCCTATTTATAAATTGTCCTTTGAACAAATAATCATCGTAAGAGTTTAATATTATGAAAACCTCGCCTGAAAAAATGAGATCAGCCAAAAAGACCGCACGAAAAAGGAGAAAAACACCTGGTCCTCCCTGGAAGGTGGAACCTTTACTGTCGCCGAACTCTTTGCGGGTGCTGGAGCGAAGGTATCTGAAAAAAGACGCAAAGGGGCATCCCATCGAGAAGCCAAGCGATATGTTCTGGCGCGTAGCCCTGAACATCGCCCAGGTAGAAAAGAAATACAACCCTGACAGCGATACTCTTCAGGTAGCCCGAGAGTTCTACGATCTAATGGGAAATCTGGAGTTTTTTCCTAACTCTCCCACTTTGATGAACGCAGGGCGGGAGCTACAGCAGCTCTCCGCCTGTTTCGTCTTGCCGGTCGAGGACTCTATGAATTCCATCTTCGAAGCGATAAAAAACACCGCCCTTATTCATAAAAGTGGCGGAGGCACCGGCTTCTCCTTCTCCCGCATTCGCCCAAAAAACGATGTAGTGAAGACCACACAGGGTATCTCAAGTGGTCCTATATCTTTTATGACTGTCTTTGATGCGGCTACCGAGACAGTCAAGCAAGGGGGTACCCGGCGAGGCGCCAATATGGGCATCCTGCGTATTGACCACCCCGATATCCTGGATTTTATCACTGCCAAGGAGGACACCGGGAGGCTTAATAATTTCAATCTCTCAGTAGGACTGACTGAGGGATTTATGAAAGCGGTGGAAAGTGGCTCCGATTACCCTCTCATCAATCCCCGCACCCGCGAGGAAGTCAATCGTTTAGATGCCCACACAATATTCAAGAAGATAGTAGAGGCGGCATGGAAGAGTGGGGAGCCGGGTATTGTGTTTCTTGACCGTTTGAACAAGGGGAATCCGACCCCTTCTCTGGGAATGATAGAAAGCACCAATCCCTGTGGAGAACAGCCTCTTCTTCCTTACGAATCGTGCAATCTGGGCTCTATTAACCTTTCCAAGATGGTGCGTTATCAGAATGGGAAAGCTTCTATAGATTATCCCCACCTGACGAAGGCAGTCAAACTGGCTGTGCGCTTCCTCGACGATGTAATAGATGCCAATCGATTCCCCTTGCTAGAGATTAAAACAGCCACCCTTGATAATCGAAAGATAGGCTTGGGATTGATGGGGTTCGCCGACATGCTGATAAAGCTGGGCATTCCCTACGATTCAAACCGGGCACTCCAGGTAGCAGAAAAAGTGATGGGGTTTATCAACAATGAATCAAAAAAGGCATCCCATGAATTAGCCGAGGCACGGGGTGTGTTTCCCAACTTTGAGAAGAGCATCTGGATTAATTCACCCTGGGGAAAGCTCCGCAACGCTACCACTACCACCATAGCCCCCACTGGCACCTTGAGCATCATCGCCAACTGCTCCAGCGGTGCTGAGCCTTTATATGCTGTCTCTTATATAAGGCAGCATATACTTGATGATGAAAAAATGGTAGAGGTGAACCCTATATTTTTAGAGGTAGCCAAGAAGCAGGGATTTTATAGCGAGGAAATCATCCAGGAAATCGGGAAGCGCAGCTCCCTGAAGGAGGTTCCCGGCGTGCCCGAGCATGTCAAGAGACTATTTGTCACCGCTTACGACATCAGCCCTGAATGGCATATAAAGATGCAAGCAGTTTTCCAGAAACATGTCGATAACGCTGTCTCTAAAACGGTTAATTTCCCCCGTCATGCCACTCCTCAAGATATAGAGAAAGCATATCTGCTGGCTTATAAAGAGGGCTGTAAGGGAGTCACGGTTTACCGTGAAGGGAGCCGAGAGGGGGTACTCATTACTGAGAAGCCTGAAGAGAAGCAGAAACCCCAGAAAGGAAAAATAACCCCCCGCCCTCGTCCGTATCAGACCAGAGGTACCACTCAGAAGATTGGTACTGGCTGCGGAAACTTATACATTACCATTAACGAAGATGAACAGGGACCCAACGAGATATTTGCTTTGATGGGGAAATCGGGCGGTTGTCCCGCCTCGCAAGCCGAAGCCACCGGAAGGCTGGTCTCCTTAGCCCTCCGCTCAGGGGTGGATATTGAGGCGATCATCGAGCAATTACGAGGTATCCGCTGCCCTTCTCCCCTGTGGTCGAATGGCAATATCATCCTCTCCTGCTCTGACGCCATCGCCAAAGCTCTAGAGAAATATCATCAATCTATGACAGGAAAATCTTCCCAGAGGATGGTCCCCGGAAAGAAAAACTTCAGCGGCATCTGCCCCGAATGCCCTGAGTGTGGGAGCCTGCTGGAGTTTGGAGAGGGGTGCGTGACCTGTCGCCATTGCGGATACACCCGTTGCGGTTAATTTTCTCGATATCTCTCCAGCAACTTCCCTTTCCTGAATCTCTTTTTTGAAAAGGGTATCAGGCAGGAATCTTTTCTATAAAATCACTAAGAAAGGGAATTTTCCACTTCAAGCCTTTGAGCGACTGAACAATGCCGTAGATAGAAAGAGCAAGAAATCCCACTATATAGACGAACCACAGCAGAGACATAAAGAAGAAGAGAAAGGGCACAAACGCAATGATGGCAGAAAGTATCATAAGAGCCACCCAGAGCACAACCTCGGCAATCAGGAGTATTATGCCCTGACGGGCATGCCATCGTACATACTCGTTTTCCTTCTTAACAGTAAAATAGGGGATAAGACAGAGGATGCCCAGATAGCTAAGCACTAACATTGCCTTATCCTCGTCTTTCACCTTAATAGGGGTTTCTTGGGTCATGATAAAACCCTCCTGTTTAGTTTTAGAAATCTTTATATATCTTTTAGAAAGCAAAGTCAAGCAAAATATAACTTTATATTATTTTTAAGGGTAAATCCCCCTTTCCCCTTGCAGCGATTTATGATAATATCTGTGAAGAAAGAAAACCCCTGAAAATTGGCAGGAGCAAAAGGATGAAATCCCTGACCCCCGCCATGCGACAGTATCAGAAGATAAAGAGAGACTACCCTGACGCCATTCTCTTCTTTCGGATGGGCGACTTTTACGAGATGTTCTTTGAGGATGCCAGGCTCGCCTCCCGTCTATTGGACATCGCTCTAACTTCCCGGGATAAGGGTAAGGGTCCCAAAACCCCCATGTGCGGCATCCCATTTCATGCTGCCGATATTTACATATCCCGGCTGGTTAAAAGCGGATACAAAGTAGCCATCTGCGAGCAGGTAGAGGACCCCAAGACTGCTAAAGGTATTGTGAAGCGAGAAGTCGTACGAGTGATAACCCCAGGAACAGCCCTGGATACCCAGCTGCTCGACCCAAAGGAAAACAACTATCTTGCCTCATTATTCCAGGATACCCAGGGATTCGGAATATCCTTTCTTGACCTTTCTACCGGAGAATTCAAGGCTACTGAATTTCCAGCCAGCGAAGGGTGGAATAAGCTCATGGATGAGTTTAACCATTTCTCACCCAGGGAACTCCTTATTCCAGAGAACTCCAGCCTTTCACCAAGACTTAAGGAAGAGTTTCCGGAGATGATTATCAGTCCATTAGAGGGATGGATCTTCGCACCCGACTACGGGCATCAGCTTCTTTTGGAGCAGTTTAGGACGGCTTCTCTGGAGCCTTTCGGCATAGAGGGTAATCTTATCGCCATAGGGTCTGCCGGCGCGCTCTTGCACTATCTGCGGGAAACTCAGAAAGCGGACCTCATCCATATTACCGGTCTCAGTTTCTATCAGCGCTCAGATTATATGATTCTCGATGCCATCGCTCAAAGAAACCTTGAGCTCATCCGCTCCCTGCAGGAGGTAAAGCGGGAGGGCTCTTTGCTCTCCATAATCGACCTCACGGTAACCGGCATGGGGGCTCGCCTGCTTAAAAGCTGGTTACTAAAGCCTTTGCTGAACAAAGCGGAGATAGACTACAGGCTGGATGCCGTAGAGGAATTCTATCAGGGGGTTATTCTCCGCTCCTCTATCAGAGAGGAGTTGAAACAGTTTCACGATATGGAGAGGCTGACCAGCAAGGTAACTCTCAATACCGCCAATGCCCGCGACCTGGTCTCCTTGAGGAACTCAATAACCCTCCTTCCCGCGCTTCGGGAATTGCTGCAGGGGAGTTCCTCTTCCCTCCTGAAGGAGTTGACTGATATGCTGGATGAGCTTGCCGATATTGGCGAGATAATCGACAAAGCCATAGCAGAGGAACCTCCCCTCACCTTGCGAGAGGGGGGGTTGATCAAAGAGGGATTTGATGAACGCCTGGACGAGCTTCGGGAAATAAGCCGTAAAGGGAAGAGCTTCATTGCCCGTCTGGAGGCCCGAGAGCGTAAGCGGACCGGAATATCCACCTTGAAGGTGAGATACAACAAAGTCTTCGGCTATTATATTGAGGTCTCCAAATTATACCTATCCCATGTCCCTGACGATTATATGCGGAAGCAGACGCTGGTAGGAGGCGAGCGTTTTATAACCCCCGAGCTGAAGGATTACGAGAGCAAGGTGCTCGGTGCCGAGGAGGAGATTCGCCAGTTGGAATATGAGATATTCGACCGCATCAGGAATAAAGTTTCGGAAGCCGCCCCCAGGATATTAACCACCGCCAGAGGATTGTCTGCCATCGATGTGCTCACTGCGCTGGCAGAGGTAGCCGCTCGAAATAGCTACAATCGTCCGGTAATTACCGATGGGGAGGAGCTTACCATAATAGAGGGAAGACATCCGGTAGTAGAGAAGACTAACTTAGCCGAGAAATTTATCCCTAACAACACCTATCTGAACCCCGACAGCGAACAGCTCCTTATAATTACCGGTCCTAATATGGGAGGCAAATCGACCTATCTCCGTCAGGTAGCCCTCATAGCTATTATGGCTCAGATGGGCTCCTTTGTGCCGGCGAAACGGGCGGAGATAGGACTGATCGACCGCATTTTCACCCGTATCGGAGCCCTTGATAACATCATAAAAGGGCAATCGACATTTTTGGTAGAGATGAACGAGACCGCTAATATTCTGTACCACGCCACCAGAAAGAGCCTTATCCTCCTTGACGAGATAGGGCGCGGCACAAGCACCTTCGATGGTGTGAGCATCGCCTGGGCGGTGGCAGAGTCCATCCATAACAACCCAAATATCGCTGCCAAAACCCTCTTTGCCACCCATTATCATGAGCTTGCTGATTTAGCCCGCACTCTGCCGAAAGCTAAAAATTACAATGTCTCGGTCCGCGAGTGGAACGACCGCATCATCTTCCTTCGCAAGGTGGTGGAGGGGTGTTCGGATAAAAGCTATGGGATTCAGGTTGCACGCCTGGCAGGAATTCCCGGGGAAGTGATTGAAAGGGCGAAGGAGATTCTGCAAAACCTGGAAAAGGACGAGCTGGACGCTGAAGGAATACCTAAATTAGCCAAGGGAAAGGGCATCTCCCGCAAAGCCAGGAACAAGCAACAGTTGCTTCTTTTTAGTCCCGAGGAGCACCCTATTGTAGAAAGAATAAGAAAGCTCGATATTTCTAAAATGACGCCCCTGGAAGCATTATCACTACTCGGAGCTTTTCAGAAAGGGCTAAAATAGGAAAAATTGTTTAATTGAGTAACATTTTATTGCCTTAAGAGAGAGCCATACAAAAAAAGCAGAAAATAAAAAAACAGGTAGGACAGCTCTTCTTCGTGGGAATAGAGGGGGCACAGTTATCCAAAGAAGAGAGGAAGTGGCTCAGCGAGTTTTCACCGGGAGGCATTTTACTTCTCCCAAGAAACATTGAATCCCCCTACCAGCTATCCACCCTCTGCCATGAGTTAAGAAAATCTGCCCCCATACCCCCTTTCATAGCCATAGACCAGGAGGGCGGAACTGTAGACCGACTTTCCCCTTTTGCTCCCCCTTTCCCTTCCAATCTGGCACTGGGAGCCACTGGCAATTCTGAGTATGCTCACCGGCAGGGAATATTAACTGCTCGTTTGCTAAAAATTTTGGGCATTAATCTTAACTTGGCTCCGGTGGTAGATTTGCTGGTATCCAGAAATAACAACGGTTTAGAAATACGAGCATTCGGAAGCCAGCCCAAGCTGGTGATCGACTTCGGGAGAGCCTACCTCCGGGGATTAAAAGAGGAAGGTGCTCTGAACACCATCAAGCATTTTCCCGGTCTGGGGCGGGCATCGGTCGACCCGCACAGCGAACTTCCAGTTATCGAGGCTGGCAAAGAGACGCTATGGGAACAGGATATCTCCGTGTTCAATGAGTTGAGCCATTACAGCGCTTTTATAATGGTGGGACATGCAGCTTATCCTTCACTCGTCTCAGACAAGAAGAGGCCGGCTTCTCTCTCCGGCGAGATTGTCAGTGAACTCCTTAAAGGAGCGATGGGCTATAAAGGACTGGTCATCACCGACGACCTGGAGATGGGGGCAATATCCGTCTTTGCTAGCCTGACAGAGGCAACCATCCAGGCCATAAAGTGCGGCAATGATATGGTAATGTTCTCCTCCCCTGGAAGTCAGGTCATGCCGATTGTCTCTCGCCTCTGCGCAGAGATAGAGCAAGATTCTCAATTTGTGCGAGTTGTGTCACACTCAATCCAGAAAATCCTGGCCTTTAAAAATAATCTCTCCCCTAGATTAATACCTACAACCCTTCAGCAAGAGGAATTAACCAAGCTGTTTCAGGAGATAGATACTCTATCTCACAAGATAGCTGAGAACTCTATTGTGGAAATACCGTCCAGTGGAGAAGACATAATACAAGCTGGCACAAAGCCGGTCGTCTTTTACCCCCGGATCAAACCTCTTTTGACCGGCCTATCCAGCGGGAGCTCAGTTATCGGCCAAGCGCTGAAGCCTTTTTGCACTGAGTTTGTGGAAGAAAGCTATTCAGTGGAGAGCCCTTTCTTGAGAAAGGATGCTTTTTCTTCTTGCCAGACAGCCATTATCTTCACCTATAACGCCCATTGGCATCCCCAACAGGAGGACTTTATTAAGCATATTCAAGCTCATTTCTCCCGCTGTTTTCATATCTCCCTGGGACTACCAGGAGACCTGAAAAGTACCCAGTTCTCTCGTTCCCTATCAGCCCTCTCCCCTACACCGAGCTCTATAAGGGCTGCTTTGAAAGTACTGTGGGGAGAACTTGCCCCTCGAGGGAAGCCTCCCATTAGGTGAACATTGCTTTGACGCGAGATAAGGAAAGAAAGATTCAGGAAAAACGCTTCATTGCGGGTTTATTATATAAGCTGGCAGGCTCAAAAAACTAAGAATTCCCCTCATAATTATGAGCAAGATTCCCTGAGAGCTTTACTTGCCTTTAGCTTTTTCTTTTATTCTCCGCACGCTATTGCTCCCGCATTGGGGGCAGGCTCTCTCCTGAGGCTCATCCTTCGGGGAATATGGGGCTTTAAACCGATGCCCACAACGGAGACACTTGAAATCGGCCTCTTCAGCCATTTCTCTCTATCCAAAAAGTTATTTTTATTCCTATTGGTTTTTGCTGCTTTCTGAAAACTTAAAGCTCCTTTTGGGTGTATTCTATCTCTTCCATGGTGACTCCTTTTCGGAGCTCTTCCATCTCTTTCATTACCTTGGCGAATTTTAAGCCCTCAGCAGCGCTAATCCACTCCAGTTGTAAGCGCTCTGGACGAACACCCTTCTTTTCCAGCTTGTCCCACAGTTTCTCCACCCGCTTCTGGGTCCAGCGATTGGCACTTATATAATGGCAGTCGGCGAAATGGCAACCGGATACCAGAACAATGGGAGCACCCAGCTTAAATGCATGAAGTACAAACTTCTCATCCACCCTACCACTGCACATAGTCCTTATAATTCTGACACTGGGGGGATACTGAAGCCGGGAGATACCGGCAAAGTCTCCCCCTGCATAGGAGCACCAATTGCAGGCAAAAACTACCACTTTATCCTGAGGGTTCTCCCCCAGTGCGCTTTCAATCTGACTAATAATCTGTTGGTCGGTAAAGTGGCGCATGGTAATGGCACCAAAGGTGCATTCAGCCGCACAGGCGCCACAGCCGTGGCAGCTAGCTTCGATAACCCGAGCAGGGAGCTTCTTCTCCTTGTCGAATTCAATGGCGTGGTAGGGGCACACCCGAGCGCAGATACCACAAGCCTTACATAACTCCTCATCTATATGAGAGGTAATCGCCTCAATGGTGATCTTGCCGGCGCTCATTAGAATGTTTGCCCTGGATGCCGCTGCTGAAGCCTGGGTGACGCTATCTTTGATGTCTTTGGGAGCCTCAGCACAGCCGGCAAAGAAGACCCCTTTAGTGGGAGCATCTACCGGTAGTAGCTTGGGGTGTGCTTCCATGAAGAAGCCATCCGAGGTTTGCGAGAGGGTCAGGAGCTGCCGGATAATGGGACTGTCGGAGTTGGGAACCAGTCCCACGGAGAGGATGACCATGTCCACCTCATGCTCCACTACCTTACCTTCATTCCTATCTTCTGACAGAAGGATGAGGTTCTTGGCCTCCGGGTCTTCTCTTATGTCGCCAGGGATACCTCTAATATACATTACTCCTGCAGCTTTGCTCCGTTTATAAAGGTCTTCAAATCCCTTGCCGAAAGCTCTTATATCCATATAGAAGACCTTTATCTCTACCTCGGGCCAGTGGTCCTTTATGAGAAGGGAGTCCTTGACGGTGTTCATGCAGCAAATATTGCTGCAATAAGGGTTTCCCCTCTTTTCCGAACGGGAGCCGATGCACTGGATAAAGGCGACTCTTTTAGGCAGCTGCCAGTCAGTGGGTCGGATGAGATGCCCTTCGGTGGGTCCGCCGGAGTTTATCAGCCTTTCAAACTCCAAGCTGGTGATTACATTCTCAAAGCGGGTGTAGCCGAACTCATCGAGCTCGGTGGGGTCATAGACATCCATCCCGGTGGCCACAATAACGGTTCCTACCCTAAACTCCACCTCCTTATCCTGCATATCGTAGTCGATGCACTTCAAGTCGCAAGCCTCCGCACATTTTCCACAGGCAATAGGGTTGTTGCCCAAGCAGTCCTCTAAATTTAATACAAAAGCGGAGGGCACTGCCTGAGGGAAGGGTTGATAAATCGCCTTACGCGTGGAAAGACCAAGGTCAAACTCGTTGGGCTTGGTAACCGGGCAGACTTCAAGACAATCGCTACAAGCAGTGCACTCCTTCTCGTCCACATAACGGGCTTTGCGAAGGACCTTTATCCTGAAGTTCCCTATATACCCCTGGACATCTACCACTTCGCTGAGGGTCAGAAGCTCGATCCGGGGATGTCGACCGACATCCGTCATCTTCGGTCCCAGTATTCAGATGGAACAGTCCATGGTGGGAAAAGTCTTGTCTATCTGAGCCATTGTCCCACCAATGCTGGGCTTTTTCTCCACCAGATATACCTGATACCCTGCATTGGCGAGGTCGAGGGAAGCCTGTATGCCGGCAATCCCACCACCAATAACCAGGGCGCTTTTGTCTACCGAGACCTCTTTCTCAATCTGAGGCTGGAGGTAGCGGGCACGAGACACCCCCATTTTTACCATATCTTTGGCTTTTTCGGTCGCTTTTTCGGGCTCGTGCATGTGGACCCAGCTGCAGTGTTCTCTCAGGTTCACCATCTCCAGCAGGTAAGGATTGAGCCCAACTTCCTGGCAAGCGGCTCGGAAGGTTGGTTCATGCATTAAGGGGGTACAGGAGGCAACCACCACCCGGTTGAGATTGTGTTCTTTTATATGGTCTTTGATTGTTTGCTGCCCGGGCTCCGAGCAGGTATAGCGATTGGTGTTAACAACTACTACATCCTTTAGCCCACGGGCATACTCAGCCACCGCCTCGCAATCGACGGTTCCTGAGATGTTAAGCCCACAATAGCAGACGAAAACACCAATTCTTAGCTCTTCAGTTTCAGCCCTTTCGATTTCCAATTATCCTACCTCCCTAAGGCATCAGCCATAATTGAAGTCAAGTCTTTTATCTCTATTTCTAATTCTTTTCCTATCTTGGGGTCTTTCATAGCACATTTGAAATGAATATAGCATTTAGGACAAGCGGTAATCAGCAGGTCAGCGCCTGTCTGCCTGGCGCTCTTCAAGCGGTAAGATTGTATACGCTTAGAAATAGCGTCGCAGTTCATCCAGCCGCTGGTGCCACAGCAGATGGCGTTCTGCTGGTTCCTCTCCATCTCTACCAGGGAGAGTGCTGGGATATTGCTGAGGACCATTCTGGGTTGCTCATACATACCCAAATGTCTTCCCAATCTGCAAGGGTCTTGATAGGTTACCTTCTTGCGTGTTTTCTTAAAATTGAGTTTTCCCTGAGAAATGCTATCGATTAAAAACTCTATAATATGGAGCACCTTAAAGGGTAGCGGTCCCATATAGGCGGGGTAATCAATTTTGAAGGTGCGGTAGCATTCGGCGCAGGTGGTGATAAGAGTATGTGCTCCACTCTCTTTTATGGCATCAATGTTATGCTGAGCAAGCCTCTTAAAGTTCTCTAGGTCTCCCGCCCACAAAAGGTCATGCCCACAGCATCTTTCGTTTTTCAGCAAGACAGGCTCCACCTCCGCCCGATTTAAAATCTTTATGGCAGATTTGGCAATCCTGAGGCTATCTACCTCTAAATCGGTAAAAAAGGCATCGAAATAAGGTAGACAGCCGACAAAGTATGCCACTTCACCTTTCTCCGCAATTTGAGCCCCACGAGGGACCCAGGCCAGACGCTTCTGTTCCAAAGAAGGGGAAGTCATTATCCGCATAAGAGACTGGATTGCTCCCCCATGGGCGCAGGGAATCAAATTTCCCAGCTTTTGCCCCTCAAAGCGGGAGTTTTTGATAAATTCTTCAAACTTTACATCCGATGGGCACCTGGTTCCGCACAGGCCGCAGGTCAGGCAGGCGTAAAGTTTTTCATCCTTCAAAGTCTCTTCGTATCTTCCGGTGAGGCTGCTTATGAGAATCCTTCGGGGAGAGAATCCCCCGTTGAAGCGGGATATAGGGCACACACTGGTGCATTTACCACAATCAATGCAGTAATACGCCTGTGTTTTCTTGAGCACTTCTTCTTTCACGACCATCTGAACTCACCCTTTTTGTTATGTTTTAATGGGAGCTAAGGGGCTTCTACCCACTTTCTTCACATCCTCAACAAACTCGTTCACAACCTGAGCAAATCTTCCCCCCTCAGCAGCAGAGACCCATTCCAGCCTCAACCTCGCCTTTTCCAGACCGAGGAGATGGATGAGCCTTTTTAACATTTCAAACCGCTCTTTAGCCTGGTAATTGCCGAATATATAGTGGCAATCTCCGAAATGACAGCCGGAGACCATAACCCCATCTGCACCCTGTTCGAAAGCCTTGATAACGAAGGCGGGGTTTACCCTCCCAGAGCACATCACCCTTATTAGTCTGACATTGTGATGGTATTGTATTTTGCTTACCCCAGCCGTATCTGCTCCTGCATAGGAGCACCAATTACAAGCAAAAACTACGATTTTAGGTTCAAATTCCTCTTGTTTTTTCATCTTCGCCATGTATCACTCCCAAGCTATAAAGAGCCAGTCAGCATGGCTTCGACCATTTTATCAATCTGCCGGTCGGTGAAATGCCGAGCCACTATAGCCCCGGTGGGGCAGAGCGAGGCACAGGTGCCACACCCCTTGCATAAGGCTTCATTTATGCGGGAGACATAGTTGCCTTCAGGCGTCTCCACCAGCTCGGGGGCATGGAACTGGCACACCTCCTGGCAGTTGCCGCAGCCCCGGCAGAGGTCCTCTCGCACTACGCAGGTAGTTGGTTCCAGCTCAACAAATTCCTTGGAAGCCATCACCGCCATCTTACTCGCGGCTGCCGAAGCCTGAGCTACAGAATCGGTGATGTCCTTTGGCGATTGAGCACAACCACATATATAAATCCCCTCGGTGGAAGTCTCTACCGGACCCAGCTTGGAGTGTCTCTCCATAAAAAATCCGTCCAGGCTGCGAGGGATCTTCAACTGTTCTTGAATTTGTTCCGCATCTACCTTTCGCGCTACCATTCCTACCGATAACACTACCAAGTCCACCGGGAGCTCTATTTCCTGATTTAAGGGGGAGAACATCCACTTGATGCTGGTCGCCCTCCCCTTTCCTATAACCTGAGGAGGATGCTCTTCATCGTATCTTAGGAAGATGACACCCTCACCTCTCGCCTTGCGGTACAGCTCTTCCACTCCTTTGCCGAATGCAATGATATCGCGATAGAGAATCACCACCTGGGCACCTTTCTCTCTAAGCTTCAATGCCTGTTTGATAGCCACCGAACAGCAATAGCGGGAGCAATCGGGGTTGCCATCCTTTTTATTTCGTGAGCCGACACATTGAACAAAGACGATGTTTTTCGATTCTTTGTTATTGCGGGTCAGCTCGGGAGAGTCCTCCTTCAGGAGCCTCTCCATTTCCATATTAGTCATAACATTAGGAAAGGAGCTGTAGCCGAATTTCCCGGTAGGGTTAAAGAGGTCGGAGCCTATGGCTACCGCAATGGAGCCCACCTGTAGAGTGCTCGTCTTTTCTTGATGCTGAAGAGATTGCAGGGTGACTTCGAAATTACCTACAAAGCCGTTGACCTCTTTTACCATGGTGGAGGTCAAGATATTCACCCCAGCGCTCTCCAGCTGCTTTACCTTTTCACTGATGAGCTGCTGCCCATCATAATTTTCTTCATAGAAGGTGGACAATTCCTTAACTCTTCCCCCAAGTCTCTCTTCCTTCTCCACCAGGGTTACTTTATGCCCCAGGCGTGCCAGGTCGACAGAAGCCTGCATGCCCGTAATTCCCCCCCCTACTACCAGCATATCAGGGTTCATCGGCATTTGCCTCGATTCTAAGGGCTGCAACAAATGGCAGCGAGCCACCGCCATTCTAACTAAGTCTTTCGCTTTTTCGGTTGCTTCTTTGGGAGTGGAAGCATGCACCCAGGAGCACTGGTCTCTGATGTTGGCCATTTCAAAGAGGTATGGATTCAGGCCGGCTAAACCACAGGTCTCTCTGAAGATGGGCTCATGGGTTCTGGGAGTACAGGAGGCCACCACCACCCGGTTGAGCTGATATTCTTTTATCTTGTACTGAATCTCCCTTTGGCTGTCATCAGAGCAGGCAAACAGCATACGGGCGGAGTAAACCACCCCAGGGAGGGTTTGTGCGAACTGATTGACCTCTTCCACATCTACCACTCCGGCAATATTTATCCCACAATGGCATACGAAGACTCCTATTCGGGGCTCGCCAGAGGTATCTATAGGCTCTACCTCTATCTCTTTTTGGGCAATCCGGGCTCCCTCCATATGGGTAAGGGCTTTTACCGCCGTCGCCGTTCCCCAGGCTACCGAGTCGGTAATATCGCGAGGGCTACTGCAAGAGCCGGCTATATATACCCCCGGCCGTGTTGCCTCTGTGGGATTGTGGAAATCCCTCTCTTTAAAGAAACCATAGCTATCAACCTCAATGCCCAAAATCCGAGCCACCTCCTTCGCACCTGTCGAAGGGATAGCGGCGGTGGAGAGGACAACAATATCGGCTGCTAGAGGCTCAATCCTGTTGGTCTCAGTGTTCTCCACCATTATTGTAAGGCTTCTGGTTAGAGGGTCCTCTTCCACCCGGGCAGGTCGTCCCCTTAAGAACTTGACCCCTTCTACCTCCTCTGCCCGAAGGAACAGCTCCTGGAACCCCTTACCATAGGTTCGAAGGTCCATATACAATATGGAGATCTCCTTTATATCCGGGTCGTGGGTTTTAGCCAGCAGCGCACACTTTATTGAGTTAGTGCAACAATAGACCGAGCAATAAGGATAACCATCTCCCTTAGCCATACGGGAACCAACACATTGGATAAAAACGATTTTACGAGGTGTTTTAGAATCGGAGGGACGGATAATATGCCCTCCGGTAGGACCGGTGGCGCTGAGTAAACGCTCAAATTCCAGTCCGGTAAGCACGTTTGCATATTGCCCGTAACCATAATTTTTTAAAGCAGTAGGCTTAAGCTGTGAAAAACCGGTAGCAACAACGATCGCTCCTACATTGATGGTTCTCTCTTCGTCATTTTGGTTGTAGTCTATAGCTTGAGCTTCACAAACTCTAGCACAGAGCCCGCATTTCCCCTTAAGAATCATAGTGCAGTGTTCAGGATCTATGGTATACACTGGGGGTACCCCCTGAGGGAAGTAAATATAGATGGCTTTTCTTTTTGCCAAGCCTAATTCGAAATCATCGGAGACCTTAATGGGGCATTTCTCAGCACAGATTCCGCAGGCAGTGCAGACATCCTCTTTTACATAGCGAGCTTTTTTCAGATATTGTACCCGAAAATTCCCCTCTTCTCCTTCAACTTTGGTTGGCTGACATAGAGTTAACAGCTCTATATTGGGATGTCGACCGACATCCAGCATTCGGGGTCCAAGGATTCAGGTAGCGCAATCCATAGAGGGGAAGGTTTTATCAAGCTGAGCCATCCTCCCCCCTAAGCTGGGGCTGCGTTCCATAAGGTAAACCTTGACCCCGGCGTTAGCTAAGTCAAGGGCAGCCTGCATGCCGGCTACCCCACCTCCGATAACCAAAACACCTTTCATCTTTATCTCTACCGTTTCTTTGAATAATAAGAAGCTCTCTCGATGTTCCCAGGAGTGCTAATTATCTTTTTTCTCTGCTCCTAGAATATTCTGGGCGTATTGGCGACCCTCAGACAGAGCTTTCAAGTTTAACTCCTCAGTCCCTTTAGGGACAGAGGTAGCTACTGCCTGCTCCATGGCCTCAAAGCTGACCGCCCGGGTTATTTCGGCAAAGAAACCGAGCATCACGATGTTAGCTACTATCTTTCTCCCCATCTTTTCGGCAAGCCGAGTAGCGGGTATGGAAAACATGGTCATTTTCTTTTTGGTCTTTTTTGGTGTAACCAGGTCCTCGTCAATTATCAGAATACCACTCTCTTTAAGTTCAGGGAGGAACTTGTCATAAGCTTCTTGAGACATAGAAACCAGAATATCGGGATTGGTCACATAGGGGTAAAAGATTCCTCCATCAGCTATAACAACCTGCGAACTGCAGGCACCCCCACGAGATTCCGGGCCGTAGGACTGCACCATGGTGGAGTTTTTCCCACTGTAAATAGAGGCAGCTTTCCCCAGGATATAGCCTAAGAGGATAATCCCCTGCCCACCATAGCCGGTTAGCTTTATCTCCTGTCGGCTCATTTCCTCTCTCCTACCACTTTAGCCAGCCCCTCTGTTAGAAAGGTGTGATAATCGGGGCGTTCTACATCGATGAATTTACCTACTACGATTTTTGTTTGGAAACCGATGTCAGCCTCCTTGGGGTCAGCCCCATGCCTTATGATGCTGTTATCGTGATAGAATTTCATCTGATCCAAGCCATCGCCCAAGCGGTTTCGTCGGGCATAAGAGGTAGGACAGGGGGAGATTATCTCGATAAAGCTGAAGCCTTTCTTCTGGAGGGCTTCGGTCATTGATTTGGTCAACCTTCTTAGGTGCAGAGCAGTCCACCTAGCTACATAGACTGCTCCACTGGCAGCTGCCAGATAGACCAGATTGAAGGGCCGTTCGAAGTTACCATAAGGGGAGGTGGTAGCCTTAGCATAAAGGGGGGTGGTGGGTCCTACTTGCCCTCCAGTCATACCATAGAGGAAGTTGTTGACGCAGATTACAGTCATATTGATATTACGCCGTGCAGCATGGATAAGATGGTTTCCGCCAATGGCAATAAGGTCACCATCCCCGCTGTACACCACCACCTTCAACTCCGGATTAGCTAAAGCCAGACCGGTGGCAAAGGGTATCGCCCTTCCGTGGGTGGTATGAAAGGAATCGAGATTTATGTAACCGGCTACCCTCCCAGTACACCCAATTCCTGAAACCACAACTACTTTATTCAGGTCCAAGCCCGAATCTTCCAGAGCCATAATGAAGCAGGATACCGAACTTCCTAAACCACAACCGGGGCACCAGATGTGAGGGATACGGTCCTCCCTTAAGAGATAATCCATGGGATGCTTCTCATTCATTTCAATATATTCCTTATCGCTTGGAAGATATCCCTAGGGTCGTGGATGTGTCCGCCAGGATGAGAAACCAAGGTGACCTTGGTCTTCCCTTTAACACAGCGCTCCACCTCGTAGACTATCTGTCCGCAGTTAATCTCGGGTACCACGAAGCCAGCGACCTTGCTTGCCAGCTGGTAGACCCTTTTCTCCGGGAAGGGCCAGACAGTTATCAGCTTCACCATTCCTACCTTTATCCCCTCTTTCTCCGCTAGCTCAATCGCCCTGAAAGAGGTTCGGGCGGAAATACCGTAGGAGAGCACAATCACCTCGGCATCTTCGGTGTTTGTCTCCTCAATCTCGATGATTTTTTCGGCGTTTTTTCTTATCTTATTTACTAGGCGAGGCACCAGTTTTTTTTGGGCTTCTGCATCGACTACCGGATATCCCTTCTCATCATGGGTGAGCCCGGTAACATGGATGCGGTAGCCCTCGCCAGCAGCCACCATCTGTGGGACAAGGTCTTCATCAGGTTTATAAGGAAGGTATTCCTCCGCAGGACCGGTGTATTTTCTTCTGGGGTACACCTCTATTTCTTCCTTAGGGGGAATGACCACCTTTTCAGACATATGTCCCACCACCTCGTCACCCATAACCAGCGCCGGCACCCGATACATCTCGGAGAGGTTAAACGCCTTTATGGTGAAGTCGAACAGCTCCTGCGGTGAGGAAGGAGACAGAGCTATTATCTCGTAATCCCCATGGGAGCCCCACCGAGCTTGCATCATGTCCTGCTGCCCTAGCACTGTAGGCAGCCCGGTGGACGGACCCCCTCGCTGCATATTCACCACCACGCAGGGGGTTTCCGTCATTGCACCCAGGCCTATATTTTCCTGCATGAGGCTGAAGCCGGGACCAGAGGTGCAGGTCATAGATTTCACGCCTGCCCAGGAGGCACCCAAAATGGCGGCCATAGAGCCCAGTTCGTCTTCCATCTGGATGTATATTCCATCTACTTCGGGAAATCTCTCTGATATCCGTTCAGCGATCTCGGAGGCGGGGGTTATGGGGTAACCAGCGAAGAACCTGCACCCGGCGGCGATGGCACCTTCAGCACAAGCGAAATCGCCATTCATAAAGTGTTCCCCGGTGAGAATCTCTCTATCCTTGATCATCTTTCTCCTCCAACTCCTCTGCGGGGATATTGTAAATAGCAAATTCAGGACAAACCAGCTCGCATAGACCGCAATTTACACAGGCTTCCTCATTTTTTGCATGTGGGAAATGGTACCCTTTTATATTGAACTCATCCGTAAGCTCAAGCACATCTCTGGGGCAATATTCAACGCAGAAGCCACACCCCTTGCATCTATCTTTTATGATGCGGACTTTCCCATGTGGCACCTTGACCTTATCCGCATCCAATGGCTTGCGCCAATATTTCATCTTCTTCTCTCCTAAAGAAGATAAAAGCATCTAATTAACTCCTTTTGCCGACAAAAAAACATCTTCTTTTTTCATCTTCTGTCGCGAGAAAGACTTGATGGCAGACTTTCTGAGCACCTGCTTATTAGCATATCAATTTAGTAGATTATTGGTCCAAAGTCAAGTCATTTTTTAAAGTTTTATTCCTTTAACCCTCTCTTAAAGGGGAAAGGTCTCCTAAACTTCATACTATCTGCCATCTTTCTCTTATTCAGCCAAATTTTATGTTGACTTCCCCCTATAAATCGTGATAAATAATAAATTACTCTTTGTTATAGCTGATATTCAAGAGGGGGAAGGAATGTGCTGGAGAAGAGTTCTTGGGGTTGCATTACTTATTGTATTAGGTCTTATTTCAGGTTGTGCTTCTCTCAAGAGTAGAGAAGTACCTCCCCCAAGGAGGGCATCTCCTCCATCCTCTGCCCTCCAGCAAGATGCCGACATCAAAGTCATCTTACAAAGAGCCGAAAATTTCTTCCGTCAGGGTAGAAAAGCCCAAAATATGGGCAATTTCGAGGAAGCTCTTCTTAAATTTGGCGAGGCTATCGATATCATCACACACTCAGGACTGAACCTGGAAGATTCGCCCCAATTAAAGGGCCTATTTGATGACATATCAAGCTGTGTTGCAGAGCTGACCATAATAAATGAGCCGGAATTAGAACCCGACATTAAAACCGATATCAAAGATGATTTGGAAATAATCGACCCCGAACGCCCTCAGGGTGAACAGCCTTTATCAGAGGAAGATAAAGCCGAGGAGCCCGAAGAGATTACCTACGATATACCTATGAGCTTTCACCCTAAAATTCAAGCCTTCATACAGCTATTCCAAACCGATCGTCGGGAGAAGATGCAGGAGAGCCTAAAGCGTTCGGGTAAATATCTCCCCCTTTTCCGCCAAATCTTTGAAAAAGAAGGGCTTCCTAAGGATCTGGCTTACATTCCTCTTATAGAGAGCTCTTTCAAGCCGCTGGCTTACTCGCGAGCTCATGCCAAGGGAATGTGGCAATTCATAGTGGGTACTGCATTAAAATATGGATTACGCATCGATTGGTGGATTGACGAAAGGGCTAATCCGGAGAAATCGTGCCGGGCGGCTGCTCGCTATCTAAAAGACCTTTACAGCATGTTCGGCGATTGGTATCTGGCCATGGCCGCCTATAATGCTGGAGAAGGAAAAGTACTAAGAGCCGTCAGGATACTTAAAACAAACGATTTCTGGAAGATTGCCTCTACCCGCTATTTGAAGCGGGAAACCAGAAACTATATCCCTGCTATCCTGGCTGCCATTCATATTGCCAAAAATCCTGAACTTTACGGATTCTCCACTGAAAGGGAGGAACCGATACTCTATACAAAGGTGCCCATCCCCAGCTGCACTGACCTGCAGTTAATTGCCGACTGCGCCCAGACCTCTCTGCATACTATTGTTGAGCTGAACCCAGATCTTCGGAGGCTGACCACTCCACCCGACCATCCCCAATACCAGATAAAGTTACCAGAGGGGAGTGATGAGGTCTTTCTAGCTAATTATTCCCAAGTACCTCCTGATAAAAGGGTTTCCTGGCTTAGGCACCAAGTAAGGAGTGGAGAGACCCTCTCCCAGATAGCGCGCCGCTATCGGACCACAGTATCAGCCATATGCCAGGCTAACAATATTCGGAACAGCCACTTCATCCGAAAGGGAAGCCTGATTGTTATCCCAAAAGGTAAGCCTAAATATGAATATTCCTCATTTGTACAAGACTTACATTCCAATAAAAAAAGCCCTTCTCCTTACCAAAAAGGACAACGAATTACTTACAAGGTCCGTCGAGGGGACACCATCTATAGGATTGCCCTACGCTATGGAACAACTGTGGAAAGCCTGATGAGTTGGAATCGCTTGTCTCCCAATGATAAGATTTACCCCGGACAGAAACTCTCTTTATGGGTTGGTACAAAGATAGATGTAAATAACAAGACACCGTTAAGCAGCGGTGCCTCAACCGTTATAACTTACAGAGTAAAACAGGGGGATACCCTCTATCGTATAGCCAGCAACTTTAGAACAACAGTCAAGGATATCTGCCGATGGAATAGGCTCTCGCCAAGGGATACTATTTATCCCGGTGATGAGCTAACCATCTACCGCCGTCCTTGAATTCCCCTTCGCTTTTAGCACCGGTGAGTATAATCTTCGTTTTTTAGGAAAAACTCAAGGATTTGATGACAGCTCAACCCATGGCAAGGACGAGGATGAAAAATGACCCTTGCTTTTTTCCAAATAGCGTAGAAGCCGATATATATGGCTATAACAAATCAAAATATTGACAAAAGCTAAATATTCTGTTAGTATTATTATAAATTTTAATAATTCTTCGAATTCGGTTGAGCTTTAATGTTAGCCAAGATTCTTAGTTCGTCTATATACGGGTTAGAAGCTCTGTTAGTGAAAGTTGAGGTAGATGTCACAGCGGGGTTACCCACCTTCCTTATAGTGGGGCTGCCTGACCCATCGGTCAAAGAGAGTCGGGAACGGATAAAATCTGCCATCAAGAATTGTGGCTACCACTTCCCGGTAAAGCAAGTCACCATTAATTTGGCACCTGCCGATATTAAAAAAGAAGGACCCTATTTCGACCTTCCTATGGCAATTGGCATCTTATCCGCTACCGGAGTGATAAGCCGAAAAGAGATAGATGATTTTTTAATCATAGGGGAACTATCTTTAGATGGGAGCATCCGCCCAGTCAAGGGTGCCCTATCTATGTCGGTAAAGGCGAGAGATGCTAAGCTCAAGGGATTTATTCTCCCCCAAAGTAACTCGCGAGAGGCCGCCGTTGTGCAAGGGGTGGACATCTATCCTGTAAGTAATCTTCCTGAGGCAGTGGAGTTTCTGAATGGCAGACAACCCATAACCCCTTTTAAAGTTGACCCCATGAATCTTTTTCTGGAGAGAAGCCACTATGATATAGGCTTTCAGGATGTAAAGGGGCAGGCGCATGTCAAGCGAGCTCTGGAGGTGGCGGTAGCCGGGGGGCACAACATAATCATGATAGGTCCGCCGGGCTCGGGTAAGACTATGCTGGCCAAGCGCCTCCCCACCATACTGCCGCCCATGACCTTTGAGGAAGCTATTGAGACCACCAAAATCAATAGCATTGCCGGAATGTTCAACAGCAAGAAAGGCTTGACCGCAGTTCGCCCTTTCAGAGCTCCTCATCACACAATATCTAATGCAGGGCTGGTAGGTGGAGGAACCTATCCTATGCCTGGAGAGATAAGCTTGGCTCACAATGGAGTTCTTTTCCTGGATGAACTACCCGAATTCCAGCGAAATGTGCTTGATGTTCTGAGGCAACCGATGGAAGATGGATTGGTCACCATATCCCGAGCGTCTCACTCATTGACCTATCCAGCTCGTTTTATGCTGGCAGCAGCGATGAACCCTTGCCCTTGCGGCTACCTTACCGATCAATTCAAAGAGTGTACCTGCACACCGCTGCAGATTCAGCGTTATCTCTCGAAGATATCGGGTCCTCTGATGGATAGAATCGATATTCATATAGAGGTCCCTTCCGTTAAATATCGAGAATTAGCAAGTCCGCATCCCTCAGAGAACTCGGAGGTGATCAGGGAGCGTGTAGCCAAAGCAAGAGAAATCCAGCTTGAACGCCTTAAAAGTGAGAAGATTTATTGCAATGCCCAGATGGGTTCTCAGCAGATAAGAAAGTTCTGTTCCATCAGCGAGGATTCGGAAAACCTTCTGGAGACGGCTATCGACAGGCTGGGATTTAGTGCTCGTGCTCATGACCGCATATTAAAAGTTGCTCGCACAATTGCTGACCTGGAGGGGACATCTTATATTGAAGCAAACCACATATCCGAGGCCATTCAATATAGAAGCCTGGACCGATATTCATGTGATAAGTAACATATACTTTCTTAGGAGGCAGAGATGATAGGAAGCGACTTATGGCCTAAGAAAAAACTAATAATTACCCTGCGTTGGTTGATAATTATTATAATATCTTATCTTATAATATTCGGTCGCTCTTCCATACCTTTATTTTCAGGCAGCAGCTTGCTAATTTTCATGTTCATCGCTTCTAACATCTTCTTTTACTTTCTCCCGAAGAGATTCTTTCTAAGTCCTAACTTCGACTATCTGATGCTCACAGGCGACACGGCCTTGATCTCTCTGGGGCTTTTTCTGACAGGTCAGGCAAGGACCGATTTTTACCTGGTGTATTTCCTTATTATCATTCTGGCGACCCTGGGAAGAAACCTAATAGAAATTATAGGTAATGCCATCATTATATGCATAGTGTATGGAATACTTTTCCTGAGAGCTGAAGAGATAAGCGGTAGTTATGGAGCTTTCCTTCTGCTACGGATCCCCTTTATATTTATAATCGCCTTTTTCTATGGGACCTTTGTGGAGAAAGTCAAAAGGGAACAGTTGACCGCCCGGAGATTAGCCGAGGAGAAAACAGAGATGGAGAACATCCTGGCTATCTCTCAGACTATAGCCTCCACTTTAGAGTTGCGAAATATTCTTGCAGTGATAATGGAAAAAATTAAAGAGAACATCAAGGGAATTGATTGCTCCATTCTTCTATTCAGAAAAGGGAATAAGGAACCCTATCTGGTGCAAGGGAAGGAAAAGGGGGAAGTAGCATATTCCACAGTAAACCTTTCCGACTATCCAGAGTTAGATAAATCACTCAGCGAGAGAAAGCTCCTGCAGATACCCGATGTCTATCAGAGCCCCTTGTTGGTAGATATAAGCGATAGATTAACTAAGGAAAAGGTAGTCTCTTTGCTGGTAATCCCCCTCATGTTTGAAGATAAGGTAATGGGGGCATTGTATCTAAAGTCGATCAACCATACCTCCTTTGTAACTCCCAGGGAGATCAGTTTCTATCAAGTAGTGGCAAACTCCGCTGCCAGCGCCTTAAAGAACGCCCAATTATTTGAAGAAGCAAAGCACCAATCTATTACCGACGAACTCACCGGTCTTTATAACCACCGCCACTTTCAGAGTCTTTTAAAAGCGGAGGTGGAACGCTCAAAAAGGAACAATCAGCCGCTTTCAATTTTTATGATAGACATTGATAATTTAAAACTGGTCAACGATAACTTCGGTCATGCTTCAGGGGATACGGTATTACAAAGGGTGGGTAGTCTTCTGGTTAAAGCAACACGCTATTCCGATATACATGCCAGATACGGAGGTGATGAATTTATTTGTCTGCTCCCCAATGCTGGGTTAAGGGAAGCATATAAAGTTGCCAATCGGCTGTGTATAGATATCCATCGGGAGTTCAAAAATACATTTTACAATATTACCGCCAGTATTGGCGTAGCCACTTTTCCCGCCTCTACGAATAATCCCAGCGACCTCATCCGCTTGGTCGACCAGGCAATGTATTTGGCCAAACATAACGGGGGGGATCAGGTAAAATCGATAGAAGTCGAAGAGATAAAGGACCTGAAAAGCTGGAATTTGAAAACGCTGGAAGCCTTTATATCGGTGATGTCCAAGCGCCACTTTCAGACCGGTGAAGAATTAGCCGATAGGGTGCGAGAAAAGCTCAGAGGGGTTTTTAACGAGGAGAGAATCCCCAAGGAGATTTATTCAACAGTAGCCTCTCTGGTAGCTGCCGTTGATGCTAAAGACCATTACACCCATGGACATTCTCATAAGGTGGTAGAATATGCTGCTGCAATAGCTAACCGATTGCGATTGCCGGCACCAGAGGTGGAGAAGATTAGACTGGCTGCTTCGCTCCATGACATAGGTAAGATCGGCGTCCCCGAAAGTGCTCTTCTCACTTCAAAGAGGCTAAGCCAAAATGAGCGGTCGCTGGTGGAGCAACACCCCGTGATAGGAGTTAAAATTCTGGAGCCCATTCATGCCTTCAGGGAAATATTGCCTCTGGTAAAGCATCACCACGAAAACTGGGATGGCAGTGGCTATCCAGACGGGCTAAAGGGGGATGACATCCTTCTCGGAGCTCAGATAATTTCATTGGCAGATGTGTTCCACGCTCTCACCAGCCAACGTCCTTATAGAAAAGCCCTTACCTTCGATCAAGCCTTGCAAGTTCTCAAAGAAGGAGCGGGCAAGAAATGGAAAAAGGAATTGGTGGACATCTTTATTAATATACTTGAGCAAGACAGAAAATTGAGCCCTAAAGAGAGCCCCATCAAACGGAATAAAGGAACTTTCACTTCATCATCTGAATCTATGGAATGAATGGATAAAAATTATTCTATCGACGAATCAGAGCTATTATAATAGTAATGAGAAGACTTAACAAAAGGCAGGTAGCCAAAGGGAAGTAAAATTGAAAAGTATCCCTTTTAATATGAATATCACCCGGCAGTTTCCCTAACAGGGGGATTTTCCCTCCCCAGAGGATAAGAATGCCTATGAAGATGAACACTATACCGGCAAAGATAAGAGCTTTTCCCAATGGACGGATTTCGAGCATCATCCTTGCCCACCAAGGAGCAACAGTTAATTTCTCCCTAATTATATCACTTTTTCAGGCCTCATCAAAGGGTTTAATAAGTTACAGATTTCTGCTTAAGAATATACAAAGGCAGAAGGTAAAAACGATTTACCTTTCGTGGAGCTAATAAGATGGAAATATTTATACTGATAACCATAGCTTGTGGAAGTCTTATAGTCTTTTTTATCTTATTCCACCGGCATCGTATGCTGGCTCTCAAAAGCAAAATAGAATCTGATTATTGGCAGGAGAGCAGGGAAGACCAATCGCAAATAAGTCAGCTCCAAAATACAGTTAGAGAACTCTCAGAGGAAAACCGTGAGCTTTCCAACTTACTCATATTTCTTCCCTCATTTATTAAACAGCTCAATCTGGACCTTTATGGTAGGAAAATATCAGAAATTCTATGTAAGATAATAGAGCATATTTTCACCCCTAAGCAGATTCTGATATTCTTCAGTTCCAAAGACCATCAAACTCTCATTCTTACCGCCGCAATAGGGCTTATTAAAGAGGTCAATTTGGGTTATAAGATTGCAGTCGGAGAAGGTAGGATAGGGCTGGTAGCTCAGAAAAAGATGACTATGAGTGACGATGATTTCCAAAAAGAGACTCGATTGGTAAAGAAAATGCTGCAAAAGACCACGCTTCCCTTCTTTACATCTGAACTGTGCTCACCCATGGTATCTAGGGACGAAGTCCTGGGAGTTATCAGCATTGGTGGGCTAACAAAACATTTTAAAAATGAGAAAATGATATTGAAGATGATTGCCGACCTGGGGAGCGTTGCTATTACCAATACCAGAATTTTCAGACAAAGGGAGTATCTGGCAAATTTCGATGGGCTCACCAGATTATTTAATCGCCGGTATGCTATGTTTCTCTTGGGTGACGAGATTACCCGAGCAGAAAAAAGAGGTAGTTCCATTTCGATGTGCATATTTGACATAGATGATTTCAAACATTACAATAACTCTCATGGTCATTTAGCTGGTGACGAGGTCTTATCTACTATTGGACAGATTATAAGAGAGACTGTCCGTGAAGATGATATCGCAGTACGCTATGGAGGAGAGGAGTTCCTCTTCATTCTTCCTAATACACCCGAAAAGGGAGCTTATATTCTGGCAGAGAGAGTAAGAGAAAATATTGAGAAGTTCCACTTTGCCAAAGAGGAGAGTCAACCAATGGGAAAGATAACCGTCAGCGGGGGGATTGCCACCTATCCAATGGACGGAAGAGATAGCTACCGACTCATTCAGGAAGCCGACAAGAGGATGTATCAGGCAAAACAGGCGGGAAGGAATCGAATAGTGTCTGGCTCCATGATAAAGGAGAAGCTGGAAAAGAGCTTTGCTCCCTCTTCCGATGAAAAGGATGAGCCCAAAGAGTCTACCTTATAAAAATGGGTGAAGTCCAGCCCCTCCCCTTGTTAAGTCCTGTCCCATGGTCATTCAATTGTCAATCCTATCTTTCTTTAAATCGAGTAATTTATTATGCTATAATTTAATTAAACTTATGAGCCAAATAGTTATCATTGACCCTGAGCATATAAATAAAGAGGAAATAAAAAAAGCAGCCCACATTGTTAGGGCGGGAGGGGTTATCGTCTTCCCCACCGATACTTTTTATGCCGTGGGGGTGAACCCTTACGACCCTCAAGCAGTGGACAAGGTTTATCAGCTCAAAAGAAGGAAAGTTACCCTGCCCATGCTACTGCTTATAAGTGAGGTAGAAGACCTCAAAAAGATTCCCATTGAGCCTCCGCCGAGCTTTTTCCCTCTTGTTAAGCACTTCTGGCCGGGACCTCTGACAATCGTGGTCAAAGTAGCCGATCGCTTTCCTGACAATTTGAAGGCTGGAGGTCAAACCCTTGGCTTTCGTCTTCCACAGGCAGAAATCGCCAGAGAGATAGTGAGGCAATGCGGATTCCCCATCACCGGGAGCAGTGCCAATATCTCCGGACACCCACCTTCCTCCCATGTTGGAGAGGTTATAAGGCAGTTTAGCACTAAAATCGACCTCATAATTGACGGAGGAACTACCACAGGAGTAAGGGGCTCCACCATCCTTGACCTATCTGGCGATGAGCCGACCATCCTCCGCAAGGGAGACCTCCCCTGGCAGGAAATCCAGGCATTTTTAAAGCTTCCCTTAAGATTTAAGGAGCAAAAATAGGGGTAACCGGAGATTTATTTTGAGCTTTTTTTGAATCTAATGAGTTTATAATTCACAGAAATCTACCTGATTCTATGAACAATCCTAAAAGCATTTGCTTGGCGTTCTGAATTAGGAAAGCCTTGGCGTTAATCTCTGCTGTATTTTAATATTGATTTGAAAACTAATTGTATGCTATAAATTAGTATATTAATACATCTATAATACAAGAGAGGCGAACACTAAATAATTTTTGAGAAGGTGAGATTAGTATCTATTATCAATTATTGTATTCGAAAGAGGGTGAAAAATAATGCTGAGACTAATTAAGAGAGTATCAAAAAAGACTGGTCTTCCACCGGGGACTCCTGTTCATATAGGGGAGAAAAAAATTGAGAAGACAAGGATTACCATCATTGACTATGATAAGGATAAGTTTCAGCAGTACGAAGCAGAAAAGATTGAGGAATGTTTTCCTTTCAAAGATACGCCAACGGTAACCTGGATAAACATAGACGGTATTCATGAGGTGGAGATTATAGAGGATATCGGAAAACACTTTGATCTGCACCCGCTTCTACTGGAGGATATTGTAAATACAGGGCAGCGCCCCAAAATTGAGCATTTTGAGAACTACCTCTTTATTGTGTTAAAAATGCTCTACTATGACAAAGAAGAAACTGAAATAAAATCGGAGCAGGTAAGTTTGATTCTTGGCTCAAATTTCGTCATTTCCTTTCAAGAGAGTATAGGTGATGTGTTTAATCCTGTCAGAGATAGAATCAGAAATGGTAAAGGTCGCATAAGAAAAATGGGGGCTGATTACCTTGCCTACTCCTTAATGGACGCCATTGTGGACAGCTATTTCGTTATTCTTGAACAGCTTGGAGAAGAAATAGAGCATACGGAAGAAGAATTGGTAAAAAATCCTACCCCTGAAACCCTACAGGCTATTCACAACTTGAAAAGAGAGATGATATTTTTGCGTAAATCAACCTGGCCTTTAAGAGAAGTAGTCAGTGTGTTAGAAAGAGAAGAATCTCCCCTGATCAAGAAGAGCACCTCAATATACCTGAGAGATGTGTACGATCATACATTTCAGGTGATTGATACCATAGAGACATTCCGAGACATGCTTTCCGGGATGCTTGACATTTATCTCTCCAGCATCAGCAACAGAATGAATGCGATAATGAAGGTTTTGACTATCATCGCCACCATATTCATTCCCCTCACCTTCATAGCGGGTATTTATGGGATGAATTTTAGATTTATGCCCGAACTTGAATGGCACTGGGGCTATCCACTGGTTTTGCTTGTGATGGTAGCTATTGGCGTTCTAATGTTGTTCTATTTCAGAAAAAAGGAATGGTTATAAAAGCTCTCGCTCAGGCGTGAATCGTATAATCCTGTTCAAAAATTTAAATAATGTACCAAGAAATATTACTTAATATACTGATTTTCGCAGCTGGATTAGCTTTACTGGTAAAAGGCTCGGATTTTTTTGTCAAATCTGCTGCATCAATAGCAAGGAAATTAAGAGTTTCAGAATTTGTTATTGGCTTGACATTGGTTGCTGTAGGCACATCAATTCCGGAACTGGTATCCTCTATCATAGCTTCTCTGAAACAGCAAAGCGGCATAATAATAGGCAATGTGGTTGGCTCAAATATAGCCAACATAGGATTAATAGTGGGTATCGCAGCAGCGATACACATAATAAGGACACGCCAGGAAATGCTGAAAAGAGATGGATATATAATGCTCTTTGCCGCATTGCTATTCTTTGTTTTTAGCATCAACAGGACAATCTCAAGAACAGAAGCAGTGATATTTATTTTCCTGTACTTTGCGTATGTGATGTTCTTGGTTGGAACTAAGCCGAAATTGAGAGGAAAATACAATTTTAAAGATTTCATCAGACACTTTTTCGGATTTAAGTATTTAATAACAGTAAAAAACAAAATAGCCAATGAGTTAAACAAAGTAAAAACGAACAAACAAATGACTACAGAAGAGAGAAAAAGTAAGCAGACATCCAAAGCAGGTTTTGTTAAGGACTTGGCAATCTTAATAATAAGTGGCTTTGCGGTGGTTTTTGGGGCAGAATTTCTTGTTGAAAAAGCGATATTCTTTGCAAATTTTTTTAATATCCCCAAGACATTAATTGGTATCAGCCTCGTAGCTGTGGGCACCTCCTTGCCAGAGCTAAGCGTGTCAATATCCGCAGCAAGAAAGGGTTACGGTGACATCGCTGTTGGCAATATCATTGGCTCAAACATTGCCAACATATTTCTGGTCCTGGGAGTTTCGGCATTGATTTTCCCTCTTTCAATTATAAAATCAACTGTACTCTTCACCACACCGTTCATGCTCTTTGTGAGCCTTTTGCTTTTAATTTTCATAAAAAGTCAGTGGGAAATCAGGCGCTTGGAAGGCATAATATTTATTACACTATATTCACTATTTATGATTTTTTTGTTCTTCAGCAACATAGCCTTATAGCGAGCTTTTTTATAATCCTTATTGCAAATATCATCCTTAAAATTAGTAACTACTTCCATGTTAAATAATCTAAGAAAGGGGGGGTAAATCATGAAGGTGTTAGTCGTCTATTATTCCATGCACAGCCATGTCCATCGTCTGGCATAGGCCATTGCCAAAGGTGCCAAGGAAGTTGAAGGTGCAACGGTAGACATGCGCCGTGTTTCAGAAACATTGCCCAGAAGTGCTCGTCAAAACAGGAGCTCTTGAAGCCCAGAAAGCTTATTCTCATATCCCTATATGTAAAGTAGATGAGTTAGCTTCCGCCGATGCCATTATTTTTGGCACACTAACACGATTCGGCAATATGTATGGACAGATGCGACAGTTCCTCGATGCTACTGGCTAGCTATGGGCTACGGGAGCACTGGTAGGTAAAGTGGGAAGTGCATTTACTGGCTCCGCCACGCAGTACGGAGGGCAAGAGTCCACCATACTCAGTTTCCATATTACACTTCTCCATCATGGAATAATCATTGTAGGCCTGCCATATACTTTTCAAGGTCAAATGCGTATCGACGAGATTACCGGAGGGTCTCCCTATGGAGCAGCGACTCTTGCAGGTCCCAGGGGTGAGCGTATGCCCAGCGAAAATGAGTTGGAAGCAGCTCGGTTTAAGGGAAAACATGTCGCCATGATAGCTTCCAAGCTCGCAAAATAGCAAAATTAATGGAACACCTCTTTCAAGCCATCAGATAATAATTAGTAGAGCAGTAGTTCTTGTCTCCAGCACTACGCTTAGTGAGCGTTATTCTGATGCATGTAGTGTCTGCTTCGGCAGCGGTGATTTGGTTTTTTCAGGATATAATTATCGTAGCTATCACTTGGTTAGGCTCTGGGATATTCGTGACTATGATGTCATTCTAAGAGGGATTTCTGAGAGAGAATGAAGCAGATTATATCCTGTTCCCGGCGGACCGATGTCCCCGCATTCTATCTTCCCTCACTTATGACATGTTTAAAAATTGAATGTCCTTTTAAGGAGACATAATTCATCCTAATTGTACAGAAACTCAACGGAACAGGAGCACCTCATTTTTAGCTAAGTATAAGGTAAATAGAATATCCGGAAGACCCTTTGAGCAGTAAAGGTAACTCCATTATTTTCATAGAATTATAGCAATAAAGCTAACCCTATGGCGATTCCCAAAAAACTCACCTTAGGTGAATGGGACTCCATCCGCAGTAAGCCGGCATAAATATTGCGGTAAATCATTTTTTAAAAAAGAGAAAAACCTCATTAAACATCCTCAAAAGGAGGCGAGGTGTTCATGAAAAGAGAAAATATTGGTAAACAGGGAGGGAAGCTCCTTTTAGCCTTGTTTATCATTATGTTCTTTGTAGGGGCATCTTATCCGAAAGGGGATGACGAGGGGAAGAACTATGTGAGAATATGCTTCACAGAGAACGGAGTGACCTTGCAGCGAGCGACAGGGATGGCGCCTGAGAACCTCGTAACCAACGCTCTCCTTAAGCAGAAAAATAAGGTAGATTTCAAAAAACTAAGAAATGACCTCCCCGAAAAATATAAGAGGTGGCTTGACGAAGTAGATTATATAATTTCCAATTACGAACTTAAAGGATTCCTCCAGCTCAAGACCGACAAACATAAGGATTTGTTTATCGAGAGATTCTGGCTGGCAAGAGACCCTACTCCGGGAACCAAGAGGAATGAATTCAAAGATGAGCATTACCAAAGATGGGCATATGCCAATAAATTCCTTGGAAGGGGAACCTACCTGCCGGGGTGGAAGACCGACCGGGGGAGAGTCTACATCACTTTAGGAAAGCCTGCCACCATAACCCAATTTGCGAGTAGCTTTGAAACCCATCGAATGGAACTGTGGCACTATATGGGTAATACCCAGTACAACCTTCCCCCGAGCTTTTATCTCATATTCTATTGGAGGGATGGTCATCCCCCCTTTAGATTGTACCGCCCCCTAACCGATTCCCCTTATCGGTTGCTCAGGTCTACTCCAGAGGTCCAGCCCCTTGACGAGGAGCTTCAATTTGAGTACCTCAGCAGGCTGGGATATAACGTATCTCATGCCGCATGGAGCTATCTGCCCAGCGCCGGGGGGTATGGGACCTATGGGTATAGGGCGGCAATGACAGAATCTGAACGACTGATAGGCTACATATGGAGAGCTGGCAACTTAGTGGAGGAGAGTAGAAAAGAGTATGTAGACGCCACCCTGGCAGGAAAAGGCGAGGTGGAGGTGGAGATATTCTTCAAAACTATTACCATAGGGAAGCTTGTCAGATGATTTGTCTCATCCGCCGGTAACATTTTCTACGATATAGCCATTGAGATTAAGCCTGAGGATTTGCAGGTCGGTAAATATGATGACCAATACTTCATCAACATGGACCTCAGGGGCACCGTCAAGGATGATGACAAGAAGGTCATCGATTTCTTTTCTCACAGCCTTGAGGATATATATCTTGATGAAGCTAAATTTGAGCAAATTCGCTATCGCCCCATGATGCTGATGTTTAGAAGGGCTTTGGTTCCCGGCAACTTCCACCTCGACCTGGTTCTGGGGAATAATGTGAGCAAGGAGATTGCCTCCACCTCAGCAGAGCTTGTCATTCCTCCCTTCTCTAATGAGAAGCCTCTGATAGGCAATTTATACCTGGCCAAGAAAATAACCCGCATCTCAGCGGGGGAAAAGCCAAACCAGAAGATAAAGGCTTTCCAGTTTGGAGACCTGGTTATCACTCCCTCAGTGGATAACATATTTTCCCAGGAAGAGGCATTGATAGCCTTCTTTCAACTCTTCTTCCCCAATGAGATAACCCGCCAGCAGGCGACCAACTATCTCCTCTGCTACGAGATCTCCCAGAGAGGGGAGCTGGTGAGCAGAATGGAGGAGTCGCTGGCAGAATTGGTAAAGAGCAACGCCCTGGTGGTTACCCTTTATCAGCGGTTAGGGCTGGAGGGGTTAAGGGTGGGGGAAGCCTCTCTGGATATCTTCTTGAAAAACATGACCGCTGGAGAGAGGGTGGTAGAAACCTCCGCCTGGGCTGATCTTGAGCTAGTCTCCCAGACAGAGCCCGAGTGCTGGAGCTACAATCAGGTTATTGTCCATTACAACAGCCCCCAGTACGATTACTTCCGGGCTAAGCGCTATATGAACACCGGAAACTATGAGGCTGCCGAAAGGGGGCTTAAGGCTGTTCTTAGTAAGAATCCCGACCACCTCCAAGCCAATCTCGACTACTGCACACTTCTCCTATTAAACCAGAAATACGACGAACTGATAGAGCAAGCTAGTTCCCTTCTGGTAGCCTCCCCACGCCAACCTAATCTGTTAGAGCTCATCGGTCAGGCATACATATATAAAAAAGATTATCAGGAAGCCAGGCGCTATTACGAAGAACTCAGGTTGGTGCTACCCAAATTCCCTCCCGTTCTGAACTACCTGGCGTATATCTATTACAATTTGAACCAGAGAGAGAAAGCCATCCAGCTGCTGGAGGAATCCCTTAAGTTAGACCCCAGTCAAAAGGATATTCAAGTGAGGTTGAAAAAAATCAAATCGGAAAGTCGATAACCGATATCCTTTCCTTCTATATTTCCTGGTTGATAAAGTGCATAAAAACTGCTATGTCAGTAGGTAAGATAGGTTAGCAGAAGTCAGTATCTCTCTGAAAAGTAATCCTCAAGAATCTGGTAGTGGTCAAAAGCTATCGGTGAGGGGAGGTTATCTTTGGTGAACACCCCAATCCCTTTGGCATCGTCCGCTGCCCGGGGTATTCCCTTCCCTTTAGCTATAAATACCGTGGAAACGGTATGACCCCTGGGGTCACGCCTCGGGTCGGAGTAGGTATGAAATTGCCGGGTGAGGGTAACATCAAGGGAGGTCTCTTCCCTGGCTTCCCGCAGAGCACACTCCTCGGCAGTCTCACCGTATTCATGAAACCCCCCGGGTATCGCCCAGCCATAAGGATAATTTCTCCGCTCAATTAAGATAATCCCCCCATCTTCGTGCTCTATTATTATGTCAACAGTGGGAACAGGATTTCTCCTCTTTCTTGACATAACAGCGCCGCATTCAGGGCATTTAATCTCTTCTGCTTTCATTTATAATATCCCCGCTTTTGTAAGTCTTACTAATCCCTCTCCAGGGGCAGGTAGGGAGGAAATTATTTCTTGATGGGAATAAGACACAGGAACTCTAATTTATCCTGCCCGGTATTCCGAAATTGATGCTCTTCATTGGGAAGGATGAAAGCCACATCACCCGGAATCAAAGGGGTTTTCTCACCCTCACAGGTGAGAATCCCTTTTCCCTTGAGGACAAAAACCTCGTGCTCATGGGGATGCCGATGCAAGGGAGAATTCCCTCCGGGAGCTATCTCTACCACCCGCATAGCGAAGTTCTCTGCCCCATCCTTCTGGCCGATGACCCATCTCATTTTTGCCCCGCTGGCTTCGGGGTCTTCTAAGCTCTCCGCAGTTACCTCCCAATAGGGCACTACTTTCATATCTTCCTCCTCTATCATCCTTAGGAAAAATACTCGCTTATTGCCTTGTGAACCTGTATAAAAAACAAATTTGGTGGACGGTACCGGACTTGAACCGGCGACCTCTGCCGTGCGAAAGCAGCGCTCTCCCAACTGAGCTAACCGCCCACCTTTTCTGGAAAGCTCATCTTAATTTTTAATATCTTTTGCCACTTTTGTCAAGATATTATCTGGTCGCACCTTAGCAGGTTACGGAATTGAGCTTCTTCGGAAAAATGGGCTTCGGAATTGGCTCTGTAAAAAGGATGAAAAGGGTTAAAAATCTATCCCTTTTTGAGCTAAGACACCCTCCTTGAAAGGGTGTTTTATCTCCTTCATCTCTGTTACCAGGTCTGCTTTGGCAATCAGTTCAGGATGAGCGTTTCGGCCTGTTAAGATTAAATGAAGTGAGGGGGGTTTTTCCTTCAACAAATCGAGAACCTCCTCTACCTGCAATAAGCCGGTGTGGATGGCAATATTTATCTCATCAAGAATTATAAGGTGGTAATCTCCGCTGTGCATTCGCTCTCTAACCAGAGCCAGACCCTCATGAGCTGCTCTTTTGTGTTCCTCTTCGGGAGTGTTGTCTCCGGGAAGCTTATAGTAGCCTTTCCCTTTGATTATTATCTCAAAGTGTGGTGTCAGCCTCTTGACCGAGGTATGCTCACCATAGGGATACTTCCCCTTGACAAACTGGATCATCAGCACTTTAAAGTTAAAGCCAACTGCTCGAAGCGCAGTCCCCAGAGCGGCAGTGGTCTTTCCTTTCCCATCGCCGGTAAATATTATTATGAGCCCCCTGGTTTCCTTATTACTCCCCTTCTCAATTGGCACTTGTTGACTCCCTGTGAGCTTTTTTCTCAGAAATCATATTCGCATAGAGAAAAAATGTCAACCATTTCTTTTTGGTGCTGGAAAAAGCATGATGAGATGAAATGTGAGATAGGTTTTAACTAGAAGAGCGCTCCCTTTTAGAAAATGCGCAATTTTTCCTCTTCCCCTTCATTGAGGAAACGGACTCCGACATCATATATTTTCCCATTGACATCTGGGTTATTTATCTGCTGGAACCGTACCACTCTCCCTATAATCCTCTGGTCCTTTTCCAGAGTGGTAGACCTGAGGTAAAGCTCCAGTTCGGTATCCACTCCGATGGGTAATGAAGATTCGAAAAGGACACCTCCCTGGCTGATATTTTTGGTGAATGTAGCTTGGAGAGGTTCTTCCAAGTTTCCCTTAGAGGCAAATCTCCTATATCTTAATGGGTTTCTGATCTGATAACGGGGAAATCTCCTCCTCTCTTTAAAGGGGATAATTGGAGAGCCCACTTTATCTAAGAATTTCGCTTTGTAGAGGGCTTTATCGGCAAAATTGAGAAGCTCTTCTGCCGAGTTGACATCATCAGGATAGGATGCTATGCCACAGCTTATGGTCAGCCTCAAGGATTTCTCCTTGAGTTTCTGAGAAGAGGAGCAGTATTGGTCTATATCGCTGTTAATACGGGAAGCAACCTTAAAAGCCTCCTCCTTATTGGTATCGGGCAATATGATGGAGAATTCATCCCCACCGTAGCGAGCGGGGAGGTCGAATTCTCGGACATTGCTTCTGATTATATTGCCGACATCCGATAGTACATAGTCTCCTTCCAGGTGACCGAAGACATTGTTGACCCTTTTGAAATTGTCCAAATCGAAGAATATAAGGGAGGTTTTCAGATTATGCCGCTTGGAACGCTCGATTTCGCGCTTGAGACTAAGCTTGAAGAAGCTTTGATTGAACAGACCGGTCAGCCCATCTGTGTTCGCAGAGTGCTCTATCTGTAAGAAATCATTTATCTCTATTATCTTGGGGCTTTTTATATAGGATTTTAAATTAAAGAAGTAATCCAGCAATGCAACCCTAAGCCCCACATCCCTTCCCAGCCTGTTATTCAGCCCCACTCGATGCTCCATAATAGCAAACCAGTGCCTCAGAGCCTCCTCTTCGCTGAATTTCTTACTCGTTAACAGGTAAAGAAGCTCTGAGTAAACTTCTCCCCCGGTCTGCTCGTATATCTCTTCCAATCGTGATGAGATCGAGCCTTGATTAAAAAAGTCTTCCTTAAGAAGCGCTATGATCTTCTTCTTAAAATCTAGACTTTTATTCTCGTATGACATCTTCTGTTCTATATTTTACCGCCCAAGGAATTAAATAACTTGCCTCTTTTATTGTTTAAAGATACCATTTCCGCACCGACTTGTCAACCTTTTTATTAAAAACGAGATGAAGCATATTCTACTTATAACTTATTGAATATAAAAGGATTATGTGCATAATGTCATCTGCAGTTTCCCTCCCCTAAGGCTATTATTCTGACATCCAGCACATTCGTCTCCGTGGGACCTGTAATTATCAAATCCCCTAATTTTCTAAAGAAGGTATAGGAATCGTTATTATCCAAAAAACTTCGTGGGTTTAACCCAAAATCAGCTGCTCTGGAGATTGTCTCCCCATCAGCCAGAGCGCCGGCGGCGTCAGAGTTGCCATCAATTCCATCGGTGCCGGCGCTCAATACAGTAACCTGAGGCAATTCATCAATCTCCAGCGCTAATTGCAGGACAAATTCGAGATTGCGTCCTCCGATACCGCTCCCTCTCACCGTAACTGTCGTTTCTCCTCCTGATATAAGGCAGGCTGGTGGAGGGATAGGGTTACCCGTGCTCAAGACCTCCCTAACTAACGCACTGTGGAAGCGGGCTGCCTCTCTGGCTTCGCCTTCAACAGAGGAGGAGAGGATAAAGGGTCGGTAGCCCAACTCCTCTGCTTTCGCTGCCGCTGCCCTAAGAGCCAGAAGATTATTGCCTATAACCACATGGTAGCAGTTTTCAAAAATAGGGTCCCCTTTCTTGGGAGTTTCCCCTACCCTTCCCTCCAATCCCTTCTGTAGATAATGGAGTACCCGCTTGGGAACCCTATCCCTGAGTCTATACTTCTCTATTATGCCCAGGCAATCGGCAAATGTTGTGTCATCGGGCACAGTCGGTCCCGAGGCAATGCTATCAAGCCTATCGCCGACCACATCGGACAGAATCAAGCTTACCAGAGCAGCAGGTGAGGCATATTTTGCCAGTTGGCCCCCCTTGGATTGAGATAGATGCTTTCTTAAGGTGTTGATTTCATCTATATTTGCCCCGCACTCCAGCAAGAGACGAGTCAGTTGACGCTTATCCTCCAGAGTTACAGGAGAAGCAGGAAGGGTGAGCATAGCAGAGCCACCGCCGGAGATCAAAGCGAAAACCAGGTCCCTCTTGGTCAATCCCCTTAACAGCTTCACTATCTGCTGGGTTCCCTTCATCCCAGCCTCATTGGGTATGGGATGTCCACCTATATGGATTTCTATTCTTTTCAGCTTCATCTTAGTCCGATAGGGAGTGATGACCAATCCCTCTTTTATCCTCTGCTCCAGCATCTGCTCCAGGGCAAAAGCCATTTTGGCAGACGCCTTCCCTACCCCGATGACATAAATGCTATCATATTGAGAGAGGTTATATTCTTTTTCACCGACCCTTAGCATCTCATTAGTTAACCGGAGGGAGCCTGCAGTAAGCTCGGTGGGGTCCACCGCCGCCAGGGAGTCAAGGAATATCTCCCTCACATGACGGCGTGATAATTTTTCTAAAGGTTCCATTAGAAGATTACAGAATCTCCTTTGAGAAGAGGTTTGTGGGAGAAGGAGGGGATGAACCCTATTATCTATACAGGCTGCTCTACTCCTGCATTTTGGATATAGCGGAATTCAGGGATTTTTTTCTCTCCCAGTACTCAAAATAGCGATCGAGCGCTTTCCCTTTTTGGGCAACCTGGCAAGCAAAGCGCCCTGTTCTCCCTTGCGAGGTACAATTGTGCTGGCAGCCCTCTTTGGTAAGGGTAACCTCATGGGTGTGTTTCTCGTTTTTCTTTTCACCAAAGAGCTGCTTTTTATAATGAAAATGAGCGCAGCGAATTACGATAGCATCGGCGCTGCTTTTAGTAAGATTTATCCTCTTCTCATCGAAAACTGGCATCTCTGTTTGCCTCTCTTTCAATATAATTATAGCAAAAATATAACCGTAGTTCAATCAGAATTCAAAGATTAGATTACAAAATATGAAGCTCATCCGGGAAGACGGTCAGCTTCTTTGGTCTATCTTCGGTTATCAACCATGTGTTCTCTATTCCCACTCCACCCTTCTGAGGAAAGAATATCTTGGGCTCTACTGCCAGAGTCATTCCGGGCTGCAGCTCCAGATCTGGCTTTTCGGCAATAAGGGGTAGCTCGTCAATCTCACATCCTATTCCGTGAGCTACAAACTTGACCTGGTTATCACCATAGCCCATAAAATAGTCCCGATAAGGTGACTGTTCAACCTTTTTCATTACCGTCTGATAAATGTGGCGTGAGCTATTTCCGGGGCGGAGCAGCTCGGTCATCTTCTCCTGCACCTCCAGCGCAAAGCGATGAGCCTTTAGTAAATCTTCGGCGAGATACCCCAGAGCGTAAATCCTCGTCTTATCTATAAGATATCCATTATAACCCACCACCATATCAACCATAATAGGTTCCCCTTCTTGTATCGGCTTCACCCCTGCTCCCTGGGGAACTGCCACTGAGAGCCCCATCCCGCCATCAGGTCCTTCAAATGGAACCGGATAGGACATATTAGCTCCCGAAATCACCGCTCCATAATAGAGCTCCAGGTCCCACCTATGAGCTCTCACCAACCCCTGATGACCCTTTTTTCTAAACCTTGCTTCGAGTTCTGCAGATAAATCTATCTCTCGCATTCCTGGCTGAAGAAGGGAGGGGATTTCGGAGTACACAGCCCTTGCTATCTCTGCCGCCTTCTGCATCTGCTCAATTTCAAAACTTGATTTAATTGTCCGCAGCTTTCTGCTCAACTCCGAGCCATTGGCGAGCTCAGCTTCAGAAAATAGCTCCTTCAATCGAAGATAGGGCCGAACAGGCAATACATCCAGCTCTAAATAGAGCTTAGTGGGAGGCTTTTCCCCTAAGGTGGACAGAGCACGTGGAAGCTCTGCCAGGCGAGTGTAAGGAACAATATTAACCAGAGGAGACTCTATCTGAGCTCTGGTTAAGCTCCTTTTCACCAACAGGAGAGGCTCACCTTTTCGGGGGACGAACAAAACCGAGTTCTGCATCGTCCCCGAGAAATAGAAGAGGTTGACATTTTGTAAGATAAGGAAGCCATCGACATTCGCAGAGTTAAGCTCTTTCTGGAGCCTACCTATGCGATGGTAGACCTCCTCCTTTGGCGTCAGCAGCACTTCTCCGCCTCACGAAATAATAGAAGAGGACGAGGGTTTGGAGATATTTACACCTTTCTCAGGCTTATAGGAAACTTATAGAAAAAAACAGCACCCTAATCTAACAGGCCAACTCCTTCGTACAGGTTGTTCCCTTTCTCGTTATATACGGCATACCTGAAACCCTTACGGATGGAAGCGGCGCCTGTTTCCCCTTTCTTGTTAATGGCGACAAAATTGTCCTGAAAGTCTGCCTTTCCCCCGTGCCAATTTATGATGCGCTTGACCACATCCTCGCAGGCTTGCTGGGGCGACATCCCCCGGCGCATATTCTCTACCACCATAAAGCTCCCGCAGGTTTTGATGACCTCTTCTCCCCTTCCGGTGGCTCCAGCAGCTCCTACATCGTTATCCACATATAATCCCGCCCCGATAATCGGAGAATCTCCCAGTCTGCCAGGTATTTTGAACGAAAGCCCACTGGTGGTGGTAATTCCACTTATGTTCCCATTAACATCAACAGCCAAGACATTTATGGTGCCGTAAGTTTGCACTAAATCCTTCTCCGCCTCTTTCAGCTCTTTCGGGGGAAACCAGTCGTCCTTATCGCTCATGGTCTCCTTCCAACGGAGCCATCTCTCCCTGGCCCTGTCGGTAAGAAGGTTTTTCTTTTGAAAGCCGTGGGCGAGGGCAAACCTCAGCGCTCCCTCCCCTACAATCATCACATGGTCGGTGCGCTCCATCACCAACCTGGCTACTGAGCAGGGGTTTTCAATATATTTGATGCCTCCTACTGCTCCGGCGTTTCTATCGGGTCCGGACATTATTGAGGCGTCAAGCTCCACCTCCCCTTCCTCGTTGGGCAGGCCCCCGATTCCCACACTCATATCCTCGGGGTCGCTCTCAATGACATTTGCTCCTTTCTCTACGGCATCGAGGGAATTCCCGCCTTTGCCAAGGATTTGCCATGCAGCCTCGTTGGCTTTGATGCCATGTCCTCCGCTGGAGATTATCACCGGCAGACTTGCTGAAACGCCGGCAGTGGCTCTTCTTTTAAAAAGAATTGGCTCAAAGAAAGAAATCCCTAACCCCACTCCAGCAGCGTTCTTAAAAAAATCACGGCGACTCAGGTCTCCCATTTTTACCCTCCTTGAAATGCGAGCTTTTTATTATAAAAAAACTATACATCACCCTACTGACTTATACTATATTACAAGATATAGTCAAAACCAAGGGCAATTAAGGAACAAAAGGCATCATTTCTCATATAACCACCTTATTAACTACTTCAACGTCATCCTCAACCGCTCCTCCAGGCATTATTACTGACTCGGAGATTTTAACCCTTCGCCCAATGCGAGAGCCTCTGCCCACCGTCACCCAGGGACCGATCTCAGATCCCTCGCCAATCTCAACATCAGGGGCGACATAGACAGGGTCAATCAGGGTAATCTTTTTCCATTTACTTTTATCGGGTGAAAAGGACTGGTAGTATTTTTCCAGGTAAATTTTGTTTATTAGAATTAAGTCATTCAGAGTGGTCAGGTTATGGCGTTCGGTTGTGAGAACACCCTGGACATTGAAGCCTGAGTCTATAAGCCATTGGATGGCATCCTGAAGCTCGAATTCCCCCCGGGGCGAGCGAGGGGTCTGAGGAAGGAAGCCGATAATTTGCTGAGGGAGCAAGTAAAAGGGGAGGCTGATTATGCGAGAGAAGACTTCCCCTCTGTTCGGTTTTTCCACAATTCTGCTTATCTGCCCTTTTTCAATGGTAACAATGGCATTGGAATAGACCTCTTCGAAAGGAACCTTCATCAGGCTGAGCACAGCGTCACTCTCTGACCTTCTCCAGTGGTCGACAATTTCTTTCAGATGCTCCAGTGGGTAAAGGTTGTCGCATGCAGTCACTATAAACCAAGGGGAAATAATCATATCCCGCGCTGCTAATAGGGCATGAGCCATACCGAGCTTTTCCTTTTGATATGCGAACCGAAGAGTGACTCCAAGATGTGCCTCATGGGTCAGGTAATCCCTGATGGGTCCATCTGGATAGCTGACCACTACGATAAATTCCCCAGCTCCTGTTGTGATAAAATCTCTTATGATTCTCTCAATTATGGGCTTATTTACTACTGGTGCCAGAGCTTTGGGAAGCTTATGGGTGAGAGGCTCTAACCTTTTCCCTCTGCCGGCTGCCAGGACCACTACTGGAGGGAAGAAGTCCTTTGAAGAGTCAACAGCCATATTCCTTGATCCAATAAGTTAATATTTATATTTTACAGAAGTCACTCTGTATGTCAATAATTCGCCAAGAGTTTTTTTATTTATGCGGGAAATTTAACATTTTAGATGCCACCTCCTTCTCCGCTCCCTGCGATCCCCTTTCCATTTTAGCATAGCAATAATGGGAAAGATTATTGCTCCGTCTCTAACCCGGAAGCAAATAAACTTGGAAAATTATTCGCTTTCTAAGGAGGAATGGAAAGAAAACTCATGAATGTCCCCATCACCTTCAGGATGTTGCTGGAGAAAACTCAGCAGATTGGCCTTCTCGCGTTTGAGCAGTAGCCCTCCTCTCCCCTACTCTAAAACTCCATAGTGGCAGCTTAAAATCATCTGTATACACATTGGACAAGAAGAGAAAAAAGGGGAATGAAACTTTCCTAATGTGGATTATCCTTTTACAGCTGATGACTTTGCTATTTTATGAAGGAGGAGGTTATTGTCGTTCTTGCTCATTATCAGAGCTCGTTTTCATCCCGTTAGTCTCCAGCCATCGGTCTATCCTTTCCTTCTTAAATCTCCACTGGTTGCCAACCTTAATAGCGGGGATACGATTCTGCTTTAACATCCTGTAAACGGTGGATTTGTGAACCCTGATATATTTTGCCAGCTCAGGCAGAGTCATTATGCTGGGCTTATAGCGTCTACTTTTTTCTTCGTCAATTTTATTCATCTTTCGTTAAATACCTACTCTACTTATTAATATCTCTTTTTTTATTTTAATCACATTTAATTATATTCAATAACTATCAATATTATAATAAATGTTATCAATTCTGTCAAGAGTTTTTTTTCATTTGGTCGTTTATTTATAACCCGTGAGAAATCAATAAATTGCATTAGTATGGAACAATGTAATGAAGGGAAAGTGTCCCTTAACTTGTTTTTATCTTTTATATTGCCATTCAGCCTTTAGTTTCAAAATATACGAGAGTAAACAAAGTCACCGGTCAATAGAGATGGCTTATAGCCCCCAGAAACTTAAAAAGGAACTCATCTATAAGGTCCTTATACATAGTAGGTCAAATTAAATGTGCGCCTTATAATTGAAATAGAATATAAGGGGAGGAAGAAATATTGTAAAAGTATGATACGATCCCTATATTCCTTTATCATCAAAACCATAGTGGTCATAAGAGCAGCATGCCCATTAATAAGCTCAATGTCTGACAGAATGCATTTTCATCCATCTTCATTGTCGGCTTCTTCTTAAAATATTAATTATAGACAAACTATGATTAGATTCAGTTTCTATCATACGCGTGGGCAAAATAATAATACCGAATTTACTCATTTATCTCTGGAAAAATAATCCTTGAAACCTCGGGCGCCACTAGTCAAACAGGCTCAGTACCCAAAAATAGAGTTAGGAGTTTTTAAAATTATATAAACCCCTCCTGGTTTAAAGTGAGTATAATACTCACCAAAAAGGAGGTTACCCTATGACAAAGTAAACGATGTTACCTTTCAAGTTAAAAATGAGCCAATAGGATATTACTACTACGCGCTCCCGGCTCCAACCGGGGCTATGGTGCCTGGCAGTTTATAGAGCCTTTGATGCTGATGCTCAATGGGGGAGGCAGGCATCTGGAGGATATAAGGGAGATAGCGGAGGATGAGGCCTTGAGGAGGCTGATAGGGCTGAAGCTGCTGCCGCCATTACATCGAAGAGTCTTACTTCGTTGTATTCAATGAATTAGAATACCACCTGGCTTGAGTTACGCGCTATACATCCTCAATTTTTAAAGCACCTATATTACGGCGTGTTTGTTTGGCAGGATTCTGGTTACAGGATTCTCCTTGCAAGTGGCAGCTTTTTGATGAGGTGACTTATCCCAAAGCAGAGCGGCACTCCGATGAGCGTCACAACCAGAAACTTAACGAAGGGCGGTAGCACGACCGCCACCATGCCGAACTGAAGGCCGACAATCAATAACACATGAATGATGTATACGGTGTAGACAGCAGCCGATAGGACAGACAGCAACTTTCCCTGCCTGGTGAGGCGCTGGCGAAATAGAACCAGCAAGCCCACGCAGAACCCTGCACAGATCAACGCCTCCCATATGCTCCAGACCAGCGAACGCCAGTCCAGGCCGCCGGTTGCCAGGATCGTTGGCAGCAATTGATGTCCGACCAGACTATACGCATAGTGAGCCAATGCGGCAGCCAGACCGATCCCCAGCCAGGTCATACCGGTCGTGGTCGGTAGCCTGCGCAGCCAGTCACGGCGATAGGCCACAATCCCGATTACAAATAGGCTGAGATACTGCGGCAGATGAGCTAACTCCGTCGGAACTACCACCAGCACTTGCTCCCAGCGGTCAATCGGATACCAGATACGGACAACCGCTGTGACCACGGCCAGCGCCAGCGTATACCACAGGATCGCCCGATGACCGGGCACAGGTGCCTCTCTCCTGACCGCAGGCGTGCCGGGTCTTGCGAGCTGGCGCCATAGCGTGTATCCAACAGCGTACACAATCAGATGCGCCACGAACCACATGTGGGCGAGATTTACCTGCCACTTGCCGAGGTAGATGCGTATAAAGAACTGCCAGAAGGAAAGTTCCCCACCCTGGGGAACATACTCCATGAGGTAAGTTATCGGTCCGAACACCGGCAGCCCTATTAACAAAAGCGGAATACCCAGGCGCAGGAGGCGGTCTTTGAGAAAAGTTCCCGCTCCCTTGCGGTCATAACTTCGCGGCAAAAAGTAGCCGGAGATAAGGAAAAACAGCCCCATCATAAACGCAGCGTTCACTGAAAAGAATGGTCCCAGCAGCGGGCTGCGCTCAGGTTCGAACAGTGGCCACTGACCCCCGGTTGGCCCGTAGGATTGACCAGCATGATGTGCTACAACCAATATTATAAGCGTTACTCTAATGTTATCAATAAAGTATAATCGTGCTGGCTTGATGATTTTCACCTTTTACTCGTCATTCCGCATACACATGTGTTTTTTATCTATGCTACTCGCTTTTGCTTTTAGAGGAAATTCCTTTTTCGGCTTAAGCTCAATTCTCCCTCTTACCCAGCTTCCCAATTTTATAGAAGGAAAAATTAGAAGTCAAGCAAAAGGGAGTTTGTGTCTGAAATATGGACTAAGCAAGGAATGAAGAAAATTATTGGGCTTGGAGGTCTGCCCATCGGTTCTTAGCAGCGAATATTTCTGCAATGTCAGGGTCAGCTTCATTCCGGAGATGGGGAAAGTTGTCTTAATGCTCTATGGCTTTTGTTCTTGCAGCCTTTCTGCTTGTTCTACTTGATTATCCTTACACCTCAAAATGTTCCCACTCGTATTTGACTTTTTCTATGAGTTGTTTGAATCGCTTGAGCTCAGATTCTGCCCTGTATCAGGCGAAGGTGATCAACTGGTGCCGCAGAAATAAGATAAGCTTCACCGTGTCGGCTGCTCAGGACAGGGCCGTCAGGCAAGCCATGGGGGGATAGCTGAGGGGGATGGGAAGCCCTTAAGGGACAAAGAGGGTGTGCAGAGCGACCGGGAGATAGCCGAGACGGTGCACTGCATGAACGCCACGGAGGAAGCCTGATAGTAAAACTGGCTACTACCGA
>CABWKN010000120.1 GCA_902505605.1 Candidatus Guanabacterium sedimentis
CTTTCTTTACGCCGTTTTTCTTTCTCTTCATCACTGGCAATATCGGGCGGCGGCGGATTGGGATTAAACCGGACTCGGAGATGTTTGTCTTTACATATTGAGCGCAAATCCTGGGTCAATACACTTGTGAATTCCTGAATGCTGTTTACCTGCTGATATTTGCCTTCCTTAAATTGTTTCCAAACATAATCTTCCATGTTCTTGGCAACTTCGGGAAAGACATAATTTTCATTTAATTTGTCACATACCCAGTTGATGATTTTTTCTTTGGACTGTTGATCTAATTCAGATTGATGTACATTTTTCTCATTCAATTCTTGAACTGGGAATCCATATCCATGGACAAAAGAGAAACTGACAAAAGAGAAAATGATAACGACGATTAAGATGCTGAGTTTTTTCATTTCTAACTCCTCATTTTTATCAAATCTCTGGCTTCCTTTTATATTATATATACGCATATAGGTAACATTTGGTTCAAATTTTTTTCATGGGGATTTTTTATCAGACTCTCAATCTGTTATTGCGATGCGTGCGGAAATCCTGGGGATACGATACTTAATATGAACGAAAAGAGAGATTAATTATAGGCGACAAAACTGAGATGTGAGCATATAAAAAATGGCGGGGCCGACGAGACTCGAACTCGCGACCTCCGGCGTGACAGGCCGGCGTTCTAACCAAACTGAACTACGACCCCGCCTTATGGTGGGCGATACTGGGTTCGAACCAGTGACCTTCGGTTTGTAAGACCGACGCTCTCCCAGACTGAGCTAACCGCCCTTCAATGCTACTATACCAATTATAGTTAAAAAAGGGAAATTGTCAAGAGCTAATAATCATTTACGGAGGGGCGATATCATCCTATTTCCCCTCTACTTCATCAGCTCCTTCATCTCCCTGACTGCCTGTTCCAGTCCCACCAGGGCAGCCCTGGCGATAATATTATGCCCGATGTTCAGCTCTTCAATCTCCGGAATATCGGAGATAAGTTTAACATTGCGGTAGGTGAGCCCGTGCCCGGCCAAAACCCGAATTCCCAATCGCTTAGCTATCTGCGCACAGTCTCTTATCTTCTCATATTCCGCTCTGAGTTTTTCTTCATCTTTCATCTCGGCATACTTGCCGGTATTTATCTCCACCAAGTCGGCTTCGATTTTCTTGGCCTCCCGTATTTGCTCAGGTAGGGGGTCAACAAAGATGCTGACCCTAATCCTGGCCTGTTGAAGGGTTTCGATTACTGGCTTCAAATCTAGGCTGTGACTCACCACATCCAATCCCCCTTCAGTGGTGACCTCCTCCGGTCGTTCGGGCACCAGGGTTACCATATCGGGACGCTCTTTCAAGACGATCTGAACCATCTCATTGGTGGCCGCCATCTCAAGATTTATCTTGGTCTTTACCATCTGACACAGCAGGTGAAGGTCTCTATCCTTGATGTGGCGACGGTCACCCCGCAGGTGTATGGTTATGCCATCTCCTCCCGCCAGCTCAACCAAAGTGGCGGCATCCAAGGGGTCGGGCTCGTTGGTCTGGCGAGCTTCTCTTATAGTGGCAATATGGTCGATATTTACCGCTAACTTGGTCACTTTTTTCATCCTCCTCTTCATGGCTGACAACAATTGGCATAAGCTCTTTTTTAAATGATTGCCCCGGATTAAGCTATCAGGGCTAAGACCTTTTGGTTGCTCCAATCGATTTCTTGATTACTTTCGCTATCTCTTCGGCGTAGAGCCGGATGGTATGTAAGTCTTCCCCCTCTATCATTACCCGGGCTAAAGGTTCGGTTCCCGAGTAACGGACTACCACTCGTCCCATTTCCCCCAGCAATCTTTGTATTTCCCTTATCCTGGCAACCACCTCCGGGAGCTCCTTCCAGGGAGGCTTGGTGACGACCGGGATGTTGATGAGCACCTGGGGGTATTTTACCATCCCATCAGCCAACAGGGAGAGGTCCTGGCGGAGGTGGTGGGTTATCTCCAGCACCTTTATGGAAGTAAGGATGCCGTCGCCGGTTGTAGTGTAGTCGGCGAAGATAATATGCCCTGATTGCTCTCCCCCCAGGTTTAATCCCTCATGGAGTATAGTGCTGAGTACATATTTATCCCCCACCTTAGTGGTGAGCATCTTTATATCTTCTTGCTGGAGCGCTCTTTTCAGGCCAAGGTTGCTCATAACCGTGGTGACTACAGTATTTCTGGACAATTTCCCCCTCGATTTCAGATAGCAGGCACAGACCATAAGGATGTAATCGCCATCCAGTATCCTCCCCTGCCGGTCTACAAAGATAGCCCGGTCGCCATCCCCATCGTAGGCTATCCCCATGTCAGCCCCCAGCCGTTGAACCTCTGAGGCTAAGCATTGAGGATACAGGGAGCCGCAGCTCTGATTGATGTTTCTTCCATCCGGCTCAACGAAGAGAGAATGGACTTCAGCTCCTAGGCTGGCGAATACCGAAGGGGCAATGCGGTAAGTGGCTCCATGGGCACAATCGAGAACTACCTTCATCCCCTTCAGGGAGAGGGGAGATTCAGGTATGCTAAGAAGAAAGTTTTGATAATCGGTTATTAAGCTCTCGTCTACATGCTTATACAGGATGGGATTTGGGGTAACTGGGTCGGCAAAGTCCTTATCCAAGACCTGGGATTCTATTTCCTTCTCCATCTCATCGGATATCTTATATCCTTCGCACGAAAAGATTTTTATTCCGTTATCCTGATAGGGATTATGCGAAGCTGAAATAGAGATGCCGGCATTAAGCCCCCTCTTTTTAGTCAGATAGGCTACGGCAGGAGTAGGTAAAATCCTCCCTAAAGTAACTTTTCCCTGGAATCTCAAAATCCCTCTGGTGAGAGATTGTTCAATGGAGGGACCAGACTCCCGTGTATCCCTTCCTATGAGGATGGATGGGTCGGGGTGCTCTTTTTTCAGGCATAGGGTAATGGCGGCTCCTATCTTCTCCAGCGTAGCAGGGTCAAGTGGGTATTGCCCGGCAACACCCCTTATACCATCGGTTCCGCTTAACCTTCCCACTGGCTAACCTCTTATTTGTCAACCCGTTCGGCGTAGACCCTTACCTTAACCTTTTCAGGGGAAATCGATATCAGCTCTATGGCATCGGCCAGAGAGGGGTCGAAGCTGACCTCAGGGGAGAGGATATAGGGCTGCAATCTTGGTTTTAGCCCCCCTACATTTACGGTGGCTCTAATCTGCTCGGCTTTTATCTGTTGAAGAATCTCAGTGGGGGCTTTGATGGTTACGGAGAGAGTTGAAGGCTCTGCTATGGCGAGGTAAGTCTGAGAACTAAAAGAGATGGGGATATCCGACAGCGTCATTTCCGCATTAGCCTCTCCGATCTCCACTGATACCTGAGTAGTCCTTTGACCGATAATAGAGACATTGGGATGCGCAACCGCAATGTTCACCACCCCTGAGAAGCCCTGTTTTCTCCCCTCCAGAGGGATGAGGTCTGTGGTCGCTTCTCCCACCTCCTGTACCTCGCTCTCCGCCCCTGTTACAGTCACCCGCGATGGATTGAGGGAGAATCTGATGAGCTTAAATCCGGGCGCCGGACTTCCCCCGAAGTTGGGGACGATAGGGATTTCTTTTTCAAGCTTTCTCTCCACCAGAAGCCTGATGGTAGGAGGGGTAACTTTGATCACCTCAGCACCGAAGGGAACCCTGATTTTGTCGAAGGTGAGGGGGATATATTGTTCCCCATAGGTCACATTTGACAGGTCGAGGGAGATATCAATCTGTCCTGTGGAAAGAGTGTTAAGGATGGTGTCCGAGGCTCGGAGCCTTACATTTACCGCATCGACAGTGTCCCCGATCAGGGACATTGCTGGAGAAAGGTTCTTGAACTGCAATGGAACATCCTTGAACTCTATTATCGACCTCTTGCCTCCAAGTACCAGCACCCAGAGAATGAAGGCTAACGCAAAGGAAACCAATTTTAAAGGGAGGTTGTTAAATATGACATGACTCACCTTAAGCTTTCTCATTCTATTCTTTTTCCTTTTTGAGAGGTGAAGGTTCTTCCCCTTGCTCTTCTTTTTTCACCTCGAATAGCTGATGGAGTTCTTCCTTGAGTTTGTCGGGCTGAAGCCTCTCCTTAAATTTTCTCTTATGCACCAGCGATATCTCCCCTCTTTCCTCCGAAACGACCACTATCGCCGCATCGGTTTCCTCGGAAAGACCAATGGCGGCTCGGTGGCGGCTGCCAAATTTCTTGCTGATGCTGGCTCTCGAGGTAAGAGGGAAATAGCAAGAGGCGGCAACTATACGGTCTCCCTGGATAATCACCCCGCCATCGTGAAGGGGGGAGTCGGGGCTAAATATGGAGAGAAGTAAATCATAACTCAAGCGTGCATCTACCGGGATGCCTGTCTCGATGTAGTTCTTCAGTCCCATCTCTTTTTCCAGGGCGATAAGAGCACCTCGGCGCTTGGCTGCCATAGAAGCAGATGCTTGGACTATTTCGTCAATGGCGGAGGTGGTTCCCTCCTCGGAATAGAAGAGTTTGAGAAAAGGATTTCGTCCAACGGTTGCCAGGGCTCTCCTTATCTCTGCTTGAAAGAGGACAATGATGGCGATAACCAGATAGGTGAGGAAATTCCGCAAGAGCCAGTTCACTGTCTCCAGGCGCAGCCTTTCTGAAAGGTAAAAAGCCAGGATAAGGAAGACAATCCCCAGAGCCATCCGGCCAGCCCTGGTTCCCTTGATGAGAAGCAGGAGCTGATATATGAGGAAGGCGACTATCAGTATATCGATGAAATCGACCCAGGAGAAGTCCTGAAGGCTGAAGAACTCAGCAATTCGCTCCATCACAGCACTCCGTGCAAGATATTAGCTTTTGGCAACTGGCGCTCCCTTTTCCAAGCTCCCCTCCATCTGAAAGGCATTAAGCATCTTCACCAGGCGCTTTGTTGGTCCTGGGTCGTGGACTCTGACTATATGAGCTCCTTTAAGGACTGCTACTGCTACTGCTGCCAGGGTTCCCTCCAGGCGCTCTTCCGTCGGCAGGTTCAAGACCTTTCCGATAAACGATTTTCTTGAACAGCCCACTAATATGGGTTTTCCGAGGCTCTTCAATACGGAGAGGTTTTTCAATATGATGAGGTTATCCTCGGCTTTTTTCCCGAAGCCTATGCCGGGATCTATAATAATTTTTTCCGGGGAGACTCCCGCATCTATTGCCTGCTGAAGGGTATTCCTCAAGCCGCCTATTACTTCCGAAATGACATTCTGATAGCCAGGGTATTGATGCATTATGGCGACATCGGTGGGGATGTGCATCAGGACTGCCGGAACCTTATAGCGGGTGAGGAGGCGAACCATTTCGGGGCTATGCTTCAATCCGCTGATATCATTGACCATATCTACCCCTAGCTCCAGGGATTCTCTGGCTACCTCTGGTTTATAGGTGTCGATGGAGATAGGCACGGTGGTCTCTCTTCTTAGCCGCTTCAGCACCGGGATGACCCTCTGCAGCTCTTCCTCTACCGACAGGAGAGCGAAGCCGGGACGAGTCGACTCGCCTCCCACATCGATGATATCCGCCCCTTCTTCTACCATGCGCAAGGCGTAGTCTATTGCTCTGTCCGGATCATTGTTTATGCCGTCTCCAGCGAAGGAATCGGGTGTGAGGTTGAGGATACCCATTATCAGGGTGCGACCATCGAGCTGTACCGGACCTGAATGGAATTCAATGGTGAAGCTTCGACGCCGATAGCTGCTCATTACCTGCTGAACCTCCTGGTTGAGAATGGGCAACTTAAAGGGCTGATATTTCAGCTTTTCGTTCAGGGCGGAGAGCTGTTTCTCGGTGCCAATAATGATTATGTCAGTCTCTCCACCCTTAAGAGCGAAGGTGTGTTTGGAAACGGCAGCATCCCCTCCCAGCGAGAGCATCTGCTGTTTAAGTATATTGGCTGCTCTCACATCCACCCTCTCCAGCTTAATGCAGTAGCTCATGCATTTGGGAGCCATTACGCTCACCCCCTCGGGAGAGACCGATATCTTCTGTAATTCAGCAACGGCTAAGCTATGGTTATCTATGGAGAGAATATGGGCGTTATGGCTCATCATTCCAGCAACATCTCGCAGCTCAAAAACCTCCCCTCCGCCAGGCTGTCAGGCTTGTTGGGTGGGGAGGGTTTACTATTATCCTTCCCCTGAAGGGGTGGGAGAAGGTTTCAGGGTTGTCTTTCGGCTAATTCGCTTGGCCCTCTCTTTTTTGGCAATTTTGGTAAGAGAAGGTGCCGATTTGGCTTTGGATCTCAGGGGTTTTCCCTCAATAATCGCTTTTATCTCTTCATGGTCGAGCACCTCCCGCTCCAACAACTTATCGGCCATTGTCTGAAGGACTTTCATGTTCTCTTTAAGGAGCGTTTGAGAGGCTTCGTAGTTTTCGGTGATAATCCGTTTCACTTCCTGGTCTATGAGCACGGCTGTCTTTTCGCTGTAGTCCTGATGTCGGGCGAACTCCTTGCCTATAAAAATTTGTTCCTCTCTCCCACCAAAAGTCAGCGGCCCTATGTTGTTGCTCATCCCCCATTCGCAGACCATCTTTCTGGCTAACTCGGTTGCCCGTTCAAGGTCGCTTCCTGCCCCGGTGGTCAGGTCTTGGAGGAGAAGCTCTTCGGCAGCTCTTCCTCCCAGTAGAACGCGAAGTTGGCATTCGAGGTACTGTTTGGTGTAGTTATGGCGGTCATCGAGGGGGAGCTGCTGGGTGACTCCCAGAGCCCTCCCCCGGGGGATTATGGTGACCTTGTGAATGGGGTCGCTGCCGGGAGTGAGCATAGCCACCAGGGCGTGTCCGGCTTCGTGATAGGCGGTGTTTCTTTTTTCTTCGTCGCTGATGATAAGACTTTTCCGCTCAACTCCCATAAGAACTTTATCTTTAGCCGCTTCGAAATCCTCCATATCTACTGCTCTTTTATCCAAACGCGCAGCTCCCAGGGCGGCTTCGTTAACCAGATTGGCTATGTCTGCCCCTGAGAAGCCAGGGGTACCTCTGGCGATAACGCTGAGGTTGACATTGGTTCCCAGGGGTATATTTCGGGTGTGCACCCTGAGTATGCCTTCTCTGCCCCTTATGTCCGGTGGGTCGATGACAATCCTTCGGTCGAACCTACCAGGTCGCAGCAGGGCGGGATCAAGTATGTCGGGTCTGTTGGTAGCCGAGATCAGGATAACCCCCTCGTTGGTATCAAAGCCATCCATCTCCACCAGGAGCTGGTTCAGGGTTTGCTCTCTTTCGTCGTGACCACCTCCCAGACCTGCTCCGCGATGCCTGCCCACGGCATCTATCTCGTCGATGAAGATTATGCAGGGAGCGTTTTTCTTTCCCTGCTCGAAGAGGTCGCGCACCCTGGAAGCTCCTACTCCGACAAACATCTCCACAAAGTCTGAACCGCTTATGGAGAAAAAGGGGACGTTAGCTTCCCCGGCAATTGCTCTGGCTAACAGGGTCTTGCCCGTCCCCGGGGGACCCATCAGGAGCACTCCTTTCGGTATTCTTCCTCCCAGCTTCTGAAACCTCTGAGGGTCTTTTAGGAACTCGATGATTTCTTGAAGTTCCTCTTTCGCTTCGTCCACTCCGGCTACATCCTTGAACGTAACCTTTTTGTGCTGGCTGGATAGCATCTTGGCCTTGCTTTTGCCAAAGGAGAGTGCTTTGTTGCCTCCGCTTTGCATTTGCCGCATAAAGAATATCCAGATTCCTATCAGGATGACCATAGGAACCCAGGAGATCATAGCCGCCAACCAGGGGCTCTGGCTGGGTTCTTTGGCTTTAATACGGACTTTATGCTCACGGAGGATTTTCACCAGTTCGTCGTAGTCAGGAGAATAGGTGAAGAAGGTCTTTTCACTGCCTGCATACTTTCCTTCTATCTTATTGCCGATGATGGTGACCTCTGCTATATTACCCTGTTCGACATCTCTCAAGAAGTCGCTGAAGACGATCTCCTGCTGTTGCCTCTGGGTGGTCTGAATCAGGTGCCATAAGAGAAAGGCGATGGCAATAATTACCATCCATACAGTTAAACTCCTCAGAGTCGGATTCACTTAACCCTCCTCTCAAATTTAGATATCCCAGAACTCATTACTGGACCGAACTCTCCCTTATATTATGTGCCGGATGTTCTCACTATTTATAAAAGGAGATGTAGGGGAGGTCCCTCGCTCTCTCCATGTAATCTAAGCCATAGCCGAAGACATAATGATTGGGAATGGTGAAGCCGACATAATCGGCTTCTATATCCACCTTTCTCTGCTCTGGCTTGTCCAGCAGGATGCAGAGCTTCAGAGATTTCGGCTTCATCTCCTTAAGGTGGTTCACCAGGTAATGAATAGTAATCCCGGTATCAATAATGTCACTTATCAGTAAAACATCCTTATCAGTTATTTCAAATTTATAAGTATATAAGATATTCTTGCTGATGAGTGAGCCCTCTTCCCCTTCACGGGTGTGGACCTGTACAAAGCTACAGGTCAAGGGTACGGTGAGCTCCCTTATCAAATCAGCCATAAATACGAAGCAACCTTTAAGAACTCCAACCACAGTGATCTCCTTGTCGGTATAATCTTCTGAGATTTGCTTGGCGATCTCGCCAAGCCGTTTTTTGATATCTTTTTCTGTATAAAGGACTTGCTCTTTTGCAGGCATATTACTCCCTTTCAATAATTACCACTTTTTTGGTTGTGTCAGAAACCTTAAAGCTTTCTCCGATTTCGACTCCTGCTACCCAACATATCTTCCCCTGGGATATGAAAAGTGGTAATTTATCCCGTTCTTCGCGGGGTATTTTTTTATTTATGAAGAAATTTTTCAGCTTAGTATGTCCCCTTGCCCCTAAAGGAAAGAAGTAGTCCCCACTTCTTCTGTTTCTCACAGTGAGGGGGTGGGATAGCTTCGCCCGGTCGAGGAAAGCACAGCCGCCAGCCTTCAAGCGGTACCGGCGCTGAAACTCCTTTAAAGGCAGGAGGGTGAGTTTAAATTTCTGGTTCACCTCCTTGATATAGGTTTCCCCGGGAAAGCTTACTTTATAAAAAAACTCTTCTGCCGGAGGAGGCTCTCTTCTTCGGATGACTAATTCTCCACTCCTTCTCTCTATTATGACATTGCCCGGGAGCGAAATCCGTTTCCCTCGTTTTTCTTCGTTGAGAAGCTGGAGAGCTTTTTCCCCATGACCGAAGGTTATCCTCCGGGTATCACTCTTCAGGTGGGAGATTCCCTCTCGCAGCAGTCTTCTCCTGATTGCCAGGTGTTGCTCCCTCAGCTGGCAAACATTAAACATCACCGCTCCATCTTCTATTCTTGCCAGTTTGCCGAACAGATAGGTGGTAAGGGAGCTTATAAAATCGTCCTCCTCCCGCAGAACCTCCGCGGTTCTGAATAATATCTCCTCTATGTTCTTGCTGGTATTATTCTCCAGTAAGGGAAGTAGAACCCCCCGTATGTAGTTTCTTGTAAAGGATAGGTCGTAGTTTGATGAATCCACCCTGTATCCGAGGTTATTCTCCTCCAGATAGGTGATAATCTCCTCACGGCTGGTTTCTATCAGGGGTCTGATGAAGATGCCGTTCTTTACCGGGTAGATGGAGGCGAGCCCCCTCATTCCGGAACCTCGAAGTAATCTCAGCAAAAAAGTTTCCGCCTGGTCGCTTCTGGTATGACCCACAGCAATCCTGGACAGGGAGAGCGATTTAGCTGTTTTCAAGAGAAAGCTATAGCGCTCCCTTCTGGCAGCATCTTCTAAATTGAGGGATTCCTGCTCCGCCATCTTGCCTACTTCCACCGATTCAGTTATCAACCTCACCCCCAGCTTCGCTGCTATCTGACGTACAAAGTTTTCATCCCCATCAGACTCCTCTCCCCTCAGGCAATGATTGAGGTGAGCCGCCGTCAGGGAGAAAGCTAGCTCATTCTTCAGATTCCAGAGAAGATGCAAAAGGGCTATAGAGTCGGGTCCGCCAGAGACTCCCACCAGGATTCCATCGCCAGCCTCAATCATCCTATACTGGGACAGAGTTCTTTTCACTTTGAGCAAAAGCCGGTCCCTAACCTTAACCATATGCTTTACGCTCATGGGTTTGTTTTGCTACTTTGAATTAGCAATCTATTCTAAAAACGAAACTCCTCAATAAAAAGAACTAAATATAAGCGCATTTTTGGTGGCGGTGCAGGGATTTGAACCCCGGACGCCGCGGATATGAGCCGCGTGCTCTAACCAACTGAGCTACACCGCCGTTTCTCAAATAATTTTACTAATTAATAATACTAAAAACCGCCCTTACTGTCAAGGGAA
>CABWKN010000121.1 GCA_902505605.1 Candidatus Guanabacterium sedimentis
ATGAAAATAAAAGATTGGTAGAAGCCAGATATTAATTTTATTTAACTAAAGACTTTTTCCAATGCTGACTTTTCAATAAATCATCAACGTCAATTTGCTCTACAGTGACAGTTTTATTACAAATTACATGACCTAAGATTGACTTGACTTTGATAAGTATTTCCATTATTATGAGATGGGCTGATTGAAAGATTTGCTGACATTAGATCAAGTAGGCGAAAGGTTTAAGCGGGGGTTAATATTCCTACGGTACAGAAGCTGATGGGTCATAAGGACATTGCTACCAGCATGATCTATGCTCATCTGTCGCCGAATCATATTAGGAGCTCAGTTTCTAAGCTGAGGATTCCGGGGAAAAAATATGGCACAAATGGTAAAATTTAATTTCGGGAGGAAAGAGCCATCTTTATAATTCTTTCTATATAAAGCACTTATTTTGGTGCCGAAGTGGCGGAATTGGTAGACGCGCTAGGTTCAGGACCTAGTGGGGGATTTACCTCGTGGGGGTTCGAGTCCCCCCTTCGGCACCATTTTTCATTGGTGATTTGATAGCTCAATACAGGAACCAATATCAAGAGAAAAATGAAACATAATTATCTTATAAGCTTTCTCTTCATCATCCTTATGGCGTGTCTTTTTTTGAGTCCGGCTTTTGCGCAGGAGGGTATGGTCAGGGGCACAGTAGTTGACAAGCAAGGGAAAACTCTGCCAGGGTAGTCTTGTTATCATCCAGATAAAAACCGGCGTTATCTCTGACTCCATGATACATGGGGGCGGTCGATATAAGGAGTCTCCATACTCTGCTATCCGTAGTAATCCAGATGGTCAGCCCACAGGGTATCAATGGTGATGAAGAGGATATTCAGGTCAGATGGCTGTCGGGGAGCTATCAGAGCCTGAAACTGCCGGGCATATCTTCTGAGCGAGCCCTGCATATAATGCCGATAGAGCAGATAGTCGATAGGTATCAGCACCCCCAGAGAAGCCTTTTTGCCGCTTTTTGAATGCTCTCTTTTTTTTACAAAATAGCTCGCTCCTCTTCCTTTGAGCGGCGCAGCGCCATTACCTTGAGGGCGTTACGAATATGCTCCCACAGGGAGCTTAAGCTCATGCGTTAAGGCGGCATTAGACTTACAGCGGTAGTTCTCTCTTAAAAACTTCCTCTGCTTTTTGGTCGGCTTTATCATAGCCTGATGAGCTTTTCCTTTCTTTATCTCAGCAGGGGGGCTTGAGGCATGCGGCGATGATAAGGATTGATGGGAAAGGGCAAAGCCTCTGTTGAGAGGGATACCCGATTTCTACCGAGGAGGCTCCCGGGAGACATTTTTGAGAATGTCGATTATCTGAGCTGCCTTGGGATGCTGGAGCCTTTCCGCCCGGCGGGCATGTGTCCACGCCAGGTCGTATTTACCCTGCAGGTAAGCTGCCACTGCCAGATTGAGATGGGCATCGGCGTTTTGGGGGGTGAGTCTCAGTTCCTTACGGTATTCCTCAATAGCCTCGTTCAACAAGCCCTTCTGACTGTATGCCAGACCGAGATTATAGTGGACCATAGGGAGTCGTGGATTGAGGTCTATTGCTCTTTTAAACCCGTCAATAGCCTCCTGCAATTGCCCATTTTTAGCGTATGCCAGCGCCAAATTGTTATGAGCTAAAGGGAGCTCAGGGTTCAGCTGCAGGGCTTTTTGGTGCTGGGCTATAGCCTCATCCAGCTTCTCCTGAATGTAATATACCATCCCCAGGTTGGTGTAAGTAAGGGCTATATTTGGTTTAATCTCTATCGCTTTTTGTAATTGCTCCACAGCTTCCTTGAACATCCCTTTTTTGCTGTAAGCGATTCCCAGGCTGTTATATACCAATACCAGGTTGGGGTCGATCTCCAGAGCTTTCTGATAGCTGGCAATTGCCTCATCCAAAAGCCCCTGTTGCTCATAAATAGAACCTAAATTGATATGGGGATCGGGGTATTCTGGGCTCATGGTTGCCGTTGTTTTGAACTCCTCTATCGCCTGCCCAATTAGTCCTTTCTTGGCGTATGCAAGCCCCAGGTTGTTATGAGCCAGAGCGAAGTCAGGTCTGAGCTCTACTGCTTTCCTGTGGGCGGCGATGGCCTCATCTAACATCCCTCTGTATTCATAAGAGCGACCCAGATTGGTGTGGGCCATTGCCAGGTTGGGGTTGATGGATAAAGCCCTCTTATGCTCCTCAATGGCCTGGTCATGCAGCCCTTTGAGGTCGTAGGCTACTCCCAGGTTGGTGCGGGCTAACGCCAGATTGGGGTTGATCTCCAGCGCTTTCTTATACTCCTCTATGGCGCTATCAATCAGCCCCTGGCGGACGAAGACCAATCCCCTCCGCACGTGCTCTCGGGCTTCCTGACTTATGGCAACTGCAGCTATAAACATAAATATACATAACCATATAATACAGATTCTTCCTCTACGGCTCAGGTTTCTCATCTTCATTTTCCCTTACTTAAAAATCAACTTAATTAGAATTATACCATTTTATCATCCTTTAGCAAGTATTAAAGCCGCTTTCTTGTGATCCGGCAATCGGCTCCTATACGAGGTCACTCATATCAATATTTTGCTTAACACGAAAATAGCCTTTCATTAGAATATATATTTAAAGATAAAATCGGCGGGAGCCCCAGCGACTTCATCAACCATGAGGGTCCATTAGCTGGGGACAGCGCTTATGCCTTCCGGCTTCAGTGCACTTATCTGCTGCCTTACGTCATTCTACTCAGCGGTAATCTGCAGATTATGAGCGGAACCCCTGCACCCGGCTGTCTAACATCTTCGGCCTCAATCAGGGAACCGTTACTATCTCTGTTGAGGGGATTCTTTGAGTGCTTCAATGTTCTTGACAGCGATGACCCCTACGGATTCTGGAGCAGAGCCTTGGCTCCGGGCGAGGACTTTGTCCCCTATGCCATATTCCCGCCCAGAGGAGCAATGGTCGGGGTAAAGATAGAGTTCTAACAGAGAGGAGAGTCCCTTAGCAGAGCTGATAATAGGGGGAGCCCTGGAAAGGGCGCTCCCCCTTTATTTGTATAGGTAAAAATTTTTGAGTCAATGTCTTCTTCATTAAATAGTTCTTCAATCTGGAGAGGCGATGAGGTCTTCACATAAGGTTCTTTTAGCTATCTATTGTTTCGGAGGGTTGCTGCCAAGTTTCCTGGGTGCGAGTGCTCTCAGCCAGTAAGCAAACATATTATTTTTCTGCAAAAAATAGCTAAGTATTAACTTTTTGCTTGACATGTCTTATTTTTGGTGATATGATTTCGCTGAGTTGGATTTAGAAGCATAGTGAGAGAGTTTTTGTTTATTTCGTAATTGTTAGCCCTCAAAGGGATTGTGTAATCCTGGAGGGTTTTTTTATTGAAGGAGGAAGTATAAATGACAAAGAAGCTTTACATCGGCAATCTCGCTTACACCGTGAGGGATGAGGAATTGCAGGAGCTGTTTGAGCAGGCAGGGAAGGTGGAATCGATTAAGATCATCACCGACACCATGACCGGTCGCTCCAAAGGGTTCGCCTTTGTGGAGATGATGGAAGAAGAGGAAGCACAGAAGGCTAAGGAGATGTTCAACGGTTACACTTTCAAGGAGAGAAAACTGGTAGTGGACGATGCCCGTCCTCAGCGCGAGAGAGGAAATAGGGACTTCGGCGGCAGAAGGGGAAGAGATAGGGGCTGGTCCAGGTATTAACAGGTGAGAGGGGTTACCCCTCCAGGAAGGAGGTCTCTCCTCCTGTCAAGGTAGAAGTTCGATGAAAGCCGTTCCCCCTCGCGTTAAGCCCTCCTTTCAGAGCCTTTCAGTTTCACCCTTTCCCATAAGGTTGTCTTAGAGAAAAAAATCAACATCGCAAAACTTGGGGAGAAGTTTAAGCAGGGAGAACCTTTTTGCCTGCCGGCTATGCTTGTCTCTGTGAAAAAGCAAAAGACTACAAGGTTCTTTTCTTCTTCCATTCTGTGAGAGGCAAAATAAAATGAAATTCCTCTCCGGAAGGGAAGATTCTACTTCTCTCACAAAATTCTTATTGAAAATTTCTCTCTATCTGTCTTAAAATAAATTGTCTTTGAAAAAGTTACCTGTAGAGATGGATAGCAAAGTGTTATCATATTACTACTTTTTGCTCGGGATACAGAAAAGTGTAAGTCAAACGAAGGTTTCATTACCATCTTTTCAAAGGAGGTAGATATGAGATGTACACATCTCAGGGAAAAGTTTATGGCAGGAGTAACCCCCTTGTGGGGAGTCATGAAGACTGGCATATCCAGGATGGCTCTTGCTATTTTATTAAGTCTTATGCTCACTCTTCTTTTTTCCAGCGGTCTCTATGCTCAGGGCTATACCCTGGAAGATATATTAAGCACACCCTTCCCTTCCAGCCTGATTGCCTCGCCGAAGGCAGACCGGGTGGCATGGGTTTTTGACAACTGCGGGATGAGGAACATCTGGGTCGCCGAGGGACCAGAATACATTGCTCGCCAATTGACCGACTATGAGCAGGATGATGGGCAAGAGATTGGTGAGCTGAGTTTCACTCCCGACGGCTCGGTGATAGTCTATGTGAGAGGAGGGAATGCCAATCGTCAGGGCGAATATCCCAACCCCACCAGCGACCCCAAAGGGGCTGAACAGGCGGTATATGCTATCAAAGTATCCGATGGGAAGCCCTGGCGCCTTGGAAGAGGAAATCATCCGGTTGTATCACCATCAGGGGACCAGGTGGTCTTTACCTACCGGGGACAGCTCTTTATAGTACCCTTAGATGGCTCCGAGAAGGCGAAGCCCCTGTTTGAAGGGCGGGGTCGTAATGGCTCGCAGTGTTGGTCGCCAGACGGCTCCAGGCTCGCCTTCGTCAGCCAGCGGGATGACCACAGCTTTATCGGCATCTACCACCTTAAGGCGGAGACCATCACCTGGCTAATGCCCGATGTGGAGCGTGATGACAACCCCGTATGGTCTCCTGACGGAAGAAGCATAGCTTGCATCCGCTTTCCCGGGCAAATAGCGGATGACTCGTATGGGCGGGAACTCGGTCTTCCCTTCGCCATCTGGGTAGTTGATGTGGAGACCGGCAAGGGGAGAGAAGTGTGGAAATGCCCCAATGCCAGCGGGGGATTTGCCCAGTATTACCCCGCTCATCCCCTCATGTGGGCAGCCGAAGACCGACTCCTCTTCTACTCGGAGCATGAGGGCTGGATGCATATCTATGCGGTATCGACAAAAGGAGGGGAAGCACTCTGCCTCACTCCCGGGGAGTGTGAAGCAGAGCACGCCACGCTGTCTGCCGACCGCCGAAGCCTTATTTTCAACTCCAACTGTGGAGATATCGACCGGCGGCATCTGTGGACAGTCCCAGTAACCGGAGGGGAAGCCAAACCGCTGACCACCGGAAAGGGGAACCAATGGAGCCCGGTGGCTCCTGTCAGCGGGAAAAGCATTGTGCTTATCTGTTCCACCGCCAGCCAGCCGGCTGCTCCGGCGGTAATTCCCATCAACGGCGGAAACCCACGGCTTATCTCCCCTCAGGCTATTCCCCAGCGGTTCCCATCACACGCTCTGGTTGAGCCGCAGCAGGTAATCTTCAAAGCCGCAGATGGCCTGGAGATACATGGTCAGCTATTTCTGCCGCGGAATGCCAAAGCAGGGGATAATCGACCGGCGGTCATCTTCATGCACGGTGGTCCCATCCGGCAGATGCTTCTGGGCTGGCACTACCTCTACTATTATCACAACTCTTACGCTATGAACCAGTACTTAGTCAGCAGAGGTTATGTCGTGCTGTCGGTGAACTTCCGCTCCGGTATCGGTTACGGGCGCGCTTTCCGCACCGCTGCTAATCAGGGTCCTCGCGGGGCTTCTGAGTATCAGGACATCGTCGCAGGTGCTCAATATCTGCGGGGTCGACCAGAGGTTAATCCTCAGAAAATAGGGCTATGGGGCGGCTCCTACGGTGGATACCTCACTGCCCTGGGACTGGCCAGGGACTCCGAGATGTTCGCCGCCGGGGTAGACCTCCACGGGGTGCACGACTGGTCCATGCGAGGACGCCGCCGCGAAGGAGGTGGCTGGGGACTCTATGGAGAGGAGCTTTTGCGCCTGTCCTATGATTCTTCTCCCATAGCAGATGTCAGCTTCTGGAGCTCTCCGGTGCTGTTCATCCACGGCGACGATGACCGGAATGTCGATTTCATTCAGACCACCGACCTGGTGCAGCGGCTGCGCGCTCTGGGAAATGCCCATGTGGAGACCCTCATCTTTCCCGACGAGGTCCACGACTTTCTCATTCATGGCAACTGGCTAAGAGCTTACCTTGCGGCAGCAGATTTCTTTGACAGATTCCTTAAGGGCAAAGCTCACTGATGCTGACATCACATCGGACCACTCAGGGGAAATTGAGGATGGGAAGAAAATGAGGGAGTAAAAGATGACCAATGAGAAGAAACTTGAACCTATGTCCGACCTTCATTTTAAGGGTATGATGTGGTTGTATAAGCTGGCATACCCCATCTGGAATCCGCGAAGACATATCAAGAAAATTCCGCTAAAAGAGGGAATGGTGGTGGTCGATTATGGATGCGGACCGGGCAGGTATACCATACCAGCGGCAAAAATAGTTGGACCTCAGGGCAAGGTTTTTGCGGTGGACATCCATCCGCTGGCTATTAAGGTGGTGAAAGAGAAAGCGGCTCGTGAGTCCTTAACCAATATAGAGGCAATCTTGTTGGATTCCTATCACACCGGGATTCAAGGTTTAAGCGTTGACCTCATTCTCCTTATTGACACATTTCATGCTATTAGTGACCACCAGGCATTGTTTCGGGAGATGCATCGGCTGCTCAAACAGGATGGCATGGTCTTTATGGATGCTGAGCATATAAAGATGCCAAGAGTAAGAGAAATTGTCGAGGCTACCGGCATTTTCACCATAGTTGAATGCCTGGGTAAAGACATGCTGATTGCCCCCAAAGTTAAGCAGTAAGCCAGCAACTTCTCTTAATAGCGGATAAAAGGGAAATCGAAAATTTCCCCCAGTGCGTCTAAAGGCCAGCTTCTTATCCAAAATACTCTATACCTAATCGAATTAAACTGGGGCTATAGAATATGACCCCTTTAGAAGGTAAAATCCACTATGGATATTGCCTCTTGACTTATATCCACCTAAGTATAGTCTCCATAATTGTCATTGGTATTTTGATTCTCCTATTATTCGGGAATGTTATAGGAAACATCATTATGGGTTTCGGGATATATACTTTCCTTAACTACTGGGTAATGATACTGTACCTCTTAAGGAAACGAGAGCCTTATAATTTATCATCCGAGATAATGACAAGTATGGCAAAGCCGGGGAAGGTCATCATTCGCCCAGCAAGGCCTCAGGATGCACCAGTAGGAGCTCGGCTGATGTTTTATGCTGGTGTAAATTATATGCGTGCTTTTTTTGGTAGCACAGAGAGGCAAGCCATTACAGTCCTCAGACGGATGTTTTCCTTGCCCGGACATATGACAAGTTATACCTATGCTTTTGTCGTCGAGGATGGGATCGATATTGTGGCATTATTTTCCGGGCTTAATAGGAGAAGCTTGCGAGCTTCTAATCGTGCCTCCTGGATGTACGGACCTGTGTGGTGGATAGCTGCTCCAATTTGGCAAATTCCTAAAATGATTTCTGCATATTATGAATTTGATAAGGCGGTACCACCTGTTTTAGATGAGGAATATTATATTTTGCATCTTGCAGTATTACCTGAGAAGCGCGGGCAAGGAATTGGTGGGCAGCTAATGGTCTTTGCTGAAAACATGGCAAAATCAAAGGGATTAAAGAGAATGTTATTGGATGTAGAAATTGAGAATGAAGGAGCACGCCGGTTTTATAAACGATTGGGTTTCAGAGAGGCAAAATTTGTGACCGATAAAAGCTATTGTAAACGGTTTGGAATTAAGGGAAGCATTAGAATGGTGAAGTCAATTGCAATCCAGAAAAAGAATACAAATTTATGAGAGATGTTGATGAGGAATAAAAAATGAAAAAGCTACCGGAAGTAAATGTTAGTTTTGAGGAACTATACAGGATGCTCCTCGGACCTATCCGCGTGAGGCTGCTGTTAACGGGCATCGAGCTCAGGATCTTCAATCATTTGTCCGAACCAAAATCGGCAGAGGCAGTGGCGAGGACAATCGGCACCCACCCGGGGAATACTAAGTTATTCTTAGATGCTCTGGCGGCGATCGATTTAGTGATGAAAAAGAACAGCCTGTATCAGAATGCACCCATTACGCAGTCATTTCTGGTTGAAGGCAGCCCGATATTCCTGGGACCAATGTTTACCTTCACATGTCAGATGTGTTATGTCGCCCTCGACAACCTGCCCGGACTGGTCAGGGAAGGGCCACCCCAACTTTCGCCAGAAGCAGACATGGATACCGAGGAGACATGGGCGCAGTTTGCAGCTGGTATAGCTAATTACCAGCGAGCGGGTTTGGCTCAGCAGGCGGTGCAGATTGTCTCAGAACTAACGGAATTCCCATCGTTTAAAAAGATGCTGGATTTGGGCGGAGGTCCGGGGATGGTGGGGATTGCCATCGTAGCCGCACATCCGAGCATGAAAGGTGTGATCTTCGATAAACCAGCAGTAGTTAAGGTAGCCGAGACCCTCGTCAGGGAGTATGAGATGGAGGAACGGATAGAGGTTTTAGGTGGTAATTATAACCATGATTCCATCGGCCATGGATACGACCTCATCTGGGCAAGTGCGGCGCTGTACTCTGCCAGAGATAACATGGACTCGCTTATGAACAAGATTTATGACGCTCTGAATCCTGGTGGCGTATTTGTTGCCTTCCATGAGGGGCTCACCAACGAGAGGACAAAGCCCGACATCCACGTGCTCTTCTCGACCTCTATGGCGCTGATGGGACAGGACGAATGCTTTGACCAGGGCTTCATTGCCGATTCCATGCTTCGCGTGGGATTCAAGTCTGTCCGCAGTTGCACGCTGGATACCTCTATAGGCCCGATGGACCTCGATATCGGTAGAAAAGCTTAAATGCGGGAAGAAACGTTTACATCATGTCCCTTCGTCCGCACTATAGCCCTATAGAGCGTATCTGGCTTCGTCCCTTTGGTGTTTCGCAAAGCCCGAATACCTTAAAAAGCAAAGCTGGGTGGAAAAACGATACGCACCGGCAACCGTATAAAAAGGGAGAGAGAGTTTTGCGGTGGTATGAACTTTTAGGATGGGGGCTTGAGATTATCATAGCTCTGGGGTCTATCCTTTTTATCGCCACCAGCCTCAAAGAGCGGGCATTCAGGGCTGGCTTATTGAGCTTGACTGTTCTGGGAGCGGTAAACGGGATTTTTATTTTTTTATTGCTCTACTTGGAGGAGGGGAGAAAAGAGGGTATTATAAGCTTGGATGCGATTTTAATCCTGTTAGCCGTCTCCTTGCTCGCTCCAATAGGCAAGAAGCTCCCCTTACGAGTCGTCGCAAAAATAACCAGGGTCGACGAGCGTGACATCCCCTTTTCTCGCATCCGGTATGAGGTAGGGAGTGCCATTTATGAGCACTACTATGCCAGCCATCCCGAAATAAAGGGAATCTACGACAGAATACGCCAGCTCCCCGGGCTGGCTGCTCCGGAGACGCCGGCCTACTCCCCCCTCGGCGCACCCTTATCTCACGCCCAGTTTGATTTCCTGGAAGAGCTTGCTGATCTGGTAAATGCTCCCTCTCAGAAACAACAAGTTAAGGCTGACCCTCAGACAATGTCGGCAGGGCTAAAGGAGACCATAAAATATCTGGGAGCTAAGCTGGTAGGTATCGCAGAGCTTAATCAAGATTATGTTTACACCCACATCGGTCGCCGTCCGGGAAAGTATGGTCAAAAGATGGAACTGACCCATAAATATGCTATAATCTTCGCTGTGGAGATGGATTACCGGATGCTAAGGGCAGCCCCTGACCTGCCGGTAATTATCGAGACCGGCAAGCAATACATAGATGCTGCCAGAATCGCTCTGGTCATCGCCAATTACATCCGCCGATTGGGCTACCCGGCCAGGGCTCATATTGATGCTAATTACCAGGCCATGCTCCCTCCGGTGGCGGTGGATGCCGGACTGGGGGAAATTGGCAGAAACAACATCTTAATAACCAAGCCCTACGGTGCCCGGGTGAGATTGGGAATGGTAACTACCGACCTGCCATTGCTCACCGACAGGCCTATCCTGTTCGGAGTGCAAGATTTCTGTCAGAGATGCCGCAAATGCGCCGATAATTGCCCGTCGAAGGCTATATCCTCGGATGAGAAGAAAATTATCCGTGGGATTGAGAAGTGGGAATTTGACCCCGAAAAATGCTTTGCCTACTGGAACTCGGTAGGCACCGACTGTGCCCTCTGCATCTATACCTGCCCCTTCAGCAAACCCGACAATCTACTCCACAGGGCGATAAGATATGCCATCGACAGGTCGGTTGTTGCCCGACAGCTATCGGTGTGGATGGATGACCTCTTCTATGGGCGAACACCCCGCAGCGAAGCATATCCAAAATTTATAGACCTTTTAAGAAAGGAGGTTTAACATGAGGGGTTATAAAATAACCTTGGTCTTGCTTATAGCTCTTGTGGTATTCCTGGTCTCGGCTGCCATAGTCTCGGCGCAGAGGATACCTTCCCCGGAGGAGTTCTTCGGCTTTAAGATGGGAGCCGATTACAAGCTGGCGAGATGGGATAAGATTGTGGAATATTTCAACCTGCTGGACAAAAATTCTCCCAAAATCGCGGTGCAGGAGTTAGGGAAGTCGACCGAGGGCAATCTCTTCCTGCTGGCAATCATCTCCTCCGCCAAAAACCTGAAAAACCTCGACGAATATAAGTCCATCTGCCGCAAGTTAGCCGACCCCCGCGGTCTGTCCGCCAGAGAGGTGGACCAGTTGGTACGCGAGGGTAAGACCGTGGTAGCCATGACCATGAGCCTCCATGCTACCGAGGTAGGCGGCACTCAGCTCTCTCCCGAGTTAGCCTACGAGCTGATAACCTCGCCCTCTCCCGAAGTCAAAACCATTCTTGACAATGTCATCTTCCTCCTCTTCCCCTGCTTTAACCCAGACGGGCAGATTATGGTGGTCGACTGGTATAACAAGCACCTGGGAACCGAATACGAAGGCTCATACCTCCCCTGGCTCTACCATAAGTATACCGGGCACGACAACAACCGCGATGCCTATATGCTGACCCAGGCGGAATCACGCCACGTCTCCCGGGTGATGTATCAGGAGTGGTTCCCCCAGTTCTATGTTGATATGCACCATATGGGGAGCTCCGGTGCCCGCTACTACATCCCACCCTACCACGACCCGCTGCATCCTAATGTTGACCCCTTAATATGGCGGGAGCATATGCTGGTGGGCTCGCATATGGCAGTGAAGCTCGAGGAAGCGGGGAAGAAAGGCATTGAGACCGGCGCCCCGTACACCGCCTGGTGGATGGCTTCCTTCCATATGATAACCAACTACCATAACATCGCCGGGATGCTCACCGAGTCTGCCAGTACTCAAATAGCTTCCCCCATCTATATCCACCATGACCAGCTCCGACCGGGGAGGCGCGGCAGACCCGAATATAATCCTCAACTCAACTTTCCCAGCCCCTGGGAGGGGGGATGGTGGCGCCTGCGTGATATCGTGGAGCAGCAGAAGATTTCCTCTATGGCTCTGTTGGATGTGGCTGCCCGCTTCCGCGATATGTTCCTTAGGAACGCTTACCACAAGGCGATGCGTAATGTCAACCGGGGGAAAAGCGAGCCGCCCTATGCCTACATCATACCAGCCAACCAGCGGGACCCACTAACGGCGGTCAAGCTCGTTCAGACCCTGATGTTAGCCGGCGTTGAAGTGCATCAGACAAAGGGTAGCCTGCAGGTGAACAACTCGGTCTATCCTCCGGGCTCCTATGTCATTCTCTTATCCCAGCCCCTGCGCGCCTATGTCAAGTCGCTGCTAGAGCAGATTAATTACCCCGACAATC
>CABWKN010000122.1 GCA_902505605.1 Candidatus Guanabacterium sedimentis
CCTGATGCTGTATATCAAGGGTGAGCTGGTGGAGGAGGACCGGCACTCCATTGCCATTGTGGGCACCCGGCATGCATCCACCTACGGGCGCTCGGTGGCTGAAAAGCTCAGCGGCGAGCTGGCAGCTCGGGGGGTGTGTATTATAAGTGGGTTAGCCCGCGGCATTGATACCTTAGCCCACCGGGGTGCTTTATCAGCAGGAGGAAGGACCATCGCGGTTATGGGCTGCGGACTGGATGAGGTATATCCCCGTGAGAATCGGAAACTGCTCAGGGAGATTGAGGAGCGGGGCATGGTATGCTCGGAGTTCCCTTTTGGAACCCACCCCGAGCCGGGGAACTTTCCCGTCCGAAACCGCATAATAAGCGGGCTCTCCCTGGGCACCATTGTGGTGGAGGCAGACGAACGGAGTGGTGCTCTGATTACCGCCAAGATGGCTCTGGAGCAAGGGAGAGAGGTGTTCGCCGTGCCCGGCAATATCACCTCCCGTAACTCCCTGGGGACTAATTATCTGATAAAAAGGGGAGCCAAGTTAGTGCAGCAGTGGGAGGATGTGGTGGAAGAGTTGCCCTACCCCTCAAGGGAGGCGATTGAAAAGAGGTCTGCCCTCGCCCCGGCGGAGGCAGTGAAGAGCGAGCTCCCCCTGACTGACTCGGAGCGGGCAATTTGCCAGCTGTTGTCTGCGGATAAGCCCCTCCATATCGACCAGCTGGCAGAGTCGCTGGGTCTGGACTTCAATCTGCTGCTGAGCCATCTCCTCAGCCTGGAGATTAAGAAGAAAATCGTGCAACTTCCGGGGAAGTTGTTCATAAGAAAGCTATGAGCAAAAAAGAGAATAGCAGCTCTCTGGTTATCGTGGAATCCCCTGCCAAAGCCAAGACCATAGGCAAATATCTTGGCAAAGGCTACCTGGTCAAGGCAACTATGGGTCATGTCAAAGACCTTCCCCGCAGAAAACTGGGAGTAGATGTGCTCAATGAGTTTCAGCCAACTTATATAGTGCTTCCCTCCCGTAGAAAATACCTTAGCGATATAAAGAAAGCCTCCCTTGCTGTCAGCCAGATATACCTCGCCTCAGACCCCGACCGCGAAGGGGAGGCTATCGGATGGCATTTAGCCCAGGAGCTGAAGGACAGGGAGGAGGTAATCTACCGCATATGGCTCACTGAAATAACTCCCGATGGACTCTCACGGGCTCTTCAATCCACAGGGAAAATCGATATGAACAAAGTCAACGCCCAGCAGGCTCGGAGGATTCTTGACCGCCTGGTGGGCTACAAGATTAGCCCTCTGCTTTGGCGGAAGGTAAAAGGAGGCCTCAGTGCCGGGCGGGTTCAGTCAGTTGCCCTGAGGCTGATATGCGACCGTGAGCGGCAGATCGAGGGCTTTGTCTCCAAGGAGTACTGGACCATCACCGCCAACCTCTCCGCATACTCTCCGCCGCCTTTTGATGCCAAGCTCCTTCAGAAAAATAAGAAGAAAGTAGACATTGGCAACCAGGCTCAAGCCGAGAGGATAATAAAGGAGCTGAAGCAGCTCCCCTTCCTGGTAGAGGATGTGGCGGTCAGCAAGAGGGTCCGCCGCGCTCCTCCGCCGTTCATCACCAGCACCCTCCAGCAGGAGGCGTCTCGGCGGTTCGGTTTCCCGGTCAAGAAGACCATGCTCTTGGCTCAGCGCCTTTACGAGGGTATGGAGATAGGCAAAGAGGGGCGAGTGGGACTGATCACTTACATGAGGACCGACTCTCTGAGGGTAGCCTCGGATGCCATTGGGAAGGCAAGGCAGTGGATAAAGGAAAATATAGGGGAGGAGTATCTCCCCGCTCATCCCATAATCTACAAAAATAAAAAGCTCTCTCAGGATGCCCACGAGGCTATTCGTCCCACCTCGGTGCCTCGCCACCCCCTCAAGATAAAGCAGCATCTCGAAAAGGATGAGTTCCTCCTCTATCAGCTAATCTGGACGAGGTTCATAGCCTCCCAGATGCCCGCCGCCCGATACGAGGTGACCACGGTAGACATAGAAGCGGGGAACTACCTCCTGCGAGCAACCGGGTCGGTGCTGAAGTTCCCCGGTTTTTTAAAAGTCTATGAGAAGGTGCTCGACCTTTCGCCGGAAGAGACTTCGTCGACCGAACCCGCGCTTCCCCCGTTGTCGCCAGGGGAGAGCTTGACCCTCAATAAGCTTACCCCGGAGCAGCATTTCACCCAGCCCCCCACCGCACTATACCGAAGCCTCCATGGTGAAAGAACTGGAGGAGAAGGGGATTGGGCGCCCCAGCACCTACGCTCCCATACTTTCCACCATCCAGGATCGGGGATATGTCAAAAAAGAGAAGAAAAGATTTATCCCCACCGAGCTCGGGTGCCTGGTCACCGACCTGCTGGTGGAGAACTTCCCCGACCTCCTCGATGTGGGCTATACCGCCCGCATGGAGGAGGAGCTGGATGCCATTGAGGACGGAGAGAAGGGCTGGGTAGAGACCCTGCAAGACTTCTATACCGGCTTCGAGGAGGAGCTGGAACGGGCGAAAAAGGAGATGAGAGACCTGAAAAAGGAGCGAATCGCCACCGAAGAGGTCTGCGATAAGTGTGGCAGCCCCATGGTCATCCGCTGGGGGAGATTTGGGCAATTCTTAGCCTGCTCCCGCTACCCCGATTGCAAGAATACCCGCGAGATATTAGAGCAACCTCCCCACAAACAAGGAGAAGAGCCACCCCAGGTTTGTCCCCGGTGCGGTCAGCCCATGGTCGTCAAAAAAGGTAAATACGGTCAATTCTACGCCTGCTCCGCCTATCCCAGGTGCAAAACCACTCTGCCCCTTAATCCGCCAGCTCAGGTCGAGCTGGAGGAAAGATGTCCCCGATGCAATGAGCCTCTGGTTATGAAGAGCGGACGGAACGGGAAGTTCGTAGCCTGCCGCAACTATCCTCAATGCAAATATATCCGGTATAAGGAGACCGGAGTCAGCTGCCCGGTGGAAGGTTGTCAGGGTCAATTGGTAGAGCGCCGCTCACGGAAAGGGAAGGTATTTTACGGCTGCAGCAGCTACCCCAACTGCACCTTTGCCCTGTGGCACAAGCCGGTCCCTCGCCAGTGCCCCCGCTGCGGCTCGCCCTATATGATAGAAAAGACGCAGAAAGGTAAGGGCATAAAGCTCTACTGCCCCAACGAGGACTGCCAGTTCTCCACAAAACCGCAGGAGGGTGATTAGCCGAAAATGGAAAAATACCATAAGGATTGGCTAAAGCATCTCATTTACGAGAAGAACGCCTCCCCGCATACCCTCAGATGCTATGGGCGGGATGTGGAGGAGTTTATCCGCTTCCTCAGAAGCGAGGAACTCTCCCGGCGAGAGGAAGGGCTTCTTCCCCTCAAGGTCGACCATCTCCTCATCAGGGCGTTTATGGATTCACTTTACCGGAAGGGGAATCAGAAAGTAACCGTGGCTCGCAAGCTCTCCAGCCTGCGTTCTTTCTTCAACTTTCTGTGCCGGCAAGGGGTGTGGGAGGAGAACCCAGCCTCGCTGGTAGCCACTCCCAGGCTTCCTAAAAAACTTCCTTCTTTTCTCACCGAAGAGCAGACATTCAGGCTGCTGGATGCCCCCTTTCCCGATACTGTTCTGGGACGGAGGGATAAGGCGATTCTGGAGCTCATCTATGCTACCGGGATGAGGGTAAGCGAGCTGGGTTCCCTCGATGTCCAGGATGTCGACCTTCGCACTCGCACACTGAGAGTGAAGGGAAAAGGGAGGAAGGAGAGGCTCCTCCCCTTTGGAAGCAAGGCTGCCAGGGCGCTGGAAGACTACCTGGCGGTGAGAGCTACCATTGCCAGAGAGGGACCTCTGTTTTTGAGCACTCGCGGCTTAAGGATTTATCCCCGCGGTGTCCGAAGGATAGTAGACAAATACATAACGCAAGCCTCCCTGCAACTTCATATATCCCCTCACTCTTTGCGCCATTCCTTTGCTACGCATCTGCTTAATGCCGGGGCGGATTTGCGCTCCATACAGGAGCTGTTGGGTCACAGCAGTCTGTCCACCACCCAGAAGTACACCCACCTTACCACCGAGCGTTTGAAGGAGGTCTACCGCAAATCGCATCCCCGAGCTTGATTCCCGGGGCAGGGGCGAGGTGCTTGACAATTCCCTTGTTTGCTGTTATATTTTAATTAAATGTTTACCGCAACTACTATTATTGCTGTTCGCCATAAGGGCAAGGTTGCCATGGCCGGGGATGGGCAAGTGACCTTGTCTAATGCCATAATGAAACACACCGCACGGAAGATCCGGCGGATATATAATAACCAGATTCTGGCTGGCTTCTCCGGTGCATCGGCGGATGCCCTGGCACTGCTTGGTCGTTTTGAGGAGAAGCTCGAAGAGTATCGGGGAAACCTCCAGCGGGCGGCCGTGGAACTGGCCAAGGACTGGAGGACGGATAAGATATTGCGTCGCCTGGAGGCGTTGATGGTTGTGGCTGATAAGGAGCACTCCTTTCTTATCTCCGGCACCGGCGACCTGATTGAGCCCGACGATGGGATATTAGCCATCGGCTCGGGAGGTCCTTACGCGCTGAGTGCTGCCAAAGCGCTTATCAAGCACTCAGAGCTCAGCGCCAGGGAAATCGCCATAGAAGCCATCAAGATTGCCTCTCAGGTGTGTATTTATACCAACGATACCATTATCCTGGAAGAGCTTTAATCAACGGCGAGCACTACCATGGTAATCTATCTCCCCGGAAAGGTTAGGAAGGAGGAACGACCCTCTATGGAAGAGGATGAGCTTACTCCTCGCCAGATTGTCGAGGAACTGGACAAGTATGTAGTGGGACAGCATAAGGCGAAAAGGGCGGTGGCTATTGCCCTGCGAAACCGGCTCCGTCGGCAGAAGCTCTCGCCGGAGCTTGCCGAAGAGGTAGCCCCCAAGAATATCATTATGATGGGTCCCACCGGCATCGGCAAGACCGAGATCGCCCGCCGGCTGGCAAAGCTCACCAAATCGCCCTTCCTCAAGGTCGAGGCTTCCAAGTTCACCGAAGTGGGCTATGTGGGGCGGGATGTGGAGTCTATGGTCCGCGACCTCGCCGAGCTGTCGGTAAATATGGTGCGCATGGAGAAGCAAGAGGAGGTGCGCGACAAAGCTGAAAAGAATGCCGAAGAGAGGCTTCTCAACCTTCTGCTGCCTTCCCATAGAACCACAGCAAAGGCTACTGCCTCAGACACTGAGATGCAGACCCGCGAGAAGCTGCGGCAGCAGCTCAGGGAGGGCTTGCTCGAAGACCGCAAGGTAGAGATGGAGATAACCGAGCGGAAATTCCCCTCATTTGAGATAATCACCAGCTCCGGCATTGAGGAGATGGACATCAATATTAAGGAGCTCCTTCCGGGGTTCTTCGGCGGGCGCTCCAAGAAGAGGAAGGTGACCGTAGCTGATGCGAGGAGGTATCTGGTAAACGAGGAGGAGCAGAAGCTGGTGGACATGGAGGAGGTTGCCCGCCTGGCAGTGAAGAGGGTGGAGGAGTCGGGGATTATCTTCCTGGATGAGATAGATAAGATAGCCGGACGGGGAAGCACGGTCGGTCCCGATGTCAGCCGCGAGGGTGTCCAGCGGGACATCCTTCCCATAGTGGAGGGAACCACGGTGAACACCAGATACGGCATGGTGAGGACCGACCACATCCTCTTTTTAGCCGCTGGTGCATTCCATGTGAGCAAACCCTCCGACCTCATTCCCGAGCTTCAGGGGCGATTCCCCATCCGGGTGGAGCTGGACAGCCTGGGGAAGGATGATTTTATCCGCATCCTGACCGAGCCGAAAAATTCCCTTATCAAGCAGTACATAGCTCTGATGGATACCGAGGGGGTACAGCTCAAGTTTACCAAGGATGCCATAGAGGAGATAGCAGAGATGGCTGCCCTGGTCAATCAGCGAACGCAGGATATAGGAGCCCGGCGGCTGTATACCATTGTGGAGAAGCTCCTCGATAAAATCTCATTCGAGGGACCCGACCTGAAAAAGAAGGTTCAGGTTATCGATGCTCACTATGTGCGAAAAATGCTGAAAGACCTGGTTGAGGACGAAGACCTCAGCCGCTACATTCTTTAATCGGTGGGTCTCTCCGTGAGTGTTGTCATTCATTTATATAGATGAAGTTAAAAGCCCCGTTATTGCCCGTCTGCCTCACTCTGTTTTTCCTTTTTCAGTGCGGCAAGGTGGGTCCGCCCCTCCCACCTCTCAGGATTAAGCCCCAATCCACCACCGACCTGCGAGCAGCTCAGGTCGGCTCAAAGATGCTGCTGAGCTGGTCGGTTCCCACCGTGAATACCGATGGCTCCCCCATGGGCGAACCGAGAGAGGTTCAGGTTTACCGCCTGAGTACCTATACCAGAGACTTAGCTTCACCCTCCACCATGACTCCGGACTCTTTTGGGAAGGAGGGGAAGAAAATCTTCTCCATTAATAGTACCAACCGGGAGGAATACTCATTTCAGGGGAGATACATCTATTCAGAGGCTGTCGCTCTGCCGAGCCCAGACGCTCCCTATTATCCTCTGCTTTATTACGCCGTTCGGACGGTGGACAGCAGGGGGAAAACCTCGGCTTTTTCCAATATCGTTTCCGCTCTTCCCAGAGGGGTGGTTGAGGCTCCGGGTATTTTTTCAGCCGCCATTAAGGAGGACCGCATTGAATTCCGCTGGGCTCACCCGGAGAAGAACAGCGACGGTACCTCACCCCCGCTTCTTATGGGCTACAACATATATCGCCGGGGAGAAGGAGGTATGTATTTAGCTCCTCGGAACAGTATGGTTCTCCCGGTGAATTTTCTCAATTGGGAAATTAATAATGCCCTCTCCTGTCAGAGAAAGGAGGTCGACGCCGGGGAGATGGCTCTGGAAATAACCATAGGTAGTTCCGGGGCAGCTTTTGCCCTGGAGCAGAGCCTCACTCTCCCTGAGTCTGCGGAAGCGCTGCGATGGAGGAGCCTGATGATGGGAGGCAAAATCAGAACTCTCAAGGGGAACGCCAAGGGGAGGATGATACTGGACGATGAAAGCTCTGTCTGGGAGGAAGGGTGGAAAAAGGAAATCACCATCTCTACGGAGTGGGAGGAGGTCTGCCACCAGATGGTGGTGAGCGAGGAGGCGGAGCGTATCACAGCTTCCATAGAGGTCGAATCCTCGACCTCACCAGTCACCATTCAGCTTGTAGGCTGGAAGGCGGGGATTATCTCCCCTGAAGGTGGGGAGGGGGAGAACCTGCTGCGGAATAGCGATTTCAGCCAGCTTGAGGAGTCAGCCTACGTGGAGAAGAATTTCACCTTTGGTGAGCGCTATTATTATGTGGTGCGGGCAGTGAGCCTAATAGGCCCGGCGCTCTGCGAGAGCGACAACTCGGAAGAGCTGCTGGTGGCTCCGGTGGATGTATTCCCCCCGGCTCCCCCAATAGAGGTATCCTTTGTTACCGGAGGTGAGGTGGTGCTGCTCTCCTGGGCTCCCAATAAGGAGACTGACTTGCTGGGGTATAACATCTATCGCCGACAAAGCCCGGTTACCGAATGGGAAAAAATTAATCCTGCCGTAGTGCAGGATACATTCTATCGGGATACTACGGTTATGCCGGGAGTAGTATACTATTACTCCCTGACCGCGGTGGACAGGACTTCCCCACCAAACGAGAGCATAAAAACAGCGTCATTACAGGTGGTTGCGCGCTGATAGAGATTTTCTATGGGCAGAGAGACGCTTAGAGCCTGCATTTATTATTGACTCTCGGGTGCCGAAAAAGTAAGGATATCGGAAAAAAGCAAAGGGAGCAATAGTCCGATGGCTTTTACCAAAAAGAGAGTCCTTCTCTTTGTGCTCGTAATAGCCCTGGGGGTGGGAGGCTTTTTCTCTGTGAGACATATTACGAAAGTTCCCCGCCCCAATATAATACTAATAGTTATCGATACCCTGAGAGCTGATTACCTCTCCTGTTACGGGAATGAAAAGGTCAACACCCCCAACATAGACCAGTTAGCCCGGGAGGGGATTCTTTTTGAGAACTGCATCAGCCATATCCCCATCACCCTTCCATCGCACTTCTCTATGTTCTATTCCATGATGCCCCATGAATACGAGGTCTATAACAACGGAGACCGTATCAGACTTGGCTATCCCCCTCTGGCAGAGCTTCTGCGCAGGGAGGGATATCAGACAGCCGGCATTGTATCTTTGGGTGTATTGCATAGAAGTCTTAGAAACAATATAGGTTTTGAATATTACGATGACACATTTAATAAGGAGAAGGGGTTGTGGTATCGAAGGGCGGATGAGATTACCGAATCTGCCCTGAGATGGTTAGAGGAGCACAGGGGAGAGAGGTTTTTCCTCTGGCTCCATTACTCCGACCCCCACCAGCCCTATGGTCCTCCCCAGATAGATAACGATTTTCAGGTATACCTCAATGGCAACCTCCTGCAGGAAATTGTGTTGAATACCCAGGAGATCTATCGCATAAATCTCCATCTCAGGCCCGGCAGAAACATGGTCAAGTTCGATATCCTCCCGGCTGAAGGGAGATGGGGAGAGCTACTGACTGAGCGGGTTTTTCCCGCTCTGTTGGAATCAATCCATATCGAGCCGGATGAGGGGATTGAGCTGAGATATACCGAAACCATCGTTCCCTCCTCCAGGCTCCCGGGGAGACTGGAACTGAGAAGCCCTGCTTATTTGGAGATTATCAACAAGCATCCCCGGGAAGTGGAGTCCACCCTCTGCTTTTCCGGCATGATAAAATGGACAACAGAGTCCATCGCCCGCTTGTATGCCATGGAGGTGGAGTATGCGGACAAAAGCCTGGGAAGATTGTTTAGCTATTTGAAAAAGCGGAAGTTGGACAGGAATCTCATACTCCTCCTCACCTCTGACCACGGCGAGGGGCTGGGTGACCACAACCTCATCGGGCATATAGACCAGCTTTACGACTCCTTGCTCAAGGTTCCCCTTATTATCAAAGCCCCCACCATAAAGGGGAAGAACAGGAGGATTAGCGAGCTGGTAGGGCTGATGGATATCTCACCTACCATCCTCGATTTGTTAAAGCTCCCCCAGCCGGAGTGGATGCAGGGACAAAGCCTCCTCTCCAGAATGAGCTGGACAGCAGTGTTTCAAAAGGAGACACCCTGTTTCTCCGAAACCTTCACCCCCGAAGCCCCGGATACCAAGTTCTCGGTGAGGTCATCTCGATGGAAGCTCATCTATACCCCCCGCTCCAACCTCTGGGAGCTTTACGATCTCGCAGAAGATGAAAATGAGCTGCGCAATATATTCTCCCGGGATAATCTCCCCACGAAGGCTCAGCTCCTTTATGATGAGCTGAACAATAAATTTAAGGGTATGATGGATTTAGAAATCTACGGGCTGAAAAAGGGGATTGATCCCAAGACCCTGAGAATGCTGAAGTCTCTGGGTTACCTAAAGTGATACACTTGAGGTTAACCTCTCTCAGCTTCCCTTTTTAGTAATAATCTCCCGCCATTAGTGTTCCCTCTTCCAATGAAATGAGGGGCTCCCAGTATAAGCTCGGCTTTCTTGTGCCTCTGGCAAGGGCGATGTGGTCTCACGCGCCGGGGAGGTTTCTTCCCGTAAATGAGGGGGAAGCCAATCAGTATCGACGCTCACCGCGGAGCTAATCAGCACTAAGCGAAGCCTTTTAAACAGCAGATTACCTCCGTTTAATTCTCGGCTAAGTGCGTTGTTCGATGCTGAGGGAACTTTATTGCTATCACATGCATATAAGTCTTGACCTTTCAATTTGATATGCTTTACAATTCTATTAAGAAAGGGAGGCGAAATAGATAATCATATATCTCTCATAAGCTCAATATTGTTTCATCTTAAATTGATAAGAAGTCACCTATAACAAAGGAGGTTTATGATGGACAATAGTCCATGTATTGCTAAAGAGCATTTCTGGAAACGGGTTGACCAGGCCAACGCGCGAGAATTGGTCACCAGTATAACCAGCGCGGTGAAGGAGCAGGTTGGCTATTCACGAGCATTAAATACCGCAAAACGCACTACCATCTTGCTGGGAAGAGGGGCTGCAAAGGAATTCCAGTTTAAAAGCGAAATGCACTATCGGAAACGGAACTCCCAACTACGATATAGCAAGCATTGGCTGGCAAAGCTCGTTGAGAGCATTGATGAAAAGCAGGAGAAACACTTTGCAGAATTTCTCAGCCGCGGCGGCTTCAAAGAGTTTACCGCTTATGCGCGACAGACCACCATTCTGCGCATGCTCAATTCAGAGGTTCCACCCGAAGATGCGAGGAAGGCAGTCAAGCAGCTTGACAGTACGCTGGAGAAACTTGAGGGACTTAAATCGTTAAAGGAAATCCACAATGCTATGCAGCGGCATCTGGACGAATTGATTGGAAAGAAAATGGGTAATCCTAACCCCGATGGGTGGTGCATACTGCTCCTCATTTTCACCAGCATATTTGCGATATTGGTGGTGATTGCAGCTTTAATCTGCGCCTTTACCTTTGGCTTAGCATGTGAGGATATACTGGACCAACTGATTGACCAGGCCTGCGGGTAGTGTTAATTGCGTGACGAGAAGTGAGCAGAGGCTGATATAGACCCTTACGGGGAACAGTGTATCACCGCGCACATTTAAGCAAGGTGATGCAGGTAGGTACGCAGAATTAGTGTGTCAAGTTGTGGATGATGCTGAGATGTAAAATTCAGCTCATCATCCTCTGCCAGTCATAATAATCCCACCTTCACTTGAGAACATTTCTTGAGATTGTGAGAAAATATCCGAGCCTGCCTTTTTTCCTTTCACTGCGAGAGCTAACAAATATTTTTACATTCTTGAGAATATTAGCATTTCTCCTTATTTGCCTTTGCCTTACACAAGTTTTTAATGAGAGGAAAACGGGCTGTTTATCATTGATGCGCATCGCCCTGATTCTCTTGCTGTGAAGGGAAAATGCACCTTTTAAGACTGGGTAGAGGGGGGTTGCTTAGCGGGCAATTATGCCTTCGTAACTAATACCTTTTCCGGTGTGAGGTCAATAGATGTGAGCAATCCTGAAAAACTCCGACTGGTGGACAGCTTTGGGTCGGAAAAGAAATAGGCTTTTAAAAGCTCACCCTGAATGCTATTTTTGGGCTGCACCGATAACATCTCTATTTAAATCTTGCCATGCGAAACGGCGCCAGGTCCATATCTGGAGCTTGCCCACAGACCAGTTGGGAGACCAGCTTGCCGGTGATGGGAGCCAGCGTCACACCCAGCATGCAGTGACCGGTGGCGATAATCAGATTGTCGTAGCCGGGTAAGCGGTCGATTATCGGCAATCCGTCGGGGGTGCAGGGTCGCAGACCGCGCCAGATTTCCATCGTATCCGGGTATTCAATGTTGTGTAAATAATCTTTCGAGGCACTCATAATGGCATCCACCCGTCTAAGATTTATATCCAAATTCATCCCCACCAATTCCAGCTTCCCGGCAAATCGCAGGACACCCTCCAGAGGAGTGACCGCCACTTTTACCTCACTGAGGTAGAGCGGTATTTGTGGGCAGGGCTCGGGTTTTTTAATGGAGATGCTGTAACCTTTGGCGGACTGTACCGGCAGTGTGAGACCCAGATGCCTGACCAGCCCCGCCGACCAGGCACCCGCTGCCAATACCACATGTCTCGCACGAAAGTCGCCGCCAGTCGTTCGCACGGTGGTAATGGAGCCGCCAGATGAGGTGAACCCCAGTGCCCCTGTGTGAGGATGAATAGCCACCCCCTTCTCGTTCAGGCGCCTGGCTAACGCCTGCACAAACTTCTCCGGGTTCAAGTGGGTATCATCCTGGGAAAAGATACCTCCGCAGATTTCTGGGCGCAGCGTGGGCACCATCTCCCGTGCCTCATCAGGCTTGAGGATTTTCAGCCCCACATCATAAGACTGCAGGAGACGGGCTTCCTCCACCGCTTTCTGGAAGCCTCGTTCGGTCGTGTAGGTCATCAGCCAGCCGTCTCGCCGGTAATTGCAGGTGAGGGATTCGCCGACAATCAAATGCTCACACAACTCCGAGCTGGCGTAGTTCAAATGGCGCAGCACACGAATCCCCTGGAGCATGCTTTGCGGCTTGCATGCCCTGCGAAACTTCCACAGCCAGGAACACAGCGCCGGGTCAAACCGCGGCTTGATATAAAAAGGACTATCGGGCTGTAACATCCATTTGAGCCCCTGACCCAACGCCCCCGGGGCAGCCAGTGGGATGCTGTAACTGGGAACGATAAGACCCGCGTTGGCGCCGGAACATCCGGAGCCGATTTCCCCCTGCTCCACTATGGAAACCCGCAGTCCTTGCTCGGCTAAATAATATGCCGAACAGAGGCCGATAACCCCGCCGCCGACTACTAAAACATCCGTATCGCCGTTCATCTCCGGAACTCTAAATCACACCCGATGATTTATGGCATATGAATCTCTTCTAAAGAGTTATTTCGCCCTTAAAAAAAGTAACCGCATGTCCACCGATTTTGACTCTTTTTCCTACATCTTCACAGAAAAGCTCTCCTTTTCTTTTCGATAGCTGGTAGGCGTGCAAAACCTTTTTATTTAACCTTGCTGCCCAGAACGGAATCAATGTCGTATGGGCAGAGCCGGTTACCGGGTCCTCATTGATGCCCACTGCCGGGGCAAAAAATCTGGACACAAAATCAGAATTCTTCCCCTCAGCGGTTACAATCACACCCAGGCAATCCAGCTTCCGGAGGACTTCAAAATTTGGCTCAAGCGAGAGTATATCATCCTCCCTCTCGTACAGCGCCAGATAATCCCTGGATTTATGAACCTCTATCGGTCTCATTCCCAGTCCCTGAATTAACTCTGGCTTAACCTCAGCGGGAGAGGGAGGAGTTGAAGGAAAATCCAGGGTGAGCAGGCCTTTCTTGTTGGTCACCCTCAGTTCTCCGCTCGGCGTAGAAAAAACTATCTGCTCTTCACGGTAACCCAGGTGATTGAAAATGACATGAGCTGATGCCAGGGTCCCATGTCCGCATAACTCCACCTCAACCGCGGGAGTGAACCATCTCAGCTCAAAGCCATTTTCTTTTTTCACAAAGAAACCGGTCTCGGAAAGATTATTCTCAGCCGCAATGCGCTGCATGAGTTCGGCATCCAGCCACTCTTCCAGCGGACAGACTGCAGCCGGGTTGCCGCCAAAAAGCTTATCCGTGAATGCATCTACCTGATATATCGGTATGTTCATCTTTTATCCTTTTTGTTTAATTCGTTCTGAATGGGTTGTTTCAATTTGAATTACGAGATATTTTTATCATATGGAATTTATGCCAGACAAATATTAGCTCGGAATCTTCTGGAAAAGCTTGCGGTAAAGTTCGGAACAGAATACAAAACAAGAGTCTGCCCTAATACACGTACACAATCTTTCCACACCGCCACTCTGAAGATTTCTCAGCTTCTGGGATTAACTGCTCTCCGCTTCCTCCTTTTTGTAGTACTCTACCGCCATGGGTATCCCTTCCTCCAGCGGAATGCGGGGTGTCCAGCCGAGGCTTCTTTTTATCTTGCTGCTCTTTAGGGCGATATGGTCTATCTCGCCGGGACGTTTCTCCCCGTATATAGGCTGTATATCGGCGGACAGAGCATCTCTCACCCTGTCGAATATCTCCTGGTCGGTGACTTCCCGCCCCCAGCCTAAGTTGAAGGCTTGCTGGTCTCCCCCATCCATTACCAGCATGTTAGCGTGCACAATGTCCACGACAAAGACATAGTCCCGCGTCTTACTCCCGTCGCCGAAGATGGTTGGTCGCTCCCCCCTCAGCATCTGCTGAGAGAAAATAGCCACCACTCCCGCCTCCCCCCTGGGGTCCTGCCGGGGTCCGTACACATTGGGATACCGCAGGATGGTGTACCGCAATCCATAGCTCTGGTAGTAGAGGGGGAGATACAGCTCCACCATATACTTGTGCAGACCATAGGGGGAGAGAGGGAAAATGGGGTCCTCCTCTCTGACGGGGAGCTTTTTCGGCTCGCCGTAGATAGCTCCTCCCGAGGAGATGTAAATAAACTTTTTTACCCCGGTCCTGCGGGAGCACTCCAACAGATTGAGCGAGCCGAGGAGGTTCACCCGGGCATCGGATAGGGGATTTTCCACCGAAAGCCGCAGGTTGACCTGCGCCGCATTATGGTTGACCACATCGGGTCTCTCCTGCTGGAAAAGCTCTATCAGCCCCTCATGGCAGATGTCCATCTGGTAGAACTTAGCCCGGGGATTGATATTCTGACGCCGACCCAGAGAGAGGTCGTCTACCACCACCGCCTGATGCCCCTCTGTTATCAGACGGTCAACTACATGCGAGCCGATAAAGCCCGCTCCTCCGGTAACCAGTACCTTCATGCCTCTGCTTTCTCCTTGCTCACTCCTTTTTACCGGAAAGAAAGCGGTCTTCTATTTGGTCTCCCCTGATGGGGTGTAAAATTGTGCCAACCTCTTTTAAAGCCTGGCTACACCAACTTTTATATTGTGAAATCTGACCCAGGGAGCAGGGTGGCTCTGGTCGCCGTTGACGATGGGCTGCCCCTTGGCGCAGGCGGGTATCCCCTGGGGCTCCCATGACTCCTTGCATCCTACCGCATCCAGCGAGTTCCACAGCTCGGTATTTATCGCCTGATAGGTGACCTCGCTCAGCATGCGGGTCTTCTTGCCGTTTTTTATCTCCCAGAAGGCATCCCCGCCAAACTGCAAGTTGTATCTCTGGTGGTCGATACTGAAGCTCCCCAGACCGCTCCTTATATCGACGCCAAAAGCAGCCGCGGCTGTGTCTATGCC
>CABWKN010000123.1 GCA_902505605.1 Candidatus Guanabacterium sedimentis
GGCGAATCTGGGTTCAGCACAATCCGAGGGTCAGAAATAACGCTGACCCTTCTGCCTTCATCAAGGCGGCTATGGCTGCTCCCACCGGTCTCTTCAATAATCCAGATGGTGGAATCCTCACAGCAGACATAGACCTTGTTGTTACCCTCGTTGACCTTCACCACCCAGGGATAGTTGCCCACTTCTATCGGGGTCTTCTTCTGGCCGGTGGCGTAGTCATACACCAGGATGCTGTCTGTATCGTAGCCTGTAAGATAAGCCCGACTCAGATTGGGATGGACATCTATATCCTCTATCACAACACCCATTTTGGTGGTGGTTACCATATCCCCAAAATTCCGGCGGATGATGGAGACGGAACATCCACACTCATTGTGGGCAAACACCTGATTGGTATCCTCGTTGACCTCTATCATCCTCGGAGAATCCCCGATGTCTATGGTTTTCACCTCGGTATCGGTGCTCCCATCAAAGACCGTTACTGCCCCTCCATATTCATCATCCCGGAACTGAGTCAGGTATATCAAGTTCCGGCTCTCATCTACGGTTACACCACGGATACGTCGCCCTAAGCTGGTGGGGATATTGTTCAGCTTACTGCCCCGAATGACATCCACCGAGCCATCCCGGAGTCCAACATACACCTTACCGGTGGTCTTGTTTACCGCCAGTTGCCCTCTTGTTGTGGTTATCCGTGCTGTTAAATTTAGGGTGCGCAAGATGGAGTTGTTAGCCCCGTTTACCACAATCAGAGCTTGGTTTGACCGCTCCATCATATATATCAGGTTGCTCCTCTCGTTGACCGTCAGGTCTTGATAGGTGACCCCTCGGAAGGGGAGGTTGAACTCGGTGATGATGGTCTCGGTAGTGCCATCCACCACCATAAGGGTATCGTTGGTCTCATCAACTACATAGATTTTGTTAGTGTTCTCATTGACCGCAATCAGGGTTGGCGATGGTCCCACCGCGATATCGTGAGTGGAGTTATCCACTCCATCCACCACCATAATCCTGTCTTCCATATAATCGGTGACATAAATCTTGTTGGTAGCCTCGTTCACTGCCAGCCGGCGGGGGAAATTTAATCCCATACCACCAGTCATAATGCCTCCAATGTAGATGGTGGTAACAATGGAGTTGGTATCCCCATCTATCACTGTCAGCTGATGCCCATACCGGTTACCGATAACAGAGGTATCATTTATCAGATATAACCGGTGAGTACTTTCGTTTATAGCTATGTCATGGGCATAACCCTCTTGTTTAGGTAAAGGAAAATTGACTATGGAGCCATCATCACCATCTATTATGGAGATGCAGTCACCGATGGATTGGGCTACAAAGAGCTTGTTCAACTCCCTGTCCAGCACCATCCACTGGGCCCAGGTGCCATTTCTGGTCAGCCCCGCCGGACGATAGTCCTCCGTTTCAATCACCCGCTGGCAATAAGCAATCTCCACATCTACCGCCAGAAGCAAAACCGAGACAAGCAAGATTGGTAAAAATAAGCTTTGAAAAATAGACCTTAAATTCATTTGCCCTCACTCCTTTATTCAATCGGTTTACAGTTAAAGAACCCCCTTAATTATATGAACCACTATCACCCCCTTCCCCAAATCAAGTTTGAAATCTCGACCGGAATTGACTGCTTTAATTTTAAAATTTATTTTCAGATATTACAACCATTAAAATTCTATTCAGGAAAAATGCTTCTTGATCTTACTTCATCTGGGAATAGAACTCGGCTAATTTCCCCTCTATCAACTGCTGAATGCGTTTCAGACCCTCGGGGGTGGTAGCTTCAAACCGCATGACAATAATCGGCTGGGTGTTGGAGGGGCGTACCAAACCCCACCCATCGTCAAAGACCACCCGCACCCCGTCCACATCGATGGTCTGATAGCGCTGGGAGAAGTACTCCCTCATCCGCTCGACCAGCTTGAATTTGACCTCCTCGGGGCACTCCCGGCGGATTTCGGGGGTGGAGTAGGTGCGGGGGAGGTCTGCCAGAAGCTCCGACAGGCTTCGCTTGGTGCGGGAGAGAATTTGAATCAACCTACAGGAGGCGTAGATGGCATCGTCGAAGCCGTAGTACTCATCGGCGAAGAAGAGATGACCGCTCATCTCCCCCGCCAGGGGTATGCCATCCTCCCTCATCTTCTTCTTGATCAAAGAATGACCGGTCTTCCACATCACCGGCTGACCCCCGTGCTTCTTTATATCATCCACCAGGGTCTGGGAGCACTTCACCTCGAACAGAATCTTGGCGCCCGGCTGGCGGGAGAGGAGGTCGCGGGAGAATATCACCAGGAGCTGGTCTCCCCAGATTATCTTGCCTTTCTCATCTATCACGCCCAGTCGGTCGGCATCTCCATCGTAGCCGCAGCCCAGGTCGTAGCCGAGGCTGGTGACGCTATGTATCAGGTCGATGAGGTTCTCGGGAACGGTGGGGTCGGGGAAGTGATTGGGGAAATTCCCATCGGGCTGGCAGAAAAGCTCCTTCACCTCGCACCCCAGCCCCCGCAGGAGGGGAGGAGCTACCAGCCCCGCGGTGCCGTTGCCGGCATCGACCACCACCTTTATGGGGCGCTCAAGCTTGAGTTTCGATTTCAGCAAGGCGATGTAGTCATCAATGATATAATAGTGGTCAACCTTTCCCGCTCCTGTGCTGAACTTCCCCTGTTCGATTATCCGCCGAATATCCTGAATCCTTTCGCCATAGAGGGTGCTGGTCTCCTGGGCGATTTTAAAGCCATTGAACTCCGGGGGATTATGGCTCCCGGTGACCATTATCCCCCCCTCCTTCTTCAGATGATAGATGGAGAAGTAGAAGACCGGGGTGGGGACAACACCTAAATCGGTAACCGCGCACCCGGTGGAGAGCAACCCCCTGATTACCGCCTGGCTGTACGATTCCGAAGAGAGGCGGTTATCTCTGCCCACCACCATCCGCTTCAGTCCATCTCGCTGGAGGTAGGTACCTACGCCGAGACCGATAAGCTCGGCTATCTCCTCGTTAAGGTCGACATCCACCGTTCCTCGGATGTCATACTCTCGGAATATCTGCCTGTTCATGGGTTAACCCCCCTTTGTTTCATATTCTATGAGGTAAATTATTCTATCAGGAAGGGATTTCGCTAAGTGAGACAATTTCCCCGCGGTCGATATCATAGAGTTGGTAACGGCGGCTCCCCAGTCCTATCTTCTCGGCATATTTCAGCTGGGCAGTCCAGTCCACATTGGGGTGTAAAGCTCTAAATTTATCCCCTCCCGGCTTAAAAGCGGAGGTGAGGGCGGAGTTAGTCAGCCCCCTTTGATGGTTTACCAGGTCCGCCGAAGCCTGGTCGATGGCTACCGGGTCTTTTGAGCCTAAAATACCGATATTGGACACCACCGGATTATCGCTCCAGGGAGCGCAATCGCAGTCGGGGGTGATGTCAAGCAGGAAGTTGAAGAAGGCGAATTTCCCTTTCTTCGCTTGCAGAACTGCCCACACCGCCTCGGCAATCTTCTCCCCCACTCGCTCGGGCTTCTCCGTCCACAGCACTCTTAACGCCCGCTGGGGGCAGAAGACGATGCAATCGGCACATCCTACGCACAACCCATGGTCAAAGATCGGCTTCTCCTCCTCCATGGTGACCGCCCCGCTGGGGCAGACCTCCACACATTTGCCGCAGCCGGTGCACAGAGCTTCGTCCCGGAACTCAGGCCTCACTTCGGCGTGCATCTGCTGTTTGGTAGCGCGGGAAGCCAACCCCATGCCTATATTCTTCAAGGTGCCTCCAAAGCCAGTGAGCATATGACCTTTGAAATGGCTCAGGCAGACCAGGGAGTCGGCGTAGTGGACATTGCTCCCGTAGCGGACGACCTGGAAATGTTTGAGGTTAACCTTCACCTCCACAAAGTCGTGAGACTGAATCCCATCGGCTATAATGATGGGGGCACCAGTGGACTCATAGCCAAAGCCGTTCCTCAATGCCAGTAGCAGATGGTCCACGGCGTTCTGCCGTGCTCCGCGATAGAGGGTATTGGAGTCGGTGAGGAAGGGCTTCCCACCCCGCTGGCGGACCTTCTCCACCATCTTGCGGGCATAGATGGGTCGCAGAAAGCTGGTTCCCAGAGTTTCTCCGAAATGAAGTTTGATGGCCACCAGCTCCCCCTCAGAGATAAATTCTATCCCCACCCTGTCTATAAGCCGTCCCCACTTATTCAGTAGACTCTGGTGCTCGTAGGCACGGGAAGAGGTGAAATAAACGGTCGTTTTCATGATGTCAAAAAATGAGGTGCTCTCTCACTCCGTAATAACCTCCCGTCTTGCAGTGATGCGGTCGATCCTCATCTGATTGGGAAGAAACCCGATTCCCGGCTCCGCAGGCACCCTGATGTTCCCGTTCCTGTCCACTGTTACTGGAGGGTCTATGATGTCTTCCTTATAATAACGGTCGCTGGCAGATATATCCCCTGGCAGAGTAAAATTTTTCAGGGTGGCGAGCGCAATGTTATGGGCTCGCCCGATTCCCAACTCCAGCATGCCGCCGCACCACACAGGTATTCTATTGGCGAGGCAGATATCATGCAGGAGCTTAGCCTGAGATAACCCCCCTACTCTGCCCTGCTTGATGTTTATTATACGGCAGCTCCCCAGTTCTATTGCCCGTTCCCCCTGCCTGGGGGAGGTTATACTTTCGTCCAAACAGAGCGGGGTTCGCAACTGCGATTGCAATCGGGCGTGGTCAGCCAGGTCTTCGTAGTGGAGAGGCTGCTCAATCATCATCAAATGGTAATCGTCCAACCGCTTCAGGGTATCTATATCCTTTAGGGTGTAAGCCCCATTGGCATCGACCATAAGGGGGGCTTTTGGGAAATGCTGGCGAAGAGCGCTCAGCACATCGGTATCCCAACCGGGCTTTATCTTCACCTTAATCCGATGATAACCCCGGGAGAGATAGTACTCAACCCTCCTCAGAAGCTCATCCGGGGAATCTTCAATCCCCAGGCTGACGCCGGAGCTGATGGTAAGCCGCTCGCCTCCTAATAACCGGAACAGCGGCATTCCGCGAAGCTTAGCCTCCAGGTCCCAGCAGGCGTTCTCCAACCCCGCCTTGGCCATACGATGCCCGCGAATTGAGCTCAGCATATCATACACCACCGAAGCCCCCGCCAGCTCCTTCTTAAGCACCAGGGGCACCAGAAACTCCTTCAACACATACCAGCAGGTCTCGGTGGTCTCGTAGCTGTAAAGGGGGGCTTTCCCGGCGACACACTCCCCATAGCCGACCAGCCCATCACCATAGACTTTTACCAGAACTATGCTCCTGGAGTAGGTTCTGCCAAAACTGGTCTCAAAGAAGTGGACCAGAGGGAGCTTAATCTGAATCAGCTCTACCCTGTCTATTCTCACTCAGTTTACCCTTGTTTAACTTCCTCATCATAGAGGGAGTTTAAAAGCTATATCCTCTTTCAAGGTAGTAATAGCTCGTCCCTTTTTCGTTCTGGGGGTCTAAGAATCCGGTTATGGTGTAGCCAGCTTTAAAGCATCTGGTAAGAGCCTCCCGCACAGCGAAAAGCCATTGGCGAGCTAATGCCAGGTCTCTGGCTTTAAGTGACTGAATGTCATCGGGTATGGCCACCAGAAGCCCCGCAGCAGTGAGGTCAAGGCGCGAAGCAACAGGCTGAGGAAGTCCCTGCCGATTTCTTGCCAAATCCACGGCTTTGACAGCTGTCTTTTCTGCCAGATGCCTGCTTCCTTTTTTCTTATTGATATGCTCCTCCACACGGGGAGTGGTCAGGTGCCACTCTGCCAGTAGCCGGTCGGTGGGTAACCCGGAATGCAGGATGGAAGTTCCCGGGCCGTAGAAATCAACCTCATATTCCCTGACGATAGTCCCCAGCGAGGAGATATTGAGCCTGGCATTAGTTCTCTCCAGAGGGTCAAAAGCCCACACAATAAGGTCCATCCCTTTTTCCAGCACCATCCTCCTCTGCTCGAGCTTGAGCAGGCGCCCAATGCCCAGACCGCGGTAATTCTTATTAACTGCCAGCATATGGGAATAGTGGATTAATTTCTCACCCTTCAGGGCAGGGAACCCGTAGACAAATCCAATGAGCTCACCAGCTTTGCTGTAAGCTCCTACTACCACACCGCCGAACCTCTGCGCCAGCACCATCATTGGAAGGGGCACAACACTGCGGTCCTCAAATCCCCAGACCTCCTGCTGTAAATCCTCACAGAGACGAAAGCCCTCCAGCTCACTGATCTCCCGTAGCAAAAAACATGGCTCTCTTTTATCTGCATCTAACATCAATTGTAAAAATCCTCCCTCTCCTTTATCTTTTAGATTATAGCATAAAATAAGGTTTTGCCAACTTCAAAGGAGAGAAGCACATCAAAAGGGATAAGGAGAGGAAGGACGCTATCTGCTCTTTTCAAGGGATTTGGCACAGCGAAATCCTGTCCCTAAATCGCTGTCAGAAGGAGAGCGCCCCATGCGGGAGGCAACCCGAGCATAGAAGTAATCCCCAATCCAGCTGCCGCCCCGCAGAGTGTAGTAGCCTTTGACGTAGTCCTTGTCCTGATATTTGGCTCTTGGATAAGGCTTATAGGGAGTATCCACCCATTCAGTAACATTGCCAGCCATATCGTTTATCCCAAAGGGGCTTTGCCACCAGAAGTAGTTTCCTGCTGCTTTGGTGTCGAAAGTTTGTGCCATTTGTATATTGCACCGATAAAGAGATAACCCGCCCACTATGTTAATCATCGGAGGCTCTTCTCCCCAGGGATACTCCGCACCCGCGGTTCCCCGGGCTGCCTTCTCCCACTCTTCCTCCGTGGGAAGCCTCTTGCCGTCCCATTCGGCATAGGCTTTGGCATCGTAACAAGATACGCCGACCACTGGATGGTTCCCCTTGCCAAATTCATAGGTATTATTCACCCAGTGAGTTGGTGGCCTATGCCCGGTGGCATCGATAAACTTCTTATATTGGCGATTGGTTACCTCATAGCGGTCGAGGTAGAAAGCTTCCACCCAGACCTCCCTTGCTGGCTGCTCATTAGAGAACATCTCTTCCTTCCACTTTCCAACAGAAGCAAGCCTTTTTACCTCCTCGGGCAATGTCCCCATGGTAAACTGTCCAGTGGGAATAAGCACCATCTCCGATAGGGTAATCTCCCTTAGAATTTTAAACTGGAAAAGCAAAAAGGCGGCTACTACCACCATAACTACAGCTACTCCCTTCAATAATCCCTTCTTTAATCCCAACCACTTCCAGCCTATCATCCGTGAAAGGAGGCGATAACTGGCAGCGACAAAGAAGGTCAATCCCGCCAACCATATCATCTTCTTATACAACGATCCCAGAGGCATGAGATAATGGTGGAAGCTCAGCTCCCAATCGAGGTCTAAGATATGAGGTATCAGAGTACTTATCCCCACCCATGATACTGCCCAGGAAAATAGACTAATCGGCAGATAGAAGAAGCTCCATACCAGCCGGCGGCTTATCAGCCCCAGCACCAGGGCAAGGACGAAAAATATTATTCCGTGACTATACACAGGAGTTATCTGCTCTCCTATGGGGAGCAGATAAAATCCGAATATAAACGACCATATAATGAGAATAATATCTCTATATTTGAGGGAAAATGATAGATACCCTGCTACCTCCACCCTTTTTTTAGACTGGGTGATCACCGCGGAGATTATCCCCATTAAAGCACCTATCCCGATGATATCCCATAACCCCCGCTGAAAGATATAGCTCTGAGACATTCCTTTAGCAACAAGATAGGAGCTGGAAACCATCAACCAGAGTGATAACAGGCTTACCAGAGAATAATCAGATATAAGTCCGATAATTACCCCCTGCACAATAAAAGAGAGCAAAAGAACAAGCTCCATCCACCCTCCGAGCTCAGAAAACCGGGGCAGGAGAATAAACCCCACTGCTACTGCCCATAAAATAAGGAGGAGATGCCGAGAAAGGCTTAAAATACGGCGTCGCCTTATCTGTCGATCTTTCCTCTCCACTGCTTTTGGCTGGGGAATCTTCTTCTTACGAGGTTTTAACCTGGAAAACAACCTGCGCAAGCCCCACCAAATGGCAAGCTGTTTTATCACCCTTTGCTCTTTAACAGTGGGGATTTTTCCTTCCAGAGCAAGACTGAACTCAGAAGCGCTCTTCCAGCGATGGCTTCTATCCTTTTGCAGACCTTTCATTATGATGGCGTCGTTAATATGGGATGGGATATCAGGTATGGGCTTGGGGGATTCATTGATAATTCTATATTCTATAGCCCCCTCCCGGAAAGGAGGATTCCCGCTTAAAAACTCATAGAGCACCACTGCCAGGGAGTAGATATCACTCCGCTGGTCAAGAGGCTCGCCGAGAAGCTGCTCAGGCGACATGTAGATTGGGGTGCCTAATATATACTCGCTGGTAATTTGTTTCAAGGAATCGAATATATTAGCTGCTATACCGAAATCTGTTATTTTGATAATTCCTTCCTTTGTCTTCATCAGGTTGGAGGGCTTGATGTCCCGGTGAATTACTCCACTTTGGTGGGCATATTCCAGCCCCATGCAGACTTGCTTGGCATATTTGATGGTCTCATCAATGGTAAACTTCTTCCTCCGCCTCAGCATCTGCTCAAGATTCTCCCCCTCGATGTATTCCATAGTGATAAACTTATAGCCCTCCATATCCTCAAAGTTGTGAAGGCGTACGATATTCTGGTGACTAAGGAGCATACATGCTTTGGCCTCTTTCTTCAAATCCTCAACTGCCTGGGGGTTATTTGCTAATTCCTGTGGTAAGAATTTTATGGCGATAATCATTCCCAGTTCAAGGTCCAGTACCTGATAGATAACTCCCCTACCCCCTCTCCCTAGTTCTTTGATTATCTTATACCGGTCGCCGATTACTATATCAGGTTTGAAATAAGCCTGAGTATCGAAGATATTGGGTTTATGACGGTATTTAGGAGGGGTTAAAACCTGAGCCAGATCGGCTCCGCATTTTACGCAGTAAAAACTTGTATCCGGGTTCTCGGTGCCACACTTTGGACAAAACATAGCCCTTTATCGGTAAATGTCAAGCAACACTATAATTTAATTAAATATTAAACTATCAGATATTTATTGTCAAGAATTTAGTTGTCCACCCTTTATTAAGAATGCCGAATGAAGGAAAGATTAAAAAGAACCTATGTGCTGAGCCCGGGAGGTTGTCTTATGGCTATTTTTTTGTTATAGACCTCACAAACCATATAAAAAAGGCGGTGCCAATCAACCCGAAAAAACCGCCAAAGAAATAAACAGCAGAGATGTTGAGGTAATCGTAAATAACTCCTCCCACCAAAGGTCCTCCCGCCAAACCCATGCTCATGGCCATATTAAAAATCCCCATGGTAGAGCCCATCCCGAAGTTCCTCCCTTCGGTTACCGTAAGGGCGGTAGCTGAGGGTAGGGCAATAGCTCCTGCTATCCCCATAATGGAGTTGATAACAAATAGAATCGAGAAGCTACCCGCCAGGGGAACCATAAACAGGGCAAAAGAAGCGATCAGACTACCGAGAATAACCAGCTTCTTCCGACTTACCCTATCCGCCAACCATCCGAAGCTCCCCTGAAGAAATGAGGTCAACAGGAGATTGATGGATACCAAAAGACCGATTTGAGTGCTGGTCAATCGGAGATAATTATGAGCTAATATGGGTATAAAGCAGGCATTGATACCTCGTCCGAAGGAATTGGCAATCCTGAATGTGGTCAGTCCTTTCATAATGTTGCTTTGCATAATCACCCGAAAGCGGGTCGGGGGAACATTTTCCTTCTTTTTATACAAATGGAGTTCGGGAAGAAAGAAAACCACTAACAGGAAAGAGAGCAGACTCAGGCCACCCATGGCGTAGAAATTGGCGTTGATACTGAAATACTGCTCCAGGATACCCCCCATAAACGGACCAAAGCCGAAGCCTGCATACAGAGCTATATTAAAACTCCCCATATAATAACCTTCGCGCTCTTTGGGGGAAAGCTCACCGATATACGCCATGGCTACCGGCACAGTCATTGCGGCAGCGAACCCCTGTATCAGCCTCACTGCAGTCAGCTCCCCCACATTTCGCGCGACTATGAATCCGAGGGATATTGCCGCATAGAGGAAAAGCCCCAGGGCGATGAATATCTTCCTCCCTTTACGGTCTGACAATCTTCCGATCAGCGGCATGAAAAAGGCGCGGGATATGGAAAAGCCGGAAAAGATAACCCCCAACCAGACACCCCTTGCCCCCAGGGACTCGGCATAGATGGGAAGAAGGGGAACTATCAGGCCAATACCTATCATAGACACAAATACGGCCATAAATGAAACTAAAAATACCCTTTTCACCTTTTTTGCCTCGTATGCCCCTAAGGAGCAAAAAAATCTATTATGAGCTAACCTTTCAAAATACTCTATTTACTTTCAGTAGGTCAAGGGATTTTAGCACATCCTCACCGTCCAAGAGATATTTTCACTTGATTTTTATTGCATTTCAAGTTATGCTAAGATTTCTAAAAAGCTTATAGTCTGTTGCGTTTAAATAAATCTTTACTAAAAAGGAGCTAACGCTATGAGGTTTAAATTATATCTGGTTATTACTCTTATCCTCTTTATAACCACCTCTGCCAGTGCCAGACAGGAAGTGCTCAGTCCCCAGGATGCTCTCGGATTTCGGGTGGGAGAGGATTACAAGCTGGCCAACTGGGAGGAAATTGTCTCCTACTTTCGCTCCCTTGATGCTGCCTCTGACAGGATTATGGTCCAGGAACTGGGGAAGACCACTATGGGTAATCCCTTCATATTAGCCATCATATCCTCCCCTTATAATCTTAAGAATCTGGAGCACTATCGCGAGATTCAGCAACGATTAGCCGACCCCCGGGGGCTCTCCCCCCAGGAAGCTGACCAGCTGATAGCGGAGGGCAAGACCATTGTGCTTATCACCTGCTCTATCCACTCCACTGAAATCGCCAGTTCCCAGATGTCAATGGAGCTGGCGTATCGTTTAGCCAGTGAAGAGAGCCCACAAGTCAAGGAGATATTGGACAATGTGATCTTCCTGCTGGTGCCCTCTCTCAACCCTGATGGGATAGTGATGGTGACCGATTGGTATCGTAAGACCCTGGGAACTCCCTATGAGGGAACCTCCCCACCCTATCTCTACCATAAATATGTAGGTCATGATACTAACCGCGATTGGTACATGATAACCCAGCAGGAGACTAAACTGACAGTAGCAAAGATTCACAATGTCTGGCATCCTCAGATTGTCTATGATATGCACCAGATGGGAAGCCGAGGGGCTCGCCTCTTCATTCCCCCCTTCATTGACCCCATCGAACCTAATGTCGACCCTCTCCTGCAAGCGGAGATCGTCTGGATGGGCTCAGCCATGGTTTCGGAGCTCATAGCTCAGGGTAAAAGTGGTGTGATTATGGCCTCCATGTATGACGCCTGGACCCCTGCCAGGGCTTATCAGCATTACCATGGGGGGATAAGGATCCTCTCCGAAGCAGCCAGCGTCCGTATCGCTTCCCCCATTAGAGTAAGCTGGGACGAGCTAGCAGAAGGAAGAGGATACAGCGCCAAAAAATCGAGCTGGAACTTTCCCCTCCCATGGAAAGGAGGGGAGTGGCATCTGCGCGATATCGTTGATTACGAGCTGACAGCCGCCTTTGCCTGCCTAACCCACGCTGCCCGTTACCGCGACCGCTGGTTGACTAACTTTTACACCATCGGGAAGCGAGCAATAGAGCGGAAGGAGCCACCCTTCGCCTTCTTAATCCCCCTTGAGCAGGATGACCTGCCCACCGCCATAGCCATGCTTCAGGTGCTGCGAAAGGGGATGGTAGAAATATACCGAGCCACCCAGCCCTTTACCGCCGATAGGGTCCCTTACCCGGCGGGCACCTACGTCATTCCTCTGGCACAGCCTTACGGCAGCTATGCCAAGACTCTTCTGGAAGTGCAGCATTACCCCGTTCGCTACCAATACCCCGGAGGTCCACCGCTTCCCCCTTATGACACCACCGCTCACACCCTCCCCCTCCTGATGGGAGTAAAGACCATAACGGTGGAATCCCCCTTTACCGCTGAACTGGATATGGTGGAGGAAATTCTCCCCCCGCAGGGTAAGGTCATAGGAGGAATTGCTAAATACGCTTATCTGTTGAGTCATAAATTAAACAACAGCATTTTAGCTATGAACCGTCTTCTCAAGGAGGGCTATCAGGTATACTGGTCGGCAGACGATGTTACCCTCGACAGACAATTTTTCCCCGCAGGGACGGTAGTCATACCCAAAGCGGACGGCCTGGAAAACAGGATAAGAGACCTGGCGAGCAAGATTTCGCTGGACTTCTTCGCCGTAAATAAATCCCTCCCGTCAAGGGGCTATCTTCTTAAAGCTCCCCGCATTGGCCTCTATAAGAGCTGGATGCCTTCTATGAATGAAGGGTGGACCAGATGGGTTCTGGAGCAATGGGAATTCCCTTACCAGAGCCTTTACGACAAGGAGCTGCGGGAAGGGAAGCTGACCGAGAAGTTTGATGTGATTATATTACCCGACCAGCACCCTTCGGCTATTATCGATGGGATACCTCCGGGGAGATATCCCGCTGAATATTGTGGTGGGATAGGGAAAGCCGGTCTGGAAAACTTAAAACAGTGGGTCTATTCAGGGGGAACTCTCATCACCTTTGGCTCTGCCTCTCGACTTCCGATTGAGCAATTCTGGCTTCCGGTTAAAGATTCCCTTGAAGGGATTCCGCGAGATAAATTCTCTGTCCCGGGGTCCATCGTTAAAGTGGTGCTGGATAGACTTCATCCTATTGCCTACGGATACGATCGGGAGGCCAATGTGATGTTCTGGCGGGGATTAGCATTTGAGCTCAGCGAGGGAACTGCTGTGGCTACTTATCCTGCTACTAATCCGCTGTTAAGCGGTTGGATTATGGGAGCTGAGTACTTATTCAATAAAAGTGCCCTGGTTGACATCCCCTTGGGAAAGGGGCGGGTCATTCTTTTCGGCTTCCGCATGCCCTATCGAGCCCAATCCTACGCTACTTTCAAGCTCCTGTTTAATGCTCTCTATTATGGGACTGCCACCCTGAGCACGCTCCCTTAAAGCCAGAAGGAGAGGATTCGTCACTGAGTAGGTAACAAGAGCATAAGCCCCAGGCAAAGCACAAAACGCTGTCTCTAAGCTCTTATCAGGCTACTCACTAAATACCCGAAGAGCTGCGCCTGGTCTTGCTGTCAGCATTAGCAGTGCTTCTGCCCCCGCTTATAATGGGGGAGGAAGCAGAAAATAACCCATTGTATAACGAAACACATTTTGCCAATTTTTGTTGTAAGTCTAATGAGCCTTTTCTGCAAATAAGAAGGATATTAAAAAAAGGGTTACAAAGAAACCCCTCTATCTCTGAAAATTAGAGATAACAAAGTATAACTTGATTAAGAGTGGGCAGAGTCTTAAAGGTCCTTAACCCTTTTTAGACCCCGCAAACACATTATAGAGAAGGGCAAATATCCAGCCGACTACAAAGCCATCAATAAACCCATAAATGAGACCCAGGAAGCTGCCCCCAAAAGATACCGAATAGCCTATATAGAAGCGGTCAAGCAACATCAGGTGCTGCCCACCCCCACCGCTGACTATTACCCAGATGGTGGCAATAAAGACGGTCAGACCCCATACTATCCCGGCTGCCAGACCACAGGCTACTTTATTTAACTTCATCTCCTATCCCCTCCTTATAAAGATTGTACTTCCCACTTTTACCCCATGGGAAGGTATTAAAACAGAAAAAGATTAGCTCATTAACTGGTCTATCAGAGTTTGGTTGTAGATTATTCTCTTCCGCTCCCTCAATCTGGTGAGGATAGCAGAATACCGACCAAGCTGCTTTTGCTGCAATAGCGTCTCTTTAAGCATTTCCTTCTCTTGAGCAAACTCCTCAGAGGTAGGTTCTTCTTTAGCATTTACCTGAAACACCACGAACCCTTTGTCAACAGTAACCACCTCACTAACCTCTCCCTCCTTCATGGCGAAAGCCCTCTTTTCCACCTCGGGCGCCATCCCGAGCTCTTCTATCTGCTCACCCCGTTTAAAGGGCTTCGGAGATTGAGGCTCTATCTTCTGCTGGGAGGCCACCGCCATCAGGTCGGGATTCTCACCCAGCAGCAGCTCACGCACTTCCTCCGCCTGTCTCTTTGCCAGCTCCCTTCCCCCTTTCTCCTTGAAGCTGTTGATAACCTTAGGCTTCACCTCCTCCAGGGGCGGGATCGAAGGAGCCTTATTTTCCATCAACTGGAAGACACAATAGCTCCTGCCGATGAGGATAGGCTCGCTGATCTCCCCCACCTTCAGAGAAAAAGCGGAATCGAGCAAAAGGGTGGGTGTTCCCAGGCCCTCAATCCTTTCTTCTTTGGCAAAGAAGCCCGAATCCTTTACCTCCAGGGCGTATTTTTTACCAGCAACATTAAGGTCATGCGCCGAGGAAGCTTCATTGTAAACTTTTTCCGCTAATTCCTTTGCTTCCTGATGAGATTTTTCTGTACGAAGGGTCTTTTCAACCCTATCCCTGATATCCGCATCGGAGAGAGGCTGGTAATGTGCCCGCTGGATATCGGTAAGCTGGACGATGTGATAGCCGAACCTGGTTTTAATTACATCGCTAATGTCATTTATCTCCATGGAGAAGAGGACATCATCCAGCTCCTGCACCATTCTACCCCTGGAGGAGTATCCCAGATCACCGCCATTTTGTGCTGTAGTCTCATCCTCTGAATACTGCTTGGCGAGTTCAGCGAAATCCTCTCGCGCTCTTGCCCGGCTGAGAGCTTCTTCGGCTTTCTTTTTTATCGCTTCTTCCTCTTCAGCTGTGGCGTTGGGGGGTATTCTGAAGAGTATATGCCTTGACCTTCGTTGGACAGGTACCTTGAAATCCTCCAGATGGTTCTGATAATAGCGCTGGACCTCCCTTTCGGAAACCTCTATCTCCCCGCCCATCTTCGATTCTATATTAATATAAGTAATCCTTCTCCTTTCAGGCTCTCGGTAGTTTTCTTTGTTATCTTTATAAAATTCGGCTAACTCCTGGTCTGTCGGCACAATAAGGTCAGTGAAAGTAGACGGCTGGAAAAGGAGATAGCTTATGCTTACCTTTTCCTTCTGCCTCTTAAATTCCTCTTTCAGCTCAGCCTCGCTGAGGATTATCCCGTCAATTATCAGACTGCTAAACTTCTGGAGATAGAGGTCTCTGCGGATAGCTTCCTCAAATTCGCTGGGGGAGATACGATTGGCTCTGAGGATCTCAAGATATTTCTCCTGTCCGATAAACTTTCCGTTCTGTTGGAAGATCTCATATCTTTCGGTAATGTGGTCTATTATCTCCTCAGGTGAAACCACAATGCCGCGGCTTATCGCCTCCTGGACCATCATCTCTTCGTTTATCAGGTCGTTCAGGGCCTGGCTGGCAGCCAGCTGCTGGAGCCACTGCTGGTCGATATTTCCGGAGATAGACTGCTGAAACCGATCCAGGTTGAGCTTATAAAGCCGAAGGAAGCTCTCGGCGCTTATGTCCACGCCGTCTACCGTGGACACGGCGGTGGTGCTCCCTGAAAGACCCTGGCTACCTCTACCCCACACCAAAAAGATGGTCAGGATAAAAGAAATGACCACCATCCACAAAATACCCTTGATCAGAAACGAGCGGGAATGCTCCCTTATCACCTTAAGCATTTAATCACCTCTTCCATAGATTCAAAGCACACATAAAATTCTATTTTATTTTAAAACAAAAAGGGGCCATTGGCAATAGATTTCTGAAATTTTTATTTCTCCTATCTCCCATCTTCTTAGACCAGAAATAATCTTGATTAATTTTCTTACCTATGTTATTATTATGCTGGAGTTTAATAATTATGCAAAAGAAGTATAAATCTGCTCGTCTGGGTATTGATTGGTTCACGGTAACCTATAAAAGCTTGATAATATGGTCTATTGTAATATGTATTATCCTGGTAGTTGCTGGGTATTTTATCTATACAAACTTCTACGCTAAGGAGAACCTTTCCAGGGTGGCACTAAAGGAGATTTCCAAAGCGGAAGGCCTGATAAACAAAATAAGAAAATGGGAACCGAAAAGGAAGGATTTGGTCGAGGGACCAATGGTACTGGTAGCTCAAGCTCGAGATGCTCATCGCCAACGAAAATTTGAAGAATCTATTGCCCTCGCCCAGGAATCTCAGAGCCTCTCTTCACAAACCTTAAAGGAGTTAGAAGCCGAAGAGTCAAGCGAGCGGCAAGCTTACTTCACTGCCTTAGAGGGTGATGTCAGAATGAGACCCCGCGGGGAAGTGGAGTGGCTCCCAAGCAAGATAAGAATGACTTTGAAGCCCGGGGATATGGTAAAAACAGGCGTCAGCTCATCGGCCCAAATAATGTTCTTTGATGGGACAACTTACGTTATTGAGGCTAATTCTCTTATAGTCATTCAGGAGAGCTTTGAGGACCCCTTCTCTAATGAACGAAGAGTATCTGTCAAACTGGACTCAGGAAAGGTCGACCTCTCTTCCCCACGAAAGAATGTGCCCACCTCAGCCTCCGCCATCACCTCCTCCACCACTCGGGCAGTCCTTGGTGAGACCTCGCGGGCAGCTATGAGCTTCGAACCTCAACTCAAAGAGACAGTTCTTGAGGTCTACAATGGCTCCGCTGAGGTGTCCACCGGAAAGAATAAGCTCACCGTTGGCTCCCTGGAAAAAGTCACCATAGACGACAAGCACCAATTCTCCTCCAGAGGGAAGCTTCTCCCCTCACCTCAGCTTATCGTCCCGGTTTATGATCGGCAGTTTATAGACAAAGACCCCGAAAAGCTAAACCTAACCTTCACCTGGGAAGAGGTCTCCGAGGCAGCGGAGTATATCATGCAAATCTCCAAAAGCTCCCTCTTTGCCAATCCCTATCTCATTCGGGCTCACATGAAAAGGAACTCCATCAATCTGGATGGATTTGCTGAGGGAACTTATTACTGGCGGGTAGCCGCAGTGAGACCAAATGGAGAGCAAAGTAGCTTTAGCAATTATTACAAATTCAGGCTGAAATCTTTGATAAGGAAAATCCAGAGCGGCGATACTACGCCGCCACATTTAGACGTGGATGAACCTATCGCTTTTGGAAACATTTTCCTCATCTCGGGCAAAACCGAACCCGGGGTGCTTCTGACAGTCAGCAACCAGAGGATAGATGTAGAGAACGATGGGAGCTTCAAAGATTTCATAACTTTATATAAAGAAGGGAGAAACGAACTAATCATCATCGCACAAGACCCCAGTGGTAACATTGAGGTTATAAAAAAGGTGGTCTATGTAGAGGTTTACTAAGCAGACCTCTACTCCATTGCTCCCCACCTGGGAGGAAAAAGTACTACCTTTTTTCTCCTTTTTATTATGAAGGGGGAATTTTTCTAATCATTGAGAGAAAAGATTAAAAAGCAAGCTTGAAGAAAGGGGACACCATGGGTCTCGGTTCGATATTCAGGATTTTCTCTCACGATTTAGCTATCGACCTGGGGACATCTTACACCCTCATCTATGTCAGTGGAATGGGAGTAGCACTGTTCGAGCCCTCTATCGTAGCTTTCAATCGGATGTCCAATAAGGTAGAAGCAGTAGGCAACCAAGCCAAAGATATGCTGGGCAGAGCCCCTGGGAACATATTAGCCGTAAAACCCCTGAACGATGGTGTGATTGCTGACTTCGATGCTACTGAAAAAATGCTTGAATGCTTCATTAAAAAAGTCTGCAACCGAAAAGTTCTGGTTCGACCTCGCATTATAATCTGCGTGCCCTCGGGGATAACCCAGGTGGAGAAGCGGGCGGTCAAAGAGTCTGCTCTCAGAGCCAAGGCAACGGCAGTCTATCTGGTAGAAGAGCCCATGGCAGCCGCTATTGGAGCAGGATTGCCAATAACTGAGCCTTCAGGTAATATGATTGTCGACATCGGAGGAGGAACAACCGAGGTGGCGGTCATCTCGCTGGCAGGCATTGTCTTCGGACAATCCATAAGGATAGCAGGCAATGAAATGGACACAGCCATCATTCAATATATCAAAAGGAAATACAACCTCCTCATTGGCGAGCGCACCGCTGAGCAGGTAAAGATTGAAATCGGCTCCGGCTACCCACTGGAAAAGAAACTCACCATGGAGATCAAGGGAAGAGATTTGGTAGAGGGGGTGCCCAAAACCATTACTCTATCCGACGCCGAAGTGAGGGAGGCCCTGGATGTGCCGGTAAGAGCCATTGTGGATGCTGTGAAAATAGCCCTGGAGCGCACTCCCCCGGAGCTGGCGGCTGACCTGGTGGACAAAGGGCTTATCCTTACAGGGGGTTGCTCTCAATTGCATAACCTCGATAAAAGGCTAAGAGAGGAAATTGGAATCCCTGTTTCCTTAGCCGAAGACCCTATGACTGCAGTAGTCATGGGCACAGGGAAGCTATTGGAAAATTTGGACCTGCTCAAAAGGGTCTCCATTGAATAGACTCTCCTGAACAGACGGAGTGTTGGCATCCAAAGTGGAGAAAAAAACTATTCTTATTTTTTTCGCACTCCTCCTGGCCATGGTGATAATTATGTCAGGGCAGGTGCAATCTCCCACCGGCTCATCCTATCTGGCGAACGCTATCTTCTCCGTTCTCTCCCCCATCTCCAAGGGGGTTCATTCTGTGACCAGCCAGATCAAGGATTGGTGGAAAGCCTATATCGACTTAAGGGAAGTCTATAAAGAGAAATCGAGGCTGGAGGAAAGAGTCCGTCAGCTGGAAGCAGAATACATTAATATCGAAGAACTCCGCTTTAGCAATAAGAGGCTAAAAGCTCTGCTTGGTCTGCGGGAGGCAACCCTTTACCCATCCCTTCCAGCAGAGGTTATCGGAAACGATTCCTCCGGCTATTTTAAGTCCATTATCATTAATAAAGGAACCAGCCACTCCCTGCAACCCGATATGCCGGTGACCGCACCGGGAGGGCTGGTGGGCAGAGTAATTCGCACCTCACTGTGGGCTTCCCAGGTGCAGCTTATCACCGATATCAACAGCGGAGTAGCTGCTATAGCGCAGCGGAGTCGGGCACAGGGAGTAGTGGTCGGCGAGGGGTCTAATAACTGCACTATGAAATATATCACCAACTTAGATGATGTGGCTCCTGGAGACCTGATAATCACATCGGGAAGGGAGGGAATCTATCCCGAGGGAATTCCCATCGGAAGGGTAGCCATGGCGAAGAAAAGCACCACGCTATTCCAGGAAATCAAGGTAATCCCTCTAATTGACCTTAGTAAAATAGAAGAGGTTTTGATTATCCTCAAAGCGCGCGAGACCATTCCCTTTAAGACAAAACAATGAACATCTACCTGAGGATTAGCATCTCCATCATTTTAGCTTTGATCGCTCAGACCATTGGTGTCCGAGTCTTCTCTTCCAGCATCGTTTATCTGGATGCCTTCCTGCTGGTAGTGGTATATTTTGCCGCCAAGGAGGGGCTCCTGACCGGCATCCTGGTAGGGGCGATTTCCGGACTGGTGCAGGACAGCTTCTCCGGCGGGATAGTTGGAATCCATGGGTTTACCAAAACCCTTGTCGGTTTTATGGTCGGTATGCTCAGCACTATTCTGGTGGTAGAAAACCTGGTTGCTCAAGCGCTCCTTCTTGGGCTGGCTACCTTGCTCAACGGAGCGGTTATTATCGGGATAAATTATCTCTTTTTTCACTCACCTCTGAAAGGTTTCTGGGAGACTCTGAGCCTTCAGTCCCTGGGCAACATCGGGGTGGGAGCTGTTATCTTTCAATCGGCAAAACTTTACAACCTTGTAAAGCAGCGGAGGTTGACATAGTGAGATTGCAGCCAGAGATAAACCATTTCTATTCCCGCCTGAAAGTTCTGCAATATCTGACCATACTGCTATTCCTTTTCTTCCTCAGCGCTTTCTGGTATCTCCAGGTGATTCACCACGATTACTATAGCCAGCTTTCAGAGATCAATCATCTCAGAATAGTCTCCCTGAGAGCACCTCGAGGGGCTATCCTCGACTATCGGGGCGAGCTGCTGGCAGGCAATCGACCCTCCTATAACATTGCTATCTACCGGTCCGAATTTAACTCTGCCAGAGAAGCCCTCTCCAACATAAGGAGCTTTTTCCCCTTGCGTCCGGAAGAGGCGACCGCCGTCTTGCAATCTGACCGCTCCGTTCCTCTCAATCGGCCCCTGGTCATTCGAGGGGACGCCAGCTTGGAGGAGGTAGCCCTGGTAGAGTCACGAAAGGTGGTCTATCCTAATCTTTCAGTAGAAGTGGAGCCTAAACGTTTATATCCTTATCATCAGCTTGCCGCCCCGACGATCGGCTATATCGGAGAGCTTAGCCCCAATGAAATCAAAAACCCTGCCTACCGCCGTTTCAAAGCCGGCGACCTGGTCGGGCAGCTCGGTATTGAAAAGACTTACAATCACTATTTAGCCGGAACTGATGGCTGGATAAAACAAATGGTCAACAGCAAAGGAAGCCAGGTGCGCGTGCTTCAGCGACAGGAGCCCCAACCAGGCAAAACCATCACCCTGACTCTTGACTCCCACTTGCAGCGATATATAGAGTCTCTCTTCAGCGGGCTCAGAGGTGCTGCGGTAGTTCTCTCCCCACAGAGCGGGGCAATTATCGCCATGGTAAACAGCCCCTCCTTTGACCCCAACCTTTTTTCCCGACGCCTTTCCAGCGCCGGCTGGAGCGAATGGCTGGGAAACCCATTCTACTCACTGCAAAACAGATGCATTCAGAACCTCTACCCCCCTGGCTCCGCCTTCAAGCTCCTGATTGCCATAGCGGCTCTGGAGGAGGAGGTTATAAATCCCTCTGCCAAGCTTTACTGCTATGGCGCCATCTACCTTTACAGGCATAGATTCAGTTGTCATGCTCTTGGAGGGCACGGGCTGGTGGACTTATATAAAGGGATAGTCCACTCCTGCAATGTCTACTTCTACCAGTTGGGGCAACGCCTGGGAGCAAACCGCATCGCCGACTACGCTCATAAGCTGGGATTAGGGGTGAAAACAGGTGTTGACCTCCCCTACGAGAAAGAGGGGCTTATTCCCACCCCTCAATGGAAGGAGGCTCAGTGGGGAGAGAAATGGAACCCTGGGGAGACCATCTCTGTTGCTATCGGACAAGGCGCAGTTCAGGTAACCCCCCTGCAGATGGCGGTGTTTATCTCCGCTATCGCCAACGGAGGGACAATATACCAACCTTATCTGCTGGAGAAGGTCTCCGACAGCTGGGGACGGATTCTGGTCCGCAACCATCCGAAAGTCAGCCGCCGACTGTCGCTTAAGCCCAACACCCTGAAACAGGTGAGAAAAGGCATGTGGGGAGTGGTCAACGACAACGGCACAGGATGGCGAGCCTGGGTTGAGGGGATAGATATGGCTGGCAAAACAGGAACTGCTCAGCTCGTATCAAGCAAGGGCGGAGTGAGCGATAAGATGCTACCACCTGACCTGCGGTCTCATGCCTGGTTTGTGGGATTTGCCCCCTTTGACCACCCTGAGGTGGTAGTGGTGGTGTTAGTGGAAAATGGAGGTGCAGGAGGGGTAGCTGCCGCCCCCATTGCCGGGAAGATATTTAAAGCCTACTTTGCAGGAAAAGAGGAAGCAAAGACTGCGGGGAGACCTACCCTCTCCACGGCTTCCCAGGAGAGCAAGAGCATAAGCTCGCAGGAATAAGTCGATGTGGGAGCGAAGATTATTAGCCAACTTTGACTGGGGCCTTCTGGCTCTGGTAATAATAACCGCTGCCGTAGGGGTGGTGCTCGTCTTCAGCGCCACCCATAAAACCGCCCAGCCATACCTTTATCTCACCCAGCTCCTGTGGGTGAGTATAGGGCTTGGTCTTCTGCTTATCATCCTTTTTTTCGACTACCACTTCTTGGCTCAGATTTCCAAATATATTTACGGTATATCGCTTCTTATGTTACTCTACCCCCTTTTGTTTGGCTCTGAGGTATCTGGTGTGCGGAGATGGATCAGGTGGGGTGGCTTCTCGCTGCAGCCTTCGGAGGTGGCCAAGATCGCCACCCTGCTTTTGCTGGCTTATTACTATGCTGAGATGGAAAAGGTAGTGCTCAGGTTCAGGGATGTGATCATCCCCGGGCTGATGGCCGCCTTACCTGCCGGGCTAGTAGCCCTGCAGCCCGACCTCGGCAGCTCCCTCACCTTCGTGGCTATCTATCTCGGGGTGAGCTTCGTTGCTGGAGCCCGATTGAGGGTCATCGGTCAATTGATTCTCATCCTCCTTCTCATAGCGGTAGTCTCCTGGTTTACCATCCTGAAGGATTATCAAAAGGAGAGGCTCACTACTTTCCTCAAGCCCCGTTTGGACCCAGCCGATGCCGGCTATCAGGTGAGGCAATTGAAGATCGCTGTCGGCTCGGGGGGAATATGGGGGAAGGGGTTCCTCTCCGGAAGCCAGAGCCAGCTGGAATTCGTCCCGGCTCAGCACACCGACTTTATCTTCTCCCTGCTGGCTGAGGAGGAGGGGTTTGTGGGAACGGTCTTGATGCTCGCAATTTACCTGGTAATACTCCTCAGGATTCTCAACTCGGCAAAAGTGGCACGCGACCCTCTGGGAGTGTTCATAACTGGTGGATTCTTGTCGCTTTTCCTTTTTCAACTATCTACTAATATTTGTATGACAGCGGGGCTAATGCCTACCAGCGGTCTTCCCATACCTCTGTTGAGCTACGGAGGAAGCTATATGATAGCCACGCTTGCCGGCGTGGGGCTGGTGCTCAATGTTCGTATGAGAAGGACGGTGAACTAATAAAAGAGGCTAAATGAGCGATTTGTGGCAGACCAGCTTGCTTAAGAGAATAGCTTCTGTCAAAAGACCAATTCGATACCTGGGGAGTGAGTGGAATTCTATTGCCAAAGATCCATTTAACATAAAGTGCCGTTTGCTCCTTGCTTTTCCCGATACTTATGAGATCGGCATGTCCCATCTGGGACTTCGCATCTTGTATCATTTGGTCAATTCGCGCCCCGACCTGGCGTGCGAACGCGTCTTCTCTCCCTGGGTTGACATGGAAAAGGAGATGAGGGAAAGGAATATTCCTTTATACTCCCTGGAGACCAGAAGACCTGCCGCTGAGTTCGACATCATCGGTTTCTCCCTTCAGTACGAGATGAACTACACCAACCTTCTCAATCTCCTCGACCTCGCCGGCATCCCCCTCCGCTCCGACCAAAGGGGAGAGGAGCATCCCCTCATTATAGCCGGTGGGCCGGTTGCCCTGAATCCCGAGCCTCTGGCGGAATTCATTGACCTGTTTCTCATTGGGGACGGAGAGGAGGCTCTGCTGGAGCTCATTGATCGCTATCAAGCCCTCCGGAGTTCCTCACTGGCCAGGGACGAGCTGCTGAAGGAACTCAGCCAGATTGAGGGAGTTTATGTTCCCTCTCTCTATCCCACTCGGCGGGAGGCAGCAACGGGCTTTATCACCGTAGTCACCGACGAGCAGAACCATAGGGTGGTGCGGAAAAGAATTCTCTGGAACCTGGAAAAGTTTCCTTATCCCCATGCGCCCGTTGTCCCTTTTTGCGGCATTGTGCACGACCGCCTCTCCATAGAAATAGCCCGGGGCTGTGAGCGGGCATGCCGCTTCTGCCAGGCGGGAACAACTTACCTTCCGGTGCGGGAGCGTTCTCCCGAGAGCATCATCACCACCATTATGCGTGGGCTAAAAAGCACCGGCTACGACGAAGTCTCGCTCTGTTCCCTAAGCCCGGGAGATTACAGCCAGCTCCATTTCTTAATCTGCAGCCTTATGGATACTCTGGAAAAACAGAAGGTCGCCCTATCCATTTCCTCACTGCGTCCCCCTGGCTTGACTCCTACCATTGCCCATCAGATAAAAAGGGTGAGAAAGACCGGTTTCACCATCGCACCCGAGGCCGGGAGCCGACGCCTCAGGGAGGTCATCAACAAAGCGTTTTCAGAGGAGGAGATAATAGCCTCCGCCCGGCAAGCCTTCCAGGAGGGATGGCAGACCATCAAGCTCTATTTTATGATCGGGCTGCCCACCGAAACCGAGGAAGACCTGCGGGAGATTGTGGGGCTGGCGCGAAAAATCCTCTCATCTGCTGGCCTCACCAGGTCAGGCGCTCACAAGATAAACCTCAGCGTATCCTCCTTTATTCCTAAACCCCACACCCCCTTCCAGTGGCTCCCCATGGAAAGGATAGAAACGCTCATCCAGAAACAACTTCAACTGAAGAGGATGCTCTCCTCATTGCCCATTCGCTTCAAATGGCACAACTCCCGGCTGAGCTTCCTGGAGGGCGTCTTCTCCCGCGGAGACAGAAGCCTGGGCAAGAGCCTGCTTAAAGCCTGGCAAAAAGGGTGTCGCTTCGATGGCTGGACCGACCAGCTCAGATTCGACCTGTGGATGGAGGCTTTTCAGGAAACGGACATCTCCCCGGAGAGTTACCTGTATAAGAAAACAGCCTGTGAAAACCCCCTCCCCTGGGACCACATCCAGACAGGGGTTCCCAAATCGCTTCTGGACGAAGAGCTGCAGCTGGCTCTGGAAGGGAAATCCTCCGAGGGATGTGGCTCACGAAGATGCTCCCGGTGCCAGCTTTGCCCGCCAGAACTGAGAGCCAGAGAGAAGCAAATCTGTGATGAGCCCCGCGGGAAAGAGAAAAGACCTGCCCCTGCTGCGGAGCTCCCTATTCCATCTCTCAGGTTCTATTATCGCTGCGCCTATCAGAAGAAGGGTGAGTTGAAATACCTCTCCCACCTGGACCTCATGCGAACCATAAGCCGGGGATTCCGTCGAGCAAGGATACCACTCTGCTACACCCTGGGGTTCCACCCTCTTCCCCACATCTCCTTCGGACCAGCTCTGGCGGTGGGCGTGGAGAGCGAGGAGGAATTTTTAGACTTTATTTCACCCCTCTGGATAGCGCCCCCCCAGCTTATTGAAAAAATAAACCGCAACCTCCCCGCAGGGCTTAGATTTTTAAAGGCGGTGGGATTTAGAAATAAGCCCCTTCCTCTATCTCAGATTATCAACATCGCCCATTATTCGGTCTCATTAAACAATCTGCCTGAGAGGGAAAAGCAGAGCTACCACCAACAGCTGGTTTCCGAATTTCTAAGCCGGGATGAGGTATTGGTGGAACGAAGCAAAGGGGCTAAAAGAAGGAGATTTAATATAAAACCCTATATTTATAACATTTATCTGGAAGAAGAAAAGGGGGTTCTCCACCTTGAGCTTAAGCTCGACAAGGGAGGGAGTGCTAGACCTCAGGAGGTGCTCCAGGCACTCTATCAAGGGAGATGTGAGGAGTTACCGATTGTCAGGGTAAAGCTCTCCTGCTTAAGAGAGGGGAACTATCTCTCCCCCTTTCAGTGTGTTGAAGGTGAACTTTAATGACCAAGGAGATTGTTGTCAACTCGTCTTTTATGGAAGAACGCATCGGAATACTCGAGGACAGTCACCTCACTGAGATATTCATCGAGTGGAAAAAGCACTCCGGCATCCTGGGAAATATCTATAAAGGGAAGGTTACCGCTGTTCTTCCTGGGATGCAGTCAGCCTTTGTGGACATCGGCATAGGAAAGGATGCCTTCCTTTATGTAAAGGATGTCTTTGAAGACACAGAGGAATATGAGCAGATATGGGGGGAAGACTGGGGAGGCGAACGGAACAGCATCGCCAAATCCCACTCCCTGGCCATCGATGAGCTGCTAAGAGAAGGGCAAGAGCTGCTGGCACAGGTCTCCAAAGAACCGATAGGAAACAAGGGCGCAAGGATAACCTCATTTATCAGCCTGCCGGGGAAATATCTGGTCTTTATGCCCACCTTAGACCATCTGGGAATCTCCCGCAGGATAAAATCCGAAGAGGAACGAAAAAGGCTTAGAGAACTTCTCGCTAAGCTGCGCAAGCCCCATGCCGGATATATCATACGAACGGCTGGTGAGAGGAAAGGAAAAAAGGAGTTTCGCTCAGACATAAGATACCTCAGTTCTCTGTGGAAAGAGATAAAACGAAGGGGAGAAAAAAACCACGCTCCGGCTCTCATCCATAGAGACCTAGATCTGTTATTAAGGGTGATGAGAGATCTCTTTTCCGATGAATTTACCACTGTGTGGGTAGATGCGGAAGAGGACTATCGGCGCTGCCTCCAATTTGTCAAGCGGCTTCAGCCGCGTTTGGTCGACCGGATAAAGCTCTACACCAGGCAAAAGCCCATCTTTGAAGAGTTCGGCATCGAAGATGAAATAGAAAAAGCCTTGCAGAACAAGGTATGGCTGAAGTCTGGAGGCTATATAGTTATCAATCGAACCGAGGCTCTGGTGGCTATTGATGTCAATACTGGGCGATATGTCGGCAAACGGGACCTGGAGGAGACAGTACTGAAAACAAATCTGGAAGCAGTCAAGGAAATAGTGGTCCAGCTTCGGCTCCGGGATTTGGGGGGAATCATCGTGATTGACTTCATTGATATGGAAAAGAAAACCAACCAGAAGAAGGTGCTCGATGCCCTCAAGAAAGAGCTGAAAAAGGACCGCTCCCAGACAGACTTTCTGGCAATGAGCGAGTTTGGTCTGGTGGAGTTGACCCGCAAACGCCAGAAACAAAGCCTGGAAGAAACCCTCTGCCAGCCCTGTCCCTACTGCCAGGGGCTGGGAAGGATAAAGTCGCTCCCCACTATCTGCTATGAAATTTATCGGGAGATATCCAAAACCTCCCTTCACTTACGGGGAAAGGAGCTGACTATTCGGGTTAACCCCGAGATTGCTTCCGCTCTGCTTGGTGAGGAATACCACCTGGTGCAGCAACTTCAGAAGGAATTGAAACTGAGGGTCTCCGTCAAGGGTGATCCTAACCTTCACTATCAACAGTTCGACTTTCTCTGTCTCTAAAGCCCTTCTCCCATGATGGCTATCCTTAGCAGTAGCAGGGCAAAAACAATACCCGCCCCTATCAGGGTCTTATGCTCTCTGTTTTCCACAAAGCACTTCCATCGAAAGCCACCCCTGCTCCCTTTATATCCCTTCCTCAGGGGAAAAAAGAGAGATACCTTCCTTGCATAGGCCGGATACTCATGGGGAAAAAGCTCCCTGAGCTTTTTCTCTTCGGCTTTCATAGTAGTCCCGTAGATTAAAGGGAAAAGCAAGATGAAAGCTCCCGTAAGCCACCAGCTCCTCCCCCCCAGACAAAATCCCAGCCCTATAATGAAGCTTCCCAGATACAGAGGGTGGCGGGTAAAAGCGTAAGGTCCGCGGGTGGCTAATCTGGTCGATTTACTTATATAGCCCGAAGCCCACACCCGCAGCCCCTCTCCGCACCCCACAACTAACGCCGCCACAATGAGGGAGGTATAAGTGGGACGCGCAAAAAAGAAGTAAACCAATCCGAATAGCCAGTTTATTGTTACCCGGTATCGGATGATCAGCCGGGCTACTGACCCTCGCGAACCTTGCTGTTCCACTCGGTATATCCCCTATTTCAATCCTTCCAGCCTCCGTCTGACTCCCTCGAAGACCTCTCTGTGAGTTATCGCACCCAGGCAGGGCTCGGCAGGACAATCTCTCTTGTAGCAAGGGGCACAGGGCACCTTTCGTCTGATGACGATGTCGGCGGGATTGTAAGGTCCGTTCCGGTCGGGGTCGCTCGGTCCGTAGATGCCCACCACCGGCGTCCCACAGGCAACCGCCAGATGGAGGGGAGCACTATCTCCTCCCACGAGGAGCTTGGCCCTCTTTATCAGAGCGATAAGCTGTGGAATATCGGTGGAAAAGGAGATAGCTGTACTGCTCTTCATCCGGGAGGCTATTTCCATGGCCAGCTCCCTCTCCCCGGGTCCCCAGGTCAACAGAATTTGATATCTCATCCTGTCAATAATCATATCAGCCAGGGAGGCATACTTTTCGGGCGACCAGCGTTTGCTTCTCCATCCTCCGCCAGGATTTATGATGATAAACTCTGCCAACTTCAGGGCGTGTAGACCGTCGTTCACATACCTATCAGCCTCTTCGCTCACCACCAGGGGGAACTCCACCCGTTTAGAATCTATGCCGAGGGGCTTCAGGAGACCCAGGTTTTTATCAACAATATGTATCTCTTGAGGAGCAGAGGAGCGACTTCGGTTGAGGAAAATACTGCTCCAGGGTTCTCGAAGGTCAACTTTACCAAAGCCGAGACGAAGCGGAGCGCCCGATAAGAAAGTCAACAGCCCCGATTTTATCAGCCCCTGAAAGTCGATAGCCAGGTTAAACCTGCCACGGCGCAGCTCCCTTACGGAAGAAGAAAGCTCCCCATAGGTGGAGAGGCTGAGGAGCTTTTTTCGCCACCTCAGGGTATCTACTGTTATCAGTCTTTCTATGAAGGGATTTTTAAGAAGGAGGGGCTGGTATTTCTTCTCTACCAGCCAGGAGATTTCCCCCTCGGGAAACCTCTCCCTAAGGAGCGGGAGTACGGGGAGGGTGTGAACTATGTCCCCCAGGGAGCTCAACTTTATTATCAAAATCTTTCTGATTTGCAAGATATCAATGGCTGGCTCCATATTTTTCTATTATCTTTTTGATGAGCAGGCTGGTGGAGTGCCCCTTGGGGTCACCTCCCACCACCCTGGTAAGGGTGCCACAACGGGCGGCTACTCCCCTCTCGGGAACGCTCTGCTCGGTATAATCGGTTCCTTTAGCGTGGTAGTGGGGCTTCAGGCTGAGGATGAGCTCTTCAACTGTCGGCTGCTCAAAGACCACCACATAATCGACACATTCAAAGGCAGATACAATCTCCGCCCGCTCGTCCTGGCTCATCAGCGGTCTGTTTTCGCTCTTGATCTGCTTCACCGAGCGGTCGCTGTTCACCCCCACTACCAATACATCCCCCAGCGCCTTCGCCCCTTTGAGATAGCGAATGTGCCCGACATGAATCAGGTCGAAACAGCCGTTAGCCAGGACAATTACCTTCCCCTCCTCCTTCAGCCTGGTGATTTCTCTGTGGAGCTCTTCAAGACCTTTTATCTTATCCCTATTCCGCATAGTCCTCCTCTACTGCCAGGAAGAGCTCCTGCTGGCTGACGGTGGCGGTCGCCCGCTTCATCACTACAATCCCTCCGGCGTAGTTAGCCAGCCTTGCCGCCTCGTAGTAGGTAGCTCCGGCAGCCAAGGCGAGGGTAAAGACGCTGATAACCGTATCCCCTGCCCCGGTGACATCGGCTATCTCATCGGTGCCGTAGATCCCTATGTGTACCGGCTCTTTCCCCCTCTCAAAAAGATTCATACCATCGCTCCCCCTGGTCACCAGCACCGCCTGGCATGCTAACCTCTGCAGCAGGGCTCTCCCGGCCTTTACCAGCGCCTTTTCATCCCTCCCGACGGTGACCTGCAGAGCTGCCTCCACCTCCGGCTCGTTGGGGGTGGCAGCGGTTACCCCCGGAAAACTGAGGAGATTGTAATGCGAATCCAAATTGATGATTATCCCTCGGCGGCGAGCCTCGCCAAGGATATGCTGAAAAATCGGAAGAGAAAGAAAACCATAGCCATAATCGGATAGGATAATAGCATTGAGGTGGTCGGTCAGGCCATCGAAGCTCTTTATGATTGGGGTGAACAGCTCTTCCCAGCGGTGGAAGGGGATCTCCCGGTCTATCCTCAGCACCTGCTGTTTGGTAGAGTGCACACCACCTGCCAGGATACGGCTCTTGGTGGGGGTGCGATAATGCGGATGAATAATAAGCTGCGACAGCTCCACCCCCTTTTTGTTGAGAGCCTTGTGCAATCTTTTGCCCGGCTCATCCTCTCCTACTATGCCGATGGGTATGGCGACTCCTCCTAAGGTGGCAATGTTGTTGACGGCGTTTGCTCCCCCACCGGGGAGAATCATACTTTCCTCATATTTCAATATCAGCACCGGGGCTTCCCTGGATATGCGGTCTATCTTCCCGTAGACGAACTCATCGGCGATTAGATCCCCTATTACCAGAAGCCTCTTCCCTGAAAACTCCTCAATTATCCTTAACAATCTCTCCCGCAGTTTCCCTTGTTTCATGTCTCAGCACCTACCTTTACCATTATGGCGAAGAAGCTTAATGAGCTGTTTATGGACTTCAGATATTTTCTATCCAGCAAAATAATCGCAGCAGAGTGGAGAATAAGTTCCCCTCTCAATGGCCCTTCCGCACATCA
>CABWKN010000124.1 GCA_902505605.1 Candidatus Guanabacterium sedimentis
AACACTCCGGGCACAGGGAAGAGATGGTTTTGGGCAGACCTCGAGGAAGCGGATTTATGGGGGAACCCAGATAGGTATGGGTAACAGGCTCTACTCCCTTTTCCATCTCTTCCTGGCGTATTATCTCATTGTAATCCGTTGCCTTAGCCATCTCATCTCCTTTCCATTAATAGTTAAGAGGATATAAAAGGTTTAATTAGCTTCTGGTTGAGGAAGCCTGAGCAATTCCTTCCAGGTGTAATATATACGCTGAACCGCCGCTAACTGGGTCATAACAGCCAGTATCCAGAGGGCGGTTAATAGATGATTAGCCAGGCATCCGATTATCAGGGTGACAATCCTTTCAGGGCGAAGCATGAATCCCACCTGACAGCGGGGGACGAGGTTCTCAGCCCGGGCACGGGTGTAGCTCGTTAGCACAGCACCAATCATTACAATGGCGGTAAGCACGATATAGCCTATTTGGTCCTGCTTAGAGAAATATATGATTATTCCCAGCAGGAGAACCATATCGGAGTAGCGGTCAATGACCGAGTCAAAAAAGGATCCGAACTTGGTCACTCGTCCTGAGTTACGAGCAACCTCTCCATCGACCCAGTCGAACAGACCAGCCAGCAGAATTATCACCCCCGCCGTTCTGATTCTTCCGTAGGCAAAAGCGACTGCAGCCCCGCAATTGAATGGCAGCCCCAGAAAGGTGAGCAAATTGGGATTAACGCCCAGCCGGGAAAGAAGCCTGACCATAATCCTCTTTATCTGAAAAAAAGGCCATCCTACTTTTTTCCCTATCATGGTGAGCGGTCTTATAAAAAAGGTTTTTATAGAGGAATATCTCATCTTTCCCAATGGGACACAGTGCATTTTAACAAAAATAGCCTTCCCTTTAGGCAATAGAAGAAAGAGAAAAACAATCCCCTCCTCCCATAAACAAAGTTGAGGACAATATTTAGAAGATGACCGCGTATCTCTTTAGCCTGCGCCCTTAATTATATTAGAGAAAAGCAGCAACAGTTGTCAAGGTTTATTTTTATAAAAAATCTTTTTAGGAGGAGACTTGAGGGATTCTCTCTTTTAAAGGAGCTCATCAACCTCCATGTTACATTTTTAGACGGACGTCTGTCAGGGGTGGCTCTCTTACTTTTGTTTGGAAGTTCGGCAGAGGGGGAGAAATTTCCATTTGACATCGGAGTGAAAGTAGGCTAATATTAGCTCAGTAAATTTATCAATAAGGGCTTCTAAATGAAGCAGTTAAAAAAGCAAAGGGAGGCGAGGTATAAATGAGGGTAGCAGGGATAATACCCGCTCGATACGGTTCTACCAGACTCCCCGGAAAGCCCCTGCTGGATATCGGGGGGAAGCCTATGGTACAGTGGGTCTACGAAGTAGCCAGGGAAACCTCCCTGCTGGAGAGGGTTATAGTGGCTACCGATGATCGCAGGATAGTGGAGGCAGTGGAAGCATTCGGAGGAGAAGCTTGGCTGACCTCAACCAATCACCATTCGGGGACTGACCGGGTAGTGGAAGTAGCCGCGCAGCTCGATGCCGAGATAATAGTCAATATCCAGGTGGATGAGCCACTGTTGGAGCCGCAGGTCATAGACCTCGCTGTTGCCCCCCTGTTTGGCAATAGCTCTCTCATGATGGTGACGGTGAAGGGCAGAGCGGACAGGGTGGAGGACATCTTTGACCCCCATATTGTGAAAGTAATCACCGATCGGGAGGATTATGCCCTCTACTTCTCCCGGCTGCCGCTTCCTTTTATCCAGCAGGGCAGCAAAAAAGGACTCAGCCACAAGAAGTTTCTGATGGCACACCCGGAACTGCTATCCCGATATTACCGGCACATCGGTCTCTATGTCTATCGGAAGGAGTTTCTGATGAGCTATACCCGATGGGGACCCTCACCTCTGGAGGAGCTGGAGGAGTTAGAGCAATTGAGAGTTCTGGAAAACGGTCATAGAATTAAAGTGATAACCACTGAGTGTTCAAGCAGGGGCATTGATACTCCCAGAGACCTCCACTGGGTCAAAGAGCGGATTTCTAAGGGGAGCTCTTCTCAACTTATATAGAGGGAGATAAAAGGATTAGAAAATGGGAGCCAAATTCATATTTGTAACCGGTGGGGTCATCTCCTCGCTGGGTAAGGGGTTAGCCTCTGCTTCGTTAGGATGTTTGATGGAGAGCCATGGCTACAAGGTTGCTCTGCAGAAACTGGACCCCTACCTGAATGTTGACCCCGGAACTATGAGCCCTTTCCAGCACGGCGAGGTCTATGTCACCGACGATGGAGCGGAGACCGACCTCGACCTGGGGCATTATGAGAGGTTCACCCAATGTAAGACCACCAAGGACCATAATTACACCAGCGGACAGGTTTACGAGACATTGATTCTTAAGGAGCGGAGAGGAGACTTTTTAGGGAACACGGTACAGGTCATCCCTCATGTTACCGATGAGATAAAGAGAGTCATCACCAAGATCTCACACGATGTGGATATAGTGATTGTGGAAATAGGGGGGACGGTGGGGGATATCGAAGGACTTCCCTTTCTGGAGGCAATCCGCCAGCTCAGGCAGGAGGTAGGTCCCCACAATGCCATAAACATCCACCTCACCCTGGTCCCCTTTATCAAGACCGCCGAGCAGTTGAAAACCAAGCCCACCCAACACAGCGTCAAGCAGCTCCGGGAGATCGGTATTCAGCCCGACATCATCCTCTGCCGTACCGACCGCTTTCTCCCCCCGGAGATAAAAGCCAAGATATCCCTCTTCTGCAATGTATCGGAGGAGGCGGTAATCACTGCCAAGGATGTGGAGTGCATCTATGAGGTTCCTCTGATCTTCCGTCAGGAGGGTCTGGACAGGATTGTCCTTAAGCTCCTCGACCTCCCTTACCATTATCAAGATTTAAAGGAATGGGAGGGGCTGATTGATAGTATAAAACACCTTGCCGATGAGACGACCATTGCCGTGGTGGGGAAGTATGTCCGATTCCACGACTCTTATAAAAGCCTTATTGAAGCGTTGAAACAGGGGGGTTATCCTCACTCACTCAAGGTGAACATAGAGTGGATTGAGGCGGAGGATATTGAGAAGGGGATTGCCCTTCACAGACTTAGTGAGGTGGATGGGATACTGGTTCCGGGAGGATTTGGTAAGCGGGGAGTGCTGGGGATGATAGAAACCATACGCTTTGCCCGGGAGAATAAGATTCCCTTTTTCGGAATATGCCTGGGGATGCAGTGCTCGGTGATAGAGTTTGCCCGTAATGTCTGCCATCTGGAAGGCGCTGACAGCACCGAATTCGCTAAGCAAACCCCTCACAAGGTAATCCACCTCCTTAAGCACCTGGAAGGGGTCACGGATATGGGAGGGACTATGAGGTTGGGACAGTACCCTTGTCGTCTTGCCAATCCCTCCTTTGCCTATGAAGCATATCAGCAGGAGGAGGTTTACGAGCGCCATCGCCATCGCTACGAATTCAACCGGGAGTACGAGGAGATATTGGCAAAGAAAGGGATGAGGATTGTAGGCGAGTCTCCTGATAAGCGCTATGTAGAGATTGTGGAGGTGGAAGACCATCCCTGGTTTGTCGGCTGTCAGTACCATCCCGAATGGAAGGCGAAGCCCCTTCAACCTCATCCCCTTTACAGCAATTTTATTAAGGCCTCTTATAGCTACCGGCAGAGGAGAAAGCGTTCTGAGCACTGATGCCAACCAAAAAAATCAATATAACCGATAAATCAACCATAGGGGGAGATTTCCCCTTTGTGCTGATAGCGGGACCCTGCGTGATTGAGAGCGAGGAGCACACCCTCCGCATCGCCGCCAGCATCAAAGCGTTGGCAGATAAGCTATCCATACCCTTTGTTTTTAAAGCCTCTTTTGACAAGGCGAACCGCACCTCCCTGGCTTCCTACCGGGGACCGGGGCTAGAGGAGGGATTGCGCATCTTGCACCGGGTGAAAGAGGAGCATCATCTTCCTCTCCTCTCCGATGTCAGCGAGCCGGGGCAGGTGGAGCGGGCAGCCAAGGTGCTGGATATCATACAGATACCAGCCTTCCTCTGCCGACAGACCGACCTGATATTGGCTGCTGCCCGAAGCGGAAAAGTGGTCAATGTGAAAAAGGGGCAATTCTTAGCCCCCTGGGATGTAGGAAATATCATCAAAAAGGTCGTTTCTACGGGAAATGAGAGAGTGATGATCACCGAGAGAGGGACCTCCTTCGGATATAATAACCTGGTGGTCGATATGAAGAGCCTTCCCATTCTAAAAGGCTTCGGCTATCCGGTAGTCTTCGATGTGACTCACAGCCTTCAGCTCCCCGGCGGGCGGGGCGATTCCTCGGGAGGGATGGCGGAGTTCATCGAGCCCCTTGCCCGGGCGGGGCTGGCCATCGGCATTGATGGGCTGTTTATGGAGGTGCACGACGACCCCTCGAAGGCTCTCTCCGACGGGACAAATGCCCTGAGGCTGGGGCTACTCCCCCAAATTTTGCCTAAGCTCAAGGAGATAGACAGGGTAGTGAAGGGATTTTGATGGAGGTTTCGGAGAAAATCTTAACCAAAGCCAGGCGGATTAAGCTCATCCTGATGGATGCCGATGGGGTTCTGACCGAGGGAAAGGTGACCTATGGGTACAGGGACCTAGAGTTAAAATCCTTTGATGTCAAGGACGGCGCCGGCATCGACCTTGCCCGCAAGGCAGGCATCAGGACCGGCATTATCAGCGGTCGGCAGTCGGCAGCGCTCCAGCGGAGGGCTAAAGAACTGAGGATAGACGAGATTCATCAAAAGGTCATCGACAAGGTGGGGATATACAAGGAGATAGTGGGGAAGTATTCCCTGCGGGATGAGGAGATAGCCTACATAGGAGACGATATTCTCGACCTCCCCCTTCTTTCCCGGGTGGGCTTATCAACGGCAGTAGCTGATGCTCATCCCGAGGTGAAAAAGAGGGTGGACCTGGTAACCACCTCTGCAGGGGGGCAGGGCGCGGTTCGGGAGTTGATTGAACTCATCCTCCGCGCCCAGGGGAGGTGGGATAACATATTGCGAGAGTTTCTCAGCTAAGCAAGAATACCGATGGAGCTTAAAAAGCGCTTTTTCAGGTTTCTTATATATTACGCGCTGCGTGTGGTGAAATGTGTGGGGTGGCTTTTGCCTCGCCGGTGGAACCTCTGGGTGGGAGGTAAGACAGGGCTTCTTGCGTATGGCGTTCTTAGGACTGAACGGCGAAAATCAATAAAAAATTTGGAGCTTGCTTTTCAGGGGGAGAAGTCAACCGGAGAGCTGCGAGGCATAAACCGGAGGGTTTTCGTAAATCAGGGAAGGAACCTCTTTGAGTTGTTCTGGCTGGCCAGGGTCTCTCCTTCAAAGCTCCTCCGGCAGGTGCATTTTCAGGGAATAGAGCATATGCAGAAGGCATACCAGAAGGGGAAGGGAGTACTTCTAATTACCGGGCATATAGGCAACTGGGAGCTGATGGCGGCAGCGGTAGCTGCGGCAGGCTATCCGCTGTGGGTGGTTGCCGCTCCCCTTTACGACCCCCGATTGGACGGCATAGTAGCCGGCATCAGGAAAAGGTATGGAGTGCGAACAGTGTATCGCCACCATCCTTCAGCCCGGAGGACAATTCTTCAGGTTATAGAAAAGGGGGAGGTGATGGGGCTGTTGATTGACCAGGACACCAGAGTAAAGGGGGTCTATGTTGACTTCTTCGGTCTTCCTGCATACACCCCTTCGTCTGCCGCATCTTTAGCTCTGCGAACCGAGGTGGAAGTGGTTATTGGCTATATTGTCCGCACGCAGAACAATAGCATCACTATTGCCTTCAGACCCGCGCTGCTCCCCCTTCGTAGCGGCAAGCGGGCGCAGGAGCTGGTTGCCAACACCCAGCGCTATACCTCTGTTTTGGAAGATATTGTCAGGAAATATCCCGAGCAATGGACCTGGATGCATCAACGGTGGAAGACAATAAAAAAAGCACACAATTAGCCACCTTTCAGAGGAGGTGATTAATGAATATCTTGAGAGCTGTAATAATAATTATCCTCTTCTTTGCCCTGCTTATTCTGGCGGTGCTCAACTCCGAGGAATCGGTGTCGCTCAATCTCTATTGGCGTACCATACTGGACATCCCTTTGATTTTTATCATCTTTGGCTCATTGCTGGTGGGAGTGATAATTGCCGGCATTATCGGGCTTGCTGAGAATATGAAGCTCAGGCTGACTCAGCGGCATTTGAGGCAGGAGATAAAAAGGTTAGAGGAGGAGGTCAACTCCCTGAGACATCTCCCTATCGCCGAGGGTATAGAGAGGGAAAAAGAGAACTTTAATCAGCCAAATAGGCTGACAGAGGATTTTTAAGCGCTTAGACTTTCGTGCCTCCTCTGTGTGGAGGGAAGAGGTGTCGGATGTTCTGGTATATATTAATTGCCCTGCTGGTGGGGGTTTTGCTGGGTAGAGTGTGGGCGATGTTCATACGCCCAGAGCCAGCGGGCTTTCGTCGGGAGGGGAGCCGAGGTTCGACTAATTATATTTTAGGGTTGAATTACCTTATATCTAACCAGACAGATTTAGCCATTTTGGAGCTTGGAAAGGCAGCCAAGCTGGACAGCAAAACGGTGGAGGTCTTTATCACCCTGGGGAACCTGTTCCGGGAAAAGGGTCATGTGGAGCGAGCGATTCAGATTCACAAGGGGGTGCTGCACCGTTCCAATCTGAGCAATGTGGAACGCAACCAGGCGCTGCTGTGTCTGGGGATAGATTTCAAAAAAGCGGGCATCATCGACCGGGCCATTGGCATTTTTGAAGAGCTAATACAACGCGACCCCGATAACATAAACGGCTACCTCAACCTCGCCGAACTGTATGAAGAGCTGATGGAATGGGAGAAAGCCTATGCCGCCCACGAGAAGGTATTGCAGATGGGATATACCGCCAATCGTATGGCATTGGGTTTTATTCAAAACGAGCTGGGGCTTATCTCCCTTGGTGAAAAGGATTACCCAGGCGCCATTAAGAGGTTTCAAAAAGCGATTTCAAGTGACCCGACTGTTTACCCTGCTTACATCAATCTGGGAGACGCTTATCTTGAAAATGGGGAGGTTCCCCTGGCTATCAACTGCTGGGAGAAGTTGGTGGCTATCTCCCCATTGAAGTCGTACCTGGTGTTTGACCGCCTGAAGAAGGCTTACGAGATGGTAGAGGAACTCGACAGATACAAATCTCTGCTGGTGCGGTTGGCCAGGGAGAATCAGAAGGATTGGCGCGTGAGGATAGCCCTGGCTGAACATGACAGGGAAAATGGGAGAGCCAAAAAGGCTTATCGCTGGCTGCTGGAGGCTTCTCGCGTCAATCCTCACTCTCTGACCATTCACCAGTTTTTCTGGAGGCTGCTGTTAGAGGAAGGGCTGCCGCGGGATAAAGTGGAGGAGTATGTGGATACCACACGCGAGATGGTTTTCTTTCTTGACCCCTACATATGTCTGAAATGTCACTATAAGACCACCGAGCTTCTCTGGAGATGTCCTCATTGCCACGCCTGGAATAGCTTTGTGGAAGAGAAGCTATAGTTATCCCAAGGCGCTTATTCTCTTTCCGTGTAATAAACCCGGCTGGTCTCGGTTTCGAAAACCTCCACTGCCGACAGATAATAGTCGTCGGTATCTATCTTATTTCGGAGATTATTATAGAGCCATCGGGCGATATTTTCGGAGGTAGGGTTCTCTTTGTCAAAGGGAGGGAGGTTATTCAGCGACTTGTGGTCGAGCTGTTCGGTGAGCTCCCGGGTTATCTCTTTCAAGCGGCGGAAGTCTATCACCATCCCCAGGCTGTTGGTGTGGTCAGACCGGACATACACTCTCACCTTCCAGTTATGTCCGTGGGGCTGGGCACAGTCACCCGGGTAGCCTCTTACTTGATGTGAAGCTGAAAACCCGCTTTCAATCATTATCTCGTACATTTTTGGCTCCTGTTCTTTCCCCACAAATAGAAATGTTCTCTAAAGATTTTTATCGGGAGTGAGGAAGGAAAATTTTCTTCTCCAATCTTCCTTGAGGGATTGAAAGACCTCCTCTACCTGTCTCTCGGTGTCCTGCAGGCTTCCGAAGGTGGAAATCTTATAATTTGCATACAGGAGCTTCTCCTTGAGGGGGAGCTGGGATGCTATTCTCCTTTGGGCTTCCTGCGGAGAGAGTTTGTTCCTCTCTATGAGCCTTTGGCGCTGAGTCTGCTCATCTGTATAAATCACCACTATCTTGTCAAAGCGATGGTGGCTTCCGGTTTCTATCATAAGGGCAGCGTCCACAATCACGATCCCCTCGCCGCCCGAGACAAGATACTCCTCAATAAGCCTGTTCTCCTCGGCTATTACCTGGGGGTGCACGATGGAGTTAAGTCTCTCTCTTTTCTCTCTATTTGCAAAAACGATGGCCCCCAGCTTTTTGCGGATGATACTGCGATCGGGATTTAAAATCTCCTCGCCGAAATACTCTATCACCCTCTTCCAGGTAGGATTCGGGGGTTGGAGGAGACGATGGGCTATTGTGTCGGCATCGATGCAATAGCATCCTCGCTGTGCGAACATTCCGGCCACCGTGCTTCTGCCGCAGGCTATCCCACCGGTTAATCCTACTCTCAGTATTCTGCCGCGGCGGGGTTTATCCTCAGCCATTTCCCCTCCGTTTTTGGGCGGCTGTCAAGGTGTTTTTCAGCAGCATGGCGATAGTCATAGGTCCTACCCCACCGGGGACCGGCGTCAGCGCCGAGGCGACCTCCTGAACCCTCGCCTGATGCACATCCCCTACCAGGGTATATCCCCTTTTTTGGTGCTCCGCTAAGCGAAGGGGGTCGTCGCCGAAGATTCTTTTTATCTCCGCCAGGTCGCTGAGGCGGTTTACGCCGACATCGATAACCACCGCTCCCGGTTTGACGAACTCCTCGGTGACCATTGCCGGGCGTCCGATTGCCACCACCAGTATATCCCCCTCGGAGGTGACCCGGGGGAGGTTCTCTGTGCGGGAGTGGCAGATGGTTACTGTGGCGTGCTGGTGCATTAAGAGAATAGCGGTGGGCTTGCCTACTATGTTGCTTCTGCCCAGCATTACCGCCCTTTTCCCCTTAAGGGGTATGCCTTCTTTTTTCAGTATCTCCATTATTCCCGCAGGGGTGCAGGGGACAAAGCATTCCCGACCGGCGAGGAGGTTGCCGAGGCTTATGGGATGAAAGCCATCGACATCCTTTTCAGCGTCGACCGCCTGAAGGAGGAGACCCTCGTCGATGTGGGGAGGTAAGGGAAGCTGAACCAGTATCCCATCAGTCTGGTCATCTCGGTTTAACTGCTCAATCTGGCGCAGCACCTGTTCGGTGGAAGAATTTTTCTCTATCAGGATGGTGGTGGAACGGATACCAATCTCCTCACAGGCTCTGGCTTTCATACGGACATAGACCTGGGAAGCGGGGTGGTCCCCCACCAGAACCGTTGCCAGCCCTGGCTGAATCCCTGCGGTAGCCCTCAGCTTCTCTACGCCGAGCTTGATCTCGTCTTTTATTTGCTGAGCTACCTTTCTGCCGTCGATTATTCTGGCTGTCATCTTAATACGCTATTTCTTTTTGGAGGGAAATCCCTCCACAATTTATCAGGACAATAGAAGTATGCTTGCAAGCGGCAATATTGTCTTCTTATAATTGATGGCCAAAGGGGTTATCCTTGACAATAAAGGTCGTTTTATGATTCCTAAACGGAGTTGGTCGGTTTCTCCCCATAGACCCCCTGAAGGACATTTACTACAGCTATCATAGCCATTTTCGTTCTGGTCTCCAGGGTGGCGCTGCCGATATGGGGAAGCAGGACCACATTTTCCATTTCAAGCAGTTCGGTTTCTATATGGGGTTCATTTTCATAGACATCGAGCCCGGCACCGGCTATGATTTTATTTTTCAGCGCCTCCGCCAGTGCCTTCTCGTTTACCACAGGACCCCGGCTGGCGTTTATGAGATAAGCTCCCGGTTTCATAACCTGAAATTCTTTTTGGTCGATGAGGTGGTAGGTCTGGGAAGTGAGCGGCGGATGGAGGGTGATTATGTCAGAGGTTTTCAATAGCTGGTCGAGTGGTAAATAGCTGACTTTTAACATCTCTTCCAGCTCCCTGTCGGCTCGCTGGATATCATAATAAACCACCTCCATCTCAAACCCGGAGGCTCGCTGGGCCACTGACCTTCCTATCCTTCCCAGACCTACTATTCCCAACCTCTTCCCTTTGAGGTCGGACCCCAGGAATAGGAAAAGCTGCCATTCTTTGAACTTTCCTTGTCGGGTGAACCTGTCGGCGGGGACGATGTTGCGGACTATCGAGAGGATGAGAGCCCATGTCAGGTCGGCAGTAGCGTCGGTGAGGACTTCGGGGGTGTTGGTGACATAGATGTTTTTTTGGCGGGCGTACTGATGGTCGATGTTGTCGTATCCGACAGCGACATTGGAGATGACCTTGAGTTTCGTGCCCGCATCGATGATATGGCGGTCGATTTTATCGGTGAGAAGGGTCACCATTCCGTCTTTGTCAGCGACCCGGCGAATGAGCTCCTCTTTTAATAAGGGAGTATCGTCGTAGTTGATATCCACCTCGCACTTAGCCGTCAGTTTCTGGAGAACAGGGGCCAAAAATGTACGAGATAATGATTGAAAGCGGGTTTTCAGCTTCACATCAAGTAAGAGGCTACCCGGGTGACTGTGCCCAGCCCCACGGACATAACTGGAAG
>CABWKN010000125.1 GCA_902505605.1 Candidatus Guanabacterium sedimentis
GGCTGCGGAGTCTTCTTCCCATAACGGTGAAGGTGATAGCTGGACCTGGCTGTCCCGTGTGTATTCTTCCCGCAGCTGAACTCGATGAGGCTATCGCTTTGGCCCTTGAAGGCGTCACCGTTACAACTTATGGTGATGTGATTCGAGTGCCCGCTTCAAAGAGCTCGCTTCAGGAGGCTAAGGCTTCAGGTGGAGACGTCAGGGTTGTTTACAGCATCAGAGATGCGGTCAGGATGGCGGAGAATGAACCGGACAAGGACTTCGTCTTTCTCGCTATAGGGTTTGAAACCACAGCGCCAGCTACCGCTGTCGAAATCCTTGCCAGACCACCGGAAAACCTAAGCTTTCTGGTGTCTCACAGATTGATACCGCCAGCCATGGAGTTACTCCTCGGCGTGGAGAGGCTCCTCGGCGTAGGCGACCTGCACCTAGACGGATTCATCGCGCCCGGTCACGTCTCGACCATAATCGGGATGAAACCCTATCAGCTATTTCCTGAGGCTTATCATATGCCGACTGTGGTGGCAGGCTTCGAGCCCCTAGACATCTTGTTCACGATCTCTATGCTTCTGAGGCAGGTGAGAGACGGAAAGGCTAGGTTAGAGAACGAGTATAAGCGTTCGGTCAGGTGGGAGGGGAACGTCAGGGCTCAGGAAGCCATCAAGAGGGTTTGCAAGGTAGTGAGCGGACGCTGGAGAGGATTGCCTTAGCTCACGAAATAAAGCCTAAATTGGTAAAGGGATTGTTCTCCTCGACGTGGTGGAAAACTGTCTTCAAATGGTTTGGATCAAAAGCTATCAGTCTGCTGAACGGCTACGGAGAGAGACCACTCAGAGTGGTAGTATCCTCGGTAGCCATTGTATTCGGATTTTTCTTCTTTTACTTATTTAAAGACTGCATAGCCGCCAATCCCCCTGAGGTGCTCCGCTGGTGGGATTATCTCTACTTCAGCATCGTGACTTTCACCACATTAGGGTATGGTGACATCCGCCCGATGCCTGCTCCCTGGGCCAGGATGGTCGCCAGCGGGGAAGCCTTCATCGGGGCGTTTATGATAGCCCTGTTCGTATGGACCCTGGCCAGGAGGTATGTCGCCCGATAAATAAAAATGAGCAAATAAAAGGAGATATTAATGAAAAAGAATGAACTGGAGAAGCTAACGGTAACCAAGCTCCGGGAGGAAGCCCGCAAGTACGAGGAGATTACGGGCGCCAGCGGGATGAAGAAAGCCGAGCTGATAGAAGCCCTGTGGGATATTCTGGTAAAGCGCGGCGAGGCGGAAGAAGAGGAGGTGGTGGCTGCAGTTGCGGTCTCCGTCCAGGAGCAGAAGAGTCAGCTTAAAAAGGAGATAAAAGAGCTTAAAGCCGAGCGGGACAAAGCCCAGAAGGATAAAGACAGACCTAATCTCAAGCGCATCCGCCATAAGATTAAAAAAGCGCGGAGAAAGCTCAAGCGTCTGGCGGTAGCTCCTCCGCCTGCCGAATGACCTATTAGTTGCTGCTGCAGGCAAAGCGCAGCTATCCTACTGCAGAGGAAGGAGAAAGGGGTGCAGACCTCTGTATCGCCTTGCGTGAAAAGGCTAATTATGAAAAAAATGCCAAATAATTTGGCTTTTTCAGAAAAAATATGCTAACATTTAGATTATGCTGGTTGATTGTCAACCGCCAATCAAACATCTTCATAAAAAGGAGGGCTGAGAGAGAATCTTGAGCCAAAAAGTGAAGGGAAAACCATATTCCCGGTTGGAGACTCTGTTTCCACTGACTTATATGCTACGGAGTGAAGGGGTATGAAGGAATTAATCGAAAAGATTGCCAAGGTATTGGTCGATAATCCAGATGAGGTCAAGGTGAACGAGGTGGTAAGCGGAAGCACCTCGGTGCTGGAGCTGAAAGTTGCCAAGGATGATATGGGGCATGTGATAGGCAAGAACGGAAGGATTGCCGATGCCATCCGCACCATCCTGAGGGGAGCGGAGAAGAAGGTTAACCGAAAGTTCATACTGGATATAATTGAATAATTGGTTCTGGGCTCACCTTCCTGAGAATCCTCATCAATTGAATCATAGAACTGCTCTGTAAGCTATCTCCGGGAGGGGGCTTATGCCTCTATATTAAAGAGGTGAAAGGAATAATTTTCTCGCTCAAGGGGTTGGTTTTTCTCTCTTTATGGCATTAGGAGAGAAAGCAGGGGATGCTCATGAACGGGCAAACGAAGAATTACTTATTTGTATGTGTCCTATTAGCAGTTTTAGCATCTTTATTACTGATAGGTTATCCCCAATCCAGGAAGGGGGATAATCCCAACCAGAAAGTAAATCCAATGGACTGGAAGACTGAGATGAAGATGAAGAGGGTTAACACCTTTGTTTTACCAGCCATGCGAGCAACGGGTATTGATATGTGGGTGGTGATGAGCCGGGAGGAAAGTGGCGACCCCATCGCTGCCGACCTCGGGGCGGGCTCTGTGGTGGCACGCACCGCCTGCATCTTCGTTGACACCGGGGATGCACTGCGGAAGGTCGCCATCGCCGCCAGCTACGACATCACGCCGTTAAAAGACTCGGGCATCTATGATGAGGTCATCTCTTACAAAAACGAAGGGCTGCAGCCCCATCTGCAAGAGTGGGTGACCAGGTTTAACCCCAAGAAGATAGGGGTCAACATCTCCCGCGACGCCCCCATTGCCGATGGACTGACGGTGAGCATGCTGGAGTATCTCAAGGAGACTATCGGACCTGAGCTGTGGGAGCGGATAGTGTCGGCGGAGGATGTCGTCTTCTCACTGCGGGGGAGAAAGCTTCCCGAGGAGATCGAGATTATCAAAGATGCGGTCATTCTCACCGAGGAGATACTGGAAGCCGCCCTCACCCCGCAGGTTATCGTTCCCGGCAGGACCACCGAATCCGATGTCGCCGAGTTCATCAGAGCCAAAATGAAGGAGCACGATGTGGAGCACTCCTGGGAAGCCGGTCATTGCCCCAGTGTAGTCGCCGGGGTAGCCCGCGGGCACTCGGGACCCACCGACATGGTCATCCAGCGGGGGAGTTTAGTGCGCATAGATTTCGGTATCAAGGTGAAAGGCTACTGCACCGATGTGCAGCGCACCGCCTATGTCCTCAAGGAGGGGGAGGAAGAGCCGCCGGCTGAGATTACCAAGCTGTGGGAGACAGTGGTCAGAGCCAACGAGGCTGCCGTCCGCCTGATGAAAGCCGGGGTGCCAGGGAACGAGGTGGACACCGCCGCCCGCCAGATTATCACCCAGGCTGGCTACGAGGAATATCCCCACGCCACGGGTCATCCCATCGGCTTCTCGGTGCACGGGGTGGGACCAATGCTGGGTCCCGATTGGCCCCATCGCTACGGGAAGCTGGTATTCAAGAAGCTGGAAGAGGGGCAGGTCTTCGCCGTGGAGCCCGCAGCCAGCATCTATAGCCCGGAGCTCAAGGGAGAGGTCGGGGTCGGCTTTGAGGAGGATGTGGTGGTCTGGAAAGATAAAGCAGAGTACCTGGGAAAACATCAGACCGAACTGATACTGATTAAGTAAAAGCCGAGCTTTGTTCCCTTTATTTTGTGAAGGGTCTACCTTTAATCACCATTTTAACATACCAAAGGAGGTAAGCCTTGCTGAAAAAGGGATTTATGTTAATGGTAGTGATGGGGATGGTGCTCGCTGCTGCCATGCCCTCCGCCGCTCAGCAGAAGAAGCTCAAGGTATTTATTTCGGTGGATATGGAGGGAGTAAGCGGCGTAATCAACTGGGAGGATGTCAGCCGGACGGGGAAGGACTATGGGCTTTTTAGAAAACTCATGACCCTGGAGACAAACGCTGCCATCAGGGGAGCGCAAGCAGCCGGAGCTACCGAGATAGTGGTGCGAGACTCCCACGGAAGCGCCCGCAATATCTTACCGGACCTCCTCTCCCAGGGGGTGAAGCTCATCCGCGACTGGTCGGGCGGACCTCTGGGGATGATGGAAGGTATTGATAAGAGCTTCGATGCAGTCATCTACGTCGGCTATCACGCCCAGGCGGGGACCGCGGATGCCGTGCTGGAACACACCTATACTGGCGCCGTCTTTGACCTCAAGCTCAACGGCAAGCTGATGCCCGAGGCGGGACTCAATGCTGCCATAGCGGGCTACTACGGGGTGCCTGTGATAATGGTAGCTGGCGATTCTGCCATCGCTAAGCAGGCAAAAGAGCTCCTGGGGGATGTAGAATGTGCCGTGGTTAAGGAAGGGATAGGAAATGCAGCTATTATGCTCCACCCCGAGGAGGCGTACACCCTGATAGAAGATACCGCCAAAAAAGCCCTGCAGAGGCTGGGGGATTTCAAACCCTATCGCTTCTCACCCCCCTACACTATGGAAATCACTTTTAAAGAGGAGAGCATGGCATATAGAGCCTCGCTCTTCCCCGGTGCCAGACGAATCGATGACCGCACAGTGAGCTACACCCACAACGACCTGATGGAGGTGCTGAAATTCTGGACCCTCGGTCGGTGAGAACATTTAATCCCTGAATAGATGCGGCTGGCAAATCACCTTTAAGGGGTGAAGTATTGCTGACTGGAGGAATGGTTATTCTACCGTGGTGAGGGGGTAGTCTAACTGTTGAGCCAGAAGGTAGAGCAGGCGGAGGGGGAGTCCGACCACATTGGAGTAGGAGCCCCGAACCCACTCGATAAACACCGCCCCTTTCCCCTGGACGCCATATGCGCCCGCCTTGTCCAGCGGCTCGCCGGTGGAAATGTACCACTGGACCTCCTGGTCGGTCATGGCGGCGAACTTCACCTCGGTCTCCTCGGCGTCGGTGAGGCATCGGCGGGTTTGGGCGCAGTAGAGGGCAACCCCGCTTATCACCCGATGCACTCTTCCCTGCAGAAGCCCCAGCATACGGGCGGCATCGTCCCTGGTCTGCGGCTTTCCCAGCACCGTGTCATCAATCACCACCACGGTATCGGCGGCAATAACCAGCCCCTCGGTTAACCCCTCCGCTCCCTGCATAGCTTTTTGCCGGGCCATCCGCTGGACATACCGCCGGGGAGACTCATCGGTGGCATAGCTCTCGGGGACCTCCACCGGCAGAACCGAAAACTCAAGCCCCAGCGAGCGGAGCAGCTCTACCCTGCGGGGCGAGGTGGAGGCTAAATATATCCTGCTCATCTCTGACCTTTCGGTAAACAATTCCGCCGCTGCTAAACTTTTGGCAGCACAGGTATTTATCTTACGCCGGTAGTTAATGAAAAATCAACCCCATTCTGTTAAAGCGTGGTGTGCTTGAAGATGAAAGGCAAGATTTTTTGCAGGATGAAAAAAAGCTCTTTGTTTTTAATATTTTTTTGTCTTATTTTCGTTTGCCCCTTTATCATGTTGCTCTCCCGCTAATTATCTAATTATTTTTCAAAAGATTACCCCTGCGAATTTTACCCAATAAACTATTATCTATAGCCTACCTGTTTCCTCCTATCATTTGACCAAAGTGAGAAACATGGCAAAAAAGTATCACGCTGAGCCAAATATTAACCTCAATCATTATAAAAATGCGATTTCATTGAATTTTGCTTTTGACAAAAAAGAAATTTGTGGTTATACTGAATATGCTCTGCGCTAAGGAGGCGGTTAAAAGGAAAAATGGTTGTAATGGAGCCGTAGTGTCTATGAAGTCTTTAATAGCCATATTAAGTGTAGCCATTATTCTCTTTTTCTGTGCGGCAGACCTTTTTGCCCAGGAGAAGAAGGATGATAAGAGGTGGGAGATAAGCGGTTATTTCGGGATAGGAGGTAGCAGCAGTTTAGATCGACCATTTTATTTTAATACGCACTGCCTCGGGCTGGGTCTGGAGTACTTCCTCACCCACCGTATTAGTGTTGAGGGCGCAATCAATTATCTCCCTAATATAGCCTATGCCAGCCCTCCCCAGGACGGGCGCCCCTGGGGCGAGTCTATTGTAACTTACACTGGGGAGGATGAAAAGTATCGTCTTCTGTGCGATATCAATTTCTTGTTCTATTTCGACATTACCAAGATTAAAAAACCTAACATGAGATGGTTTCTCACTGTGGGCGTTGGTTATCAGTATGATCGCGAAGAAAGCACTTATGTTTCCCTTACAACTCAGGAACAGTATAAATATGAATATGGGGAGTTCCATTCTCAACTTACTTTTGGTGTAGGCTATAATATTAATATAACAGGTGACTGGGCGTTAAAGCTATTATATAAAATTCATATGCCGTATGCTGATGTAATAACTCCCAGACTTGCATTAGGTTTAACCTATAGATTTTAAATAAGAATCTTTTTAAGATAGGAGGCTAAGATGAAAGGGCTGACCAAAGCAAAGGGAGTGAATAAATGACAATTATGTCCAGAAAAAAATTAATAGCTATATTAGTTGTAGCCATAGCTCTCCTCTGCTGGGGGGTAAACCTTTCT
>CABWKN010000126.1 GCA_902505605.1 Candidatus Guanabacterium sedimentis
CATCAACCAACCCTTCGCACTCTTTTATCCTGAAAAGCGACCTTTCTTCACCGAGGGAGCTGACTTCTTTAACGCCCTGGAAAACATAATCTACACGCGAACCATGCGTGACCCCTCATTGGGACTCAAGCTGACCGGCAAGGAAGGAGCTAACACCATCGGTGCCTATGTGGTTCGCGATGAAATAACAAACCTCATCTTCCCCGGGAGTCAGAGTTCCAGCTCGACCTCACTGAATATGGCAAACACCACTTCAGCATTCCGATACAAACGAGACTTCGGCAGCAGATATACCGTCGGGCTGTTGGCGACCGACCGTGAAGGGAAGGATTATTTTAACAGAGTATTCGGATTCGACCTGGACTTCCGTTTCACTCGCACGAATCAAATCCAGCTGCTGGTGCTTGGTTCCAGCACCAGGTATCCCGATGAAGTAGCCAACGGTTTCGGTCAACCCTCTGGCTCCTTAAGAGACCGGCTCATCTCATTCGAGTACGACCATTACACCAGGACCTGGGGCTGGTGGGCGGACTACGAAGAAGCCGGTCCGGAATTCCGGGCTGACCTTGGTTACTACCCCATGGTCGGATATCGCAATGTTGAAGGGGGCTTGCGCTACACCTGGATCGCCCGCCCGGGTCAATGGTGGTCACAGTTCTGGGCAGGCAGTGAGTTGAACTATTTTGAAGACCAGGATGGAGAGCTGCTGAACAAGAGAGCCTCGCTCTGGTTGGAGTACAGTGGAACCATGCAGTCCATGCTCTACATAAGAGGATGGAAAACCCGAGAGGCATACAATTATCGTCAATTCGACCTGACCTACTTCCTGATTCAAGGCGGTTTTTGGCCGACCAGCAACCTTCAGTTAAATGCCTACACCCAATTCGGAGACCGAATTGACTATGCGAACACACGGGCGGGGAAAAGGCTAAGGATTAATCCCTGGTTGACTTACAATCTCGGCAAGCATCTGCGTCTTTCATTTGACCACACCTATGAGCGGATGACCTCTCAGGATGCGCCCTTATACACGGCCAACATTAGCCAGTTGTCAAGTATCTACCAGTTCAACCTCCGCACTTTTTTCCGAGCAATCCTTCAATATGTGAATTACGACTACAATCCCAGCAATTACACATTCGATATAGACTCAAATTATAAACGCCTCTTTTCTCAGTTGTTGTTCTCGTACAAGATCAACGCCCGCACTGTGCTCTTCCTTGGATACGGCGACAACCATTACGGCAGCCAGGACTTTAGACTTACCCAGTCAGACAGGACCTTCTTCGTGAAGCTGGGCTATGCCTGGGTGTTATAAAGGGTAGCTAAGTTCAATCAAGGTTACGCCTATCTGACAAAGAATCTGGCGTATGATTCTTGCCTCGCCGCTGTGCGGCTCGCTCAAAGAGCAACATGATTTATGCTTCAAGCGGAGGGCCGCCAGGCGCGATAATAAAGGTACCCACCAAGGGCAAAAGATGATAGGGCATAACTCTGACAAAAACTTTCACCTACGGTTTAAGGCTGGCAAAGGAGAAATATCCAGACAATAATATTGAGGGGTATCAGACACCTGTCAAATGAAGTGGTGAGCAGTGCATTTAAACAATCTCATAAAAATCACTCTTATAAAGAATTCTCACTGACTCTGAGCACTTTTGCTCCGCGTATTTTTCTTTCCTTGAGCTCCAACAGGGCTCTATTAGCCTCTTCCAGGGGGTATTCCTGGACTTCGGGTTTGATGGGAATCTCAGCCGCCAGTTTCAGAAATTCTACCACATCGACTCTGGTCACATTGGCCACGCTTTTGATCTCCTTCTCCATCCAGAGATGAGTGGGATAATCCAGATTCAGGAGATATTCTATGTCTATGTTTTCTTTACGGATGGCATTGATGACCAGTCTCCCTCCACTGTCAAGGTTCTTCAGAGCTTCCACCACCGGTTTCCACGCCGGTGTGGTATCGATAATGCTATCCAGCCTTTCAGGTGTCATCTCATCGGTGTTACCTGCCCAGACAGCTCCTAATTCTCGTGCAAATTCTCGTTCCTTTTCACTTCTGGCAAAGACAAACACTTTAGTATTCGGAAATTTATGATTGACCATCTTGAGGACTAGATGTCCCGAGGCGCCGAAGCCGGTAAGCCCAAGATTCTGACCATCTTTAAGCGTGGTTAACTTTAACGAACGATACCCAATGGCGCCGGCGCAGAGGAGCGGAGCCGCCTCTGAGTCGGAAAAAATGTCAGGAATACGGTAGGCGAAGTCTTCCGGAACGGTCATATACTCGGCATAGCCGCCGTTGGCATCTCTCCCCGTAGCTCGGAAATCGGGACACAGATTCTCCCTCCCGCTGAGGCAGAACTTACACTTATCGCATGCCGAGTATATCCAGGCAACACCCACTCTGTCGCCCGGTTTAAACCTGATTACTTTGCTGCCGGTCTGTTCAACCTTACCCACCACCTGATGACCCAGGATGATTGGTAACCGGGGAGGTGGTGTTCTTCCCTCGATTTCATCTAATTCTGTATGACAGACTCCGCAGGTAAGCACTCTGACCAGAAGTTCATTCTCTCCCGGAGTGGGGTCAGGAACATTCCTCAGTTCCAGAGGATTTTTATTTTCATTGAGGTTGCATATTTCTCTCATCACCATAGCTTTCATATGCGGAACCTCCTATTTTGGGCTTCAGAAATACCCCGTCTCAAGTTTGCTCTTCAAATAACCATTCCTGGTCTTATTTATTCTTTTCTATACTGTTCCGGGTCTGTTTCACGCTTTGTAAGCATTTATTCTTTCCGGAAGTAAAAATCTCTTTTTTGCGATGGCAGCCATTTGCATTCATTTTGGCTCTGCTGAGTTTATTTTAACAACATTAATAAATATATAACGGAAAAAATGAAAGTCAATAGTGATGAAAAAGGAGCCAGGAAGAGGACTGCTTGAGGGAGATGTCCATAAAAAGATTAAAAGGAGGTGCACTTCTTTGTGAACACGAGATTAAACTTTGTTGACTACGAGAAACATTCTGAGCTGGCTTGCGCTGTCATCAACAGCTGCTATCGGGCAAGATATGATGCAAGGGTTCTTTCTGCAGCAAAGCTCCGCGTGAGATAATTGATAGATTTATGCAACTATTTTTATTGACAGCCCTCCCTATTCACCATATAATACGCAGGGTGGACAAAGTGCGCATTATCCAGGTTCCTTCGAATGAGTGAGAATGAGCGAGGTTATGAGGGTATTAAAATCGACATCCACTGCTCCCGCGATGCACCCCGGGAAAGCGGCATCCCTGAAGGTCGTCATACCCACCACAAGAAAAAGCCCGCCGGGCGACCTGAGGCTCGCCTTTGTGATTTCCCTCATCCCCGGATTAAGTACGCCAAAGCCAGGAGAATCAGTTAGCTTATTCATGCGAAATAGAGATGGTCATCTTTTTCTTTAAGGAAACCTCAGTAGAAATATGAAAGCACGATACAGCGTTCTATTGATGGCAGCCATTTGTCTTTTCGCCGCGCTTCACCTTTTTGCGTATGAAACTCAGCAGATTGCCAAACAAAAAGACAGCTATATTTTGCACGCCGCAAAAGTGGACAAGGCCCCTGATATTGATGGACATTTAGAGGAGGAACTATGGCAGAAAGCCCCGGCAGCCGGCAACTTCATCCAGAAGCAGCCCGACGAGGGTAAGCCAGCCACAGAGAAGACCGAAGCCCGGATATTGTATGACAATAAGAATGTGTACATAGGGATTATGTGCTATGACTCGGAGCCGCAGAAAATTATCGCCAACGAGAAGCGAAGAGACAGTGAAAATATTTATGAGAACGACCATGTTCGGATAATGCTGGATACCTTTCATGACCGGAGAAATGGATATATTTTTGTAATAAACCCCCTGGGAGCTAAGCTCGACCTTCAGGTGAGGAAGGAGGGAAAAAGGGAGGGAGGATGGCACATCGCCAACCCCAATGTGAATATAGACTGGGATGGGGTATGGAAAGTCAGGTCCACCATTCATCAGAAAGGCTGGTCAGCCGAAATAGAAATTCCCTTTGCTACCCTGAGGTTTGACCAAAACCCCACCAACGGTTGGGGGCTGAATTTTCTGCGAAATGTGAGAAGGAAAAATGAGGAATCCACCTGGGCGCCCTTGCCGCGAAATCTCAATTTATACAAGATATCCATGGCCGGTGAATTGCAAGGTCTGGAGGGGTTGAGCAAAGTGCTCAATTTACAGGTGAAGCCCTTTGCACTGGTGGGCGGTACCTCTCATAGGGATGCGGCGGACAGACTGACCTCTGAGGGGGTGCTTGACGGGGGGATTGACCTGAAATACGGAGTAACCTCCAATCTGACCCTGGACATCACTTACAACACCGAGTTCTCCCAGGTGGAAGCCGATTACCAGCAGATCAATCTCACCCGCTTCAGCCTCTACTTTCCCGAGAAGCGGGATTTCTTCCTTGAGAACGCCGCTATTTTCAGCATCGGAAGCCCGGACGATGCCATGATTTTCTTCAGCCGGCGCATCGGCATCTCACCCCTGGGCGAGGAGATACCTCTGCTGGGAGGGGTTAAATTAGCCGGTAAGGCGGGAAGGTTTAACATCGGTCTCATAAATCTTCAGGCTCAGGCAATGAGTGAGCTCCCGGCTAACAATTTTACCGTCCTGCGCCTCAGCCGCGATATCCTGGGGAAGTCCGCCATCGGGTTAATGGTGACCAACCGACAGTCCGAGGTCTCCGGCGATTTTAATCGGGCTTTTTGTGTGGACGGCGATTTTATCTTAGGGGATAATTTTTCTATGAGCGGATATTATGCGGGCACCTCTTCCCCCGGACTTGAGGGGCGGAACAGGGCTGCCAAGCTGGGCTTCCAGTGGATAAGCGACCTGTGGGACTGCTATGGCTACTACTTCGACATTCAGGAGAACTTCAACGCCGAAATGGGGTTTGTCAAGCGCACGGGGATTCGCAGATTCCAGACCCACCTCGGCTTCACTCCGGAGCCCGATATCAAGGGAATCAAGCAATTAAGCCCCCATATATTTTTTGCCTATACCGCCGACCAGGAAAATACCCTCCTGCTGAGGGAGGAGCATATTCATTTTCCGGTGAACTTTATCAACGGCGGTCACATCTCCATTCAATGGAATGAGGACCACGAGTTTGTCGATTATCCCTTTCCTATCCAGCGGGATATTACCGTGCCCGTGGGCATTTACACTTCCCCCTGGTGGCAGGCTGATTTCAGCACCAACCGCAGCCTCAGGCTCTACGGCTCGATGAGCTATCGCTGGGGCGGCTTTTACGGAGGGAACAGCCGCATACTTAATGTGAGTACCGGCTGGCGACCCACCCCCAGCTTCGCCAGCGAGATAAGCGTAATCTATAACGATGTCAATTTGCCCCAGGGCGATTTTGCCAATCATTTGCTCAGAGTCCGGACGATTTACAACTTCTCCACCCGCTTAGCCCTGATGAGCCTTATTCAATGGAACGGCGATACCGACGAGGTAAATGTAAACATTAGGTTCAACTTCATTCATAAACCGGGCAGCGACCTCTTTATTGTGTACAACGAGCGCCGCCTGGTAGAGGGGCTGCCGGCTGGAATCCGCGACCGAGCGCTGCTGATTAAATTTACCTATCTGTTTAACTTATAAAAGCTGCTATAACGAGAGCCATATTTTCCGCATCCCCACCAGGAAAGAACTAATTTCTGCATATAATCCTCTGTGAAAGAGACAAAAAAATCCCCGGAGATTTTATCCGGGAAACCAAATCCCAGGTAAAGCTCCGGGGATGAACAGGCTATTTCACTTTTCCTGATAGAGGTGTTCCCTTCTTCACTGTCTCCTTCGCTTCTTTGGTTGGAGAAGATGGAGGAGGAGCTGCCGGTCCCAGAGTGGCTTTCCTGAATTTGAGTTCGTCGAAGTGAACCACATCACCGTTGATGTCAGCGTAGGCTCCCACTCCCACTTTACCGCTGGTGTAAGTATCATCGGTCACCGTGGCCAACAGATGCCCGTTGGCGTAAAGGGATATGGTGGGACCTATACATACCACCTGGAGGGTATTCCAGGTATCCAGCCCGGTATTCAGATGAGGCGTACTGGTCCAGCCTACAAGCATCTTGTAATCCAGTCCACCTGAGCGTACCCACAGAGAATACATACCCGTGGCAAAGATGTTGAACATATAGGTGTTGCCGGTATCAACTCCGCGGAAGAGGAGAGCGTTAGATTGAGTAGTAGAGCCGCTGACCCGCTTGACATCGATGGTGTAGCTGAAGTCGGTATACACCCGGTTGTAGTAGGCGCCGGTCCAGGCAAAGTTGGTGGCGTCTCCCTGAGTCATTATAATCACACCGCCGCTTACCGACCAGTTGCCCGAATCATCAGCGTAGAAGTTATTTGCTATTCCATCGTCAAAGTTCTCATACCAGTTGGTGTTACAGAAGGACTTGCCAGCTACATCCACCTGACCCTGAGCGTTGATAGCGCCGAAGGCTTTGAAGGCGTGGGCGAGGGTTGGCGGATTGCCGTAATCAAATACCTTGACCCAGGATTGCCCTCCAACACCCTGACTAACGATAATCTCCTCGTTAACATCGGTATTATCCCCTTGACCACCGTCCACGGTCACCCGACCGCCAGCGTTGGCAACACCAAACGCTTTGAAGTTGGTTTGAAGGGTTCCTAATTCGGTGAAAATCTTGACCCAGCTTCCGGCCGCAGCAGCTGTTGTGGTGCCCGGACCTCCTTGCCCCACCGCGATGAGCTGCCGTCCATTGAGGTTGTTGTCAAAGTTACCCAATCCGACATCAACACCGCCGCTGGGGTTCTTGGCACCAAAAGCTTTGAAGCTATTATATAGCGTTGGAGGTGTGGCATAATCCCACACTTTCACCCAGGACTTTCCGCCGTGCCCTTGACCGGTAATAATATTCCCCATAATCGCAGTAGTGTTGCCTGCCGCTACTCTGACTTCACCTTTAGTGTTGGAAGCGCCGAAGGCTTTGAAGGTGGTCAGCAGGGCGGGCGGATTGCCGTAGTCAAAGACCTTGACCCAGGAAGTGCCGCCTGGTCCATGCGCCACAACAATCTCTCCCACACCATCCATATCAACATCCCCTACGGCGACATTCACCATCCCGCTGGGATTAACGGCACCAAAGGCTTTGAAGTTGAGCAGTTGCGTGCCGTCCTCGGCGAAGACCGCTACCCGGGATTGGGCTCCCGAGCTTCTCTGTCCTACCACTATCTCAGGGACTCCATCCCCGGTAACATCCCCTTTGGCGACGCTCAGCTCACCATTGGGGTTACCGCTGGTAAAGGCTTTGAAGGATGCCAGCGCCGAGCCGCTGTAAGAGAAGTCCTTGGCCTGAGAGACGGAGCTCGGACCCTGCCCCACGGCGATATCGTTGGGATTCGATGCACAGATGCGCTGGGAGGGGTCGCCATAGAGATTGAAGTCCATGAGGTTCATCCAACTGGAACCACTAAAGCCCCATCCCACCTCCTGCTTGGTCCAGAAGACTCCTTTGCCGAAGGTGGCGTTGAGCGCACCGGTCTTCTCAGCCATAAAGTAGCCTAAGGTGGCATTGTCCGCATAACCCTTCAGCCCGAAGGGACCCCAGATTCCCCAGCCGATGGTATACCAGGAAACCCGGGATGCGGCGATGGTGGCAATAGCACCGTGCTTCAGCAGTGCGGTGCCCAGATTGTTGGTATTATCGGGGTTCCCATTGTAGCAGGAGCAGAGATAAGCCCACGAGGGTTTGGTGTTGTCCAAATAGGTCGCTGAGGCATCAGAGGATTCGAAGTATGTCACCCATGCCATCTCAGCGCCCTCAGGCACTCCATCACCGTCATCGGATGCCCAGTATTTTCGCCAGGCAGTAGTATCGCCACCATGCCCCCACCAGACCACCATCCCGTAGCCGTTCCCCCACTCGCTTCTGACATTACCTCTGGTAAGCGGGGCATTGCACGCTGCAGTGCAGGGAGTCAATCCCGACTTCTCGTAGAGAGTGTAAGGGGTCATGTCGGGCAGGCGAAGTTTCAGCCAGTCAGCCAGCTCATGCCCGCAGGTACGATAATACCCGGAATAATCCTCGTTGTCGTAGTTGGAGATGGCTTCAGGCAGGAGGAGCTTCTTCCGCCAGGTGCGGCTCCCCTTCATATTGTCATAGTTAATCATCTTCTGGAGAATGGAATCCAGGGTGGTGTAGTCATCCCCGTATACGGGTATCCTTCCTACGAAGACATCGGCATAGAAATCAACACCGCCTGTTCCACGGTCGCCGTTATACTCGCCATAATATTGGTCGCCGTCAAGGTCCCAGTTACCGGTGAGGTCAGCCACAAAGTAGTCGGTGGGGGAATCTTTATAGCTGGTATATTCCCTACGGGGCCAGCACTTGAGCATGGGGACATCGCCGGTCTCGGGGTCAGGGTCGCCGATGAGGAGCACATACTCAATCCCATAAGTGACGTAGTTGTTCTTCAGCCACTGGCGAATTTTCCCTGCCGTGCCACTGCCAAGCTGGGGGGTCAGCCCACCGTAATCGGTCTCGGTGACTACCTTCATTGAGTGCCCCAAGTTGGTCTTATGGGTTACAAAGGAGCTGAGCTTGGTGCTGCCGGAGACATAGGCGTTGGTGGTGATAATCACATAGTCGTATCCTACAGGTGCGGGGGCTTCGGTGGGGCGGTACCACTCTTTCGCCGACGGGTAGTTGTAGAAGAGCTGGGGAGCGAATTCATCCATCACCGTGTCGGCTAATGCCGAGTCCAGCGGCTGAGGGGTGATGCTGTAACTGATATCAATGGTCATACTGGTAACCAGTCGCAGGGTTTTGGATACCGGATCGTACTGGAAGGGGTAAAAATCTACCTTGGTGAACTTCCACTTGCGCAGCTGGGAGTAAGGCAGAAGCGCGGCATTCTCTTCAGGGTATGAAGCAGAGATGCCATAGACATTGATGTTCTTACCCGCTACGATTTTCTTCCCCTCACCCCAGTCAAAAATCCACTTGCCATCTACCCAGGTCGCCGCTACCGGTGCGGGACCGATGTCGTAAGTGCTGGAAAGCTCTTCGGTTTGATAGCCGAGAACGGTCATCTCCACAGAAGACCAGTCCACATCGGGTGGGAGGAGGATATTGTATACCTTGTGGGGGAGCATGGGGTTGCCCGGACTCCCTCCCTGCATGAAGCCATCCATCTCGATGATGTGGTAGTTGAGCTTGTTCTTCACAATTTTGTAACCGCCGGGAGTGAGCTCCACCTCAATAGACGACTGAGCCAGAAGCTCTCCGCCAATCAGCACCAGGGAGGCAACCAGCAGGGGAAGAAAACACTTTAGCCATTTACGATGAATATTCATCTTTTAAACCTCCCAAAAGTTAACCCTCTATTATATAAAGCACTGAAAATTTTCTCTCGCCGCCACCTCCTTTCTTATAGAGGTTATTTCTCTTATTAAAA
>CABWKN010000127.1 GCA_902505605.1 Candidatus Guanabacterium sedimentis
AGATTTAAAAGTCAACTATTTAATATTGATGGGAAGAATAGCCAGTGCGGTATTATGTATTTTAGCTCTATCCTAGCTCGCTATTTCGTTTTTGCGTCATGTTTTTCTGGTAGCACATGAGGTAGTAGTAAGCCAGGCCTTTGTAGTCGCCCCATGTCTGAGAGGCGAATTCGGTAATCTCATCCAGGGATTTGTCTTTAAGCTGGGGGTAGAGGGACTGAAAAATCTTTGCGCTCCACACATCCATCGGGAAGGCGTGGTATCGTTTAAATCTCCACAGGAGCGTGGCTTCTGCGGTCCATGGTCCAACCCATTTTATCTTCAGCAGTTCTTTTTTTAGCTCATCATCGGGCAGCGACCCCAACTGCTCCAGCTCCCAGCCGCTGGCAGTCATCTCCGCCGCCCATTTTACCCGCCTGGCTCTGAAGCCCAATTTGCACTCTTTCAGCTCCTCCAATGTCGCCGCCGCCAGCGCCCCGGGGCTGGGAAAGGCATAGAGGTCATCCAACCGCTCGCCGAATTTCCTCACCAGGCACTCTATCATCTCCACGCCCCGCTGAAAGGAGACCCACTGCAGGCAAAACCCAATCACCAATCCCTCGAACAGAGTCGGAACGCTCTGTATCTTAATCCCGCAGAGCGCCTGTGTGGCACGCTTCAACACAGGGTCTTTTTCAGCCATGGAGTAAAATCTCTTCACATCGTCCGCTGTGCTAAACATGAAGGACACGGTGTCCTTAATCTCCACCTGCTCCTCCTGGTCCACTTCTGGTGTGGCAGAAACTGCCAATCGGGGATTATCTATAGAGCCAACGGATTTTACCGTCACCTTAACCAGTCTTCCAGACCTCAGCCTCAGAACCTGGAAGAAGGTCCCCCCTGAATACCTGGCAGGAGGAAGGAGGTGCAGATGCGTCACCGTCAGCCCAAAATCAAACGGCGGAACTGGCTTAAGTTCCATAATATCAAACTGTCATACGATTACGAGACTTCAGAGCATCAAGCTTTGCAATGGACTTCAGCAATAAAAATCTTACCAATAAAATTATAATTTACTGAGGATATCCGGACCCTCGGCGGTGATAGCCACGGTATGCTCAAACTGGGCGGAGAGGCTGCGGTCCTTGGTAATCACCGTCCAGCCGTCTGCCAGAGACACCACCTCGTGGCTGCCGACATTGACCATCGGCTCGATAGCCAGCACCATCCCCTCCCGCAGGCGGGGTCCGGTATGAGGAATGCCGAAGTGGGGCACCTGCGGCTCCTCGTGCATATTCCTGCCGATGCCGTGTCCGGTATACTCCCGCACCACCGAGAAGCCGTTGGCTTCGGCTAAGCTTTGCACGGCGTGGGAAATATCCCCGATTCGGTTGTCCACCAGCGCCTGCTCGATGCCCCGGTAGAGGCACTGCTGGGTGACCTGCATCAGCTTGATGGCTTCGGGGCTGACTATCCCCACCGGGAAGGTAGCCGCGGAATCCCCGCAATAGCCGTTGAGGTTGACCCCCACATCTATGCTGATGATGTCCCCCTCCTTGAGCTTCTCCCCCGAGGGTATGGTATGCACCACCTGATGGTTGACCGAGGCACAGATGGTATTGGGGTAGCCGCGGTATCCCTTGAAGGCGGGTGTTGCTCCATGACGGCGAATGAAATCCTCCGCCCACTGGTCCAGTTCCAGGGTGGTGACCCCGGAGGCTATCATCTTATTCATTCCGGAGAGGACGAGAGCCACCAGCCGCCCACTCTGGCGCATGAGCTCAATCTCCTCTTTCGACTTCAGGTAAATCATCTTGCTCCTCTCATGTGGCTAATTTACCTCACTGCCCAAAAGGTACTTGCTATCAACCTAATAGCCCAACGGCTCACCCACCAGCACCACCATTGTCCTCCCCTTTTTTTGTTCGTTTTCAATTACGGCTATCTTATTGCAAATCCGCTCCGGGAGGTGGCAGGCATATTCGTCGCAGACGCCGGTCTGGGCGCAGGGAGTTTCTCGGTTGAGGCGGAGGCAGTTCATGGGGGCAACGATGGTCTTTATCCGCCGAATGCCCGCCTCTACATCCTCGACAATCTTGTTGACCCCGGCGATGATAATTACCTTTGATGGTCCGAAGAGCATGGCAGCCACCCGGTTGCCCATCCCATCGATGTTAACCAGCTCTCCGTCCAGGGTGATGGCGTTGGTGCTGGAGATGAAGACATCGGCTCTGAGGTTTTTGAGCCGCAGTTCATATACCTGCTCTCTGGTGAGGTCTGGCTGATAGCGGTCGAGCAGGTGGAGGTCCCCCTTGCGAAGCTCATCTACCAGTCCGGATTCCAGCACCGTGGTCGAGCCGCCCAGCCCGACGGTGGCTCCGCTGGGAATCTCCTTCATTACCAGGCGGATGGCTTCTTCCCTGGTGGGGGCGTATATGCCGGTGATATACCGCCGCTCCAGCGCCTGGATTATTTTTTCTGCCTGTTTCTGGTAAAACAACTTACTTTCATAGGTCATTATATTCTTATCCTCCTGCCTTCTGGTTTAAAAAGGTGGCTCCTTCACTTTCGCCTTTCTGCAGTTCATTCCAATAGTCGCAGTAGTCATTGATGGGACAGCGAGGGCAAAGGGGCATGCGGGCGTGGCAGATGGTCCTTCCGAGTTTTATGAGGTTTATATGAAAGGACAGCGCCCTCCCCGGGGGGACCAGCACCTGCATCTGATGGAAGATTTTCTCTGCCGGGGCTTTGGGCAAGACCAGACCGCTGCGGCGGCAGATGCGGGCAATGTGGGTATCTACCGGAAAAACCTCCTTCCCGCAGGCAAACAGCAGCACCACACTGCTGGTCTTGAGCCCCACGCCCTTCAGCCCGCTCAGGGTCTCCATGGCCTGCTGCAGGCTCAGGGAGCATATAAAGTCAAGGCTGAGCCGCCCCTGGCTCTGCTCAATCCACTGCAAAATATCCTTTATCCGCTGGCTCTTCTGGTTGGCTAAGCCGCCTATTTTTATGGCTTCGGCTACCTCCCGGGCAGGGGCACGGGCGACATCCTCCCAGGTGGGAAACGCCTCCCGCAGCCCAGAGAGCGCTTTGTCACGGTTGCGGTCGTTGGTGTTCTGAGAGAGGATGGTGGAGATGAGACAGGTGAGGGGGTCGGGGCGTCGGGCTAACTGCGGCTCACCGAACTCCCGCTCCAGCGCGCAGACCATGGAGGCAACCCTCAGGCTTTTCGCTGCCAGCGAGGGCTCCTGTTCAAGCTTTTGGCGCGGCATGGTCATTTTATTAATGATTGAGAAAACTGCTCTCCCCTGAAGATGGGCACCTTGCTTGAGGAGAGGGTGGCGCTCACAACAGAGGAGAGCAGTGGTCGGCTTATCCCCTCGATGACCAGCACATCCGCTCCTCTCCTTTCCAGATACACCAGAGCCTGCTCGGTCTGCCAGAGGGAAAAGCTGTCTCCTTCCTCCTCTATCCTCTCACGGCGATACTTTTTCTGTATCAAACTTTTATAAGCAGTGTAAAACTCCCGGGCATCGCCGGGGCTATCCCAGGTGGAAAGCCAGATGAGGATTACCCCTTCTTCTGCTTGATAGGTGTGGTAGCTGTCACCATCCCACCCGCGGGAAGCCTGCCTGGCTTCGTGCTCGGAGAGAAAGGTCTGGATGAGCATCTCCACATCCAGCTCCCCCATCACATTGCGGTAGAGTAGCCGCCAGTCGGCGGGGATAACCTCCTGCAATCGGCTGAGGTCAACCGCTACCGGGAGGTCCTCCGCTTCCCCGTATTTTTCAAAGTGGATTACCTGTTCGGTGGACCGGGGGAGGTGGCTGAAGAGGTGCGACAGGTCTTTGCTTTTCATCTGCTTGAGGTAGCTCTGGTAAAAGGCGGTCCCCTCAATGTAAGGAAAGAGAAGATGTCTCTGAAAATAGGAGGGAGCGGAAGAGAAGACCGGGGTGAAGCCTATCTGCAGCTCCACGGCGCTCTTCATAAGGGTTCCCAGCTCAGGCAGCTCCGCTAATTGACCCCCGGTGAGGTACTCTATCATCACCGCGGTGGCCACTCCCTCAATCACCGCCTGGCGGGCAAGGATAAGGTCGTCATTGTCGGAATTATCTTCCAGCAGGGAGAGAAGGTCAAAGTGCTGGTCCTGCAGGGCGTGGGTCAGCTCGTGGGATGCGATGACCCCACGCAACTGGTCGGTATATCCTTTCACCAGAAAGAGTTGCTTGGTCTCCGGGTCGTAGAAGCCCCCCACCTGCTCCTCATAGATAGATAGCAGCAGCTCCTTCACATCGGTATCGGCGGGGAGGAAGCCAAACTTGACCAGGCTCCTCTGCCACCCTTCCAGCCTGGCGGGGGGATACTCCTCATCTATCTTGCCGAGGAGATAGCTGCGAAGCTCTTCCCTCTCTTTGAATTTCACCTGCACCTTGTGTTTCACCGACAGCCCCGAAAGCCTGCTCACCTGCTGGAGAATCTCATCCACCCACTCAGAGAGCTCCTCCTCCTGAGTGCTGTCGGGCTGAATGAGTGCTGCCCCGCACAGAAACACCAGGGCTAAGACCAGGGGAAGGGAAATGAGAAATCTACACCGACACATCGGGCTCCACCAGCACATTGTCCTGATTAAGCTTGAACATACCAAAGATGATGGGAGCTTCCTTCTGGAGGATTTTCAGAATGCCGGCAGCCAGCTCCCTTATCTCCCACTGGGCGTGCGAAGTGAGCCGCAGCTTGAAGATGTGCATCCATTCCCTGAAATTAGCGGTCATCACCAGGTTGGTGGCGCAGGCATTGGGGAGGAGGAATCGGGCATCCTCCCTGGGAATATTAAGACTGAGAAGGGAGGCATAGGCTTTCTGCACAGCGCCGATGGTCTGGTGATAGAGGCTAACAGCCTCCTCATTGCCAGTGATGGTGGGCGGGGTGATGTAGTCAAATCCCTCCTCTCGTACATATCTCTGGGAGCGCTGGGAGAAGGTAGCCAACCGATGACGCACCAGCTGGTGGGAGCAGGCACGGGAGATTCCCGAAATATCAAAGGTAGCCCAGGCATGCTCAAAAACCGACATGTGCCCGGCTCGCATGAGATTGTGAAGGAACTTCTCGGTTACCCGGTCGTAAAGGCGGTGGCGGGTGTCGTAACAGGTGCGAGCTGCCAGTTCGATTATCTTCTCCGCATCTTTGGTTATGCGTAAAAGCTCCACTTTCATTTTCCCACTCCCCCTGCAGAGCGTATTGATTGCATATCTTTGCCCTCCCTTTCTTCCAGGATTCCCCCCGTTCGCTTCTTCAAATAGTAATATATTACCAGAGGGTAGTCAATTGTATTTTGACCCTTACCTCAACTCTGAGGAGAACAACCATTGCCATAGTTGACAATAAGAATGTTATCTTGTAAGATGTGTCTGTATTTTTGGAGGAGTAAAGATGTTCCAAAGGTCAGTTGTAATAGCCGCAGTTTTCATCATTCTCTCTGGTCTGTTTATCTTCCCGACTGAAGGTGAGGAGAAGGTAATTGCCATCAGAGCTGGCAAGGTGCACACGGTCACCGGGGGGATTATAGAGAATGGGATTATATTGATCAAGAATGGAAAATTCTTAGCAGTGGGAAAAGGGATTGAAATCCCCGAAGGCGCCACCGTGATCGAAGTCCCCCAGGGAGTAGTGACCCCCGGCTTGATAGACACCCACTCGCACCTGGGGCTGGGACCGAGCGGGGGTATCACCGAGGACAACGAGATGACCAGCCCCGCCACTCCGGGTCTGCGGATAATAGACTCCCTCCATCCCAGGGGACTGATGCCCCACCAGGATTCTTACCTCGACGCCATCGCCGAGGGAGTTACCACTGTCATTGCTCGTCCCGGAAGCGGGAATGTAATCGGTGGGCTCTCGGCTCTCATCAAGCTGGGAGGAGAGACGGTGGACGAGATGATCATCCGATTCCCCCAGGATATGAAGATGGCTATGGGAGCCAGAGGGGGAGCGTTGCCAGGGTATCCCGCCACCCGTATGGGAACTGCCTGGACAGTGCGGAAAGCCATGAACGAAGCGCAAGAATACGCCGACCAGTGGGAGGAATACCGTAAAGAAAAGGAAAAGAATAAGGATGCCACGCCTCCCAAAATCGACCTGGATAAGGAAGCCCTGCTCCAGGTCATGAAGGGGGAGCTTCCAGTGCATATCCACTGCGGTCCGACAGTGGACATCCTGACCGCTATAAGGCTGGGCGAGGAGTTTCACTTCAAAAAGCTCTCCTTAGGACACGCCACCGGCGGTTGCAAGGTAGCTGAGGAGCTGGCTAAAAGGGGGGTAGCGGTGGTGGTAGGTCCCCAGATGATGGTCTTCGATGAGGAAAGGGAAGAATTGGTCAACCTGGCGGATTGCTTACTCCGGGCGGGGGTAAAGGTGAACATCATGACCGATGCCGATGTGGTGCAGCAGGAATTCCTCCGCTTTCAGGCTGCCATGGCCATAAAATACGGTATGAACCCCGAGGAGGCTCTCAAGGCAATAACCATCTACCCCGCTCAGCTCGTCGAAGCAGCCGACCGCCTGGGAAGCATAGAGGAAGGGAAGGATGCCGACCTGGTCATCTTCGACGGCGACCCATTTGATATTATGACCAGGGTGCTGAGGGTGTTCATAAACGGGAAGCTGGTCTATGAAAAAAAGGGTGAGAGCTGAACACCCTTCAGGCGCCGTCTTTAGATGCTGTTAAGCCATCTTGAGAATATAAGGATATATATCTGTCATTTTTAAAGGAGACAAATAGGATGAAGAAGAAACTATCTCTTATGTTATTAGTTGTGCTTGCCTTTGGGCTGTTATGGGTAGGGGTCTCGGCGGAGCAGGGAGTCATGGCCATCAAGGCGGGCAAGATATTGACCATTACCGCCGGGACAATTGAGCACGGGGTTATCCTCATTGAAAAAGGGAAAATCATAGAAGTGGGGAAGGAGCTTCCCATCCCTCCCCAGGCTACTGTAATAGATGCCAGCAACAGCACGGTGATGCCCGGTATGATAGAGGCTCATACTACCATCGGTTTGCGAGAGAGATTTGAAGCCCCCGGTGCCGATGAGACCACCGACCCCTGCACCCCTCAGCTCAAGGTCATCGACGCCCTTAATCCTTTCAGCAAGGATATAAAAGAGGTGGTCTTTGGAGGGATAACCACCGCCCTCATCACCCCGGGCAGGCTGAATGTCATCGGAGGTCAGCCGGCAGTAGTCAAGCTCACCGGCACCACCATCAGCCAGATGGTTCTGCTGGAGCCGGCGGGGGTGAAAATCTCCCTGGGTGAGGGTCCCAAACAGGCTTACGGCGCCAAGCGGAGGCTCCCGTCCACCCGGATGGGGAGCGCCTATCTGGTGCGCAAATCATTGACCGATGCCGACTACTACCTCAACCAGTGGAAGGAATACGAAAAGAAGAAAGCCACCGACAAAGAAGCCAAGAAGCCGAAGGTAGACCTCAAGCTGGAGCCCTTAGCCAAACTGCTGGAGGGAAAGCTGACCGCCTTCATAGAGTGCTATCGCACGGACGACATCATGACCGCCCTCCGCATCATCGACGAGTTCAAGCTGAAAGCGGTACTGGTCGGCTGTGCCGATGGACACAAGGTAGCCGATGAGATTGCCCGTAGGAAGGTTTCCGTCATCCTCAGCCCTATGGGGACAGGACCCCGAAGGATAGAGACCAAAGATGTCACCATCAACAACGCAGCTATCCTCTCCCGGGCGGGGGTGAAGGTGGTCATCCACTCCGATGCCTCCCTGGGTGTGGGAGCCATACGGGAACTCCCCCTGGCGGCTGCCTTTGCCGTGAAGGGTGGGATGGACCGAGACGAGGCGCTGAAGGCTATCACCATTAACGCCGCCGAAATCCTCGGGGTAGCCGACCGCATCGGCAGCATTGAGAAGGGGAAGGATGCCGACCTGGTGATACTCAGCGGCGACCCCTTCCACTACCTGACCCGCGTGGAGAAGGTCTTCATCAACGGAGAAACAGTTTTTGAAAAGAAGGAACAGAATTAATATCTAAAAGGTAGGTGAATCATGAAAAAGTTATTTTGCTTCTCGCTGGTAATTTTTACATTACTCTTTGTAGCATCTGCCAATAATTCAAAAGATGCAGGTGTTACATCCGAAGGTCTGGATAAATCCATTATAGAAAGGTTGGATAAGGTTTTTTGGCGATTTAATAATAGCACGCCGGGCGTTGCCGTGGCGGTAGTTAAAGAGGGGGAAATAGTCTACACGCGCGGTTTCGGAATGGCAAACCTGGAGTATGATATTCCCATCACACCGGGGTCAATTTTTCATATCGCTTCTATTTCCAAACAATTCACTACCATGTCCATCGTACTTCTTGCGCAGGAGGGAAAACTCTCCTTGGATGATGATATACGGAAGTATATCCCTGAAGTGCCTGATTTTGGAGAGACCATAACCATCCGACATCTGGCGCATCATACCAGCGGTCTTCGCGACCAATGGGAGCTGTTGTCGATGGCAGGTTGGCGGGCACAGGATTTAAAAAAACAGGAAGATGTCCTCGACCTTGTAAAAAGGCAGAAAGAACTTAACTTCAGACCGGGCGAGGAATATCTCTACTGCAATACCGGATTTACCCTCCTGGCTATCATCGTCCACAGAGTGAGCGGAAAATCACTTCGTGAATTTGCCGATGAAAATATCTTCAAGCCCCTGGGCATGAAAAATACCCATTTCCATAATGATATGGGTGAAATAGTTAAAAACCGGACATCCGCTTATGTTCCCGATGACAAATTGGGCTTCAAAATAAGTATTCCCAACTTTGAAACTTATGGGGCAACTTCTCTGTTCACAACTGTCGAAGACCTGGCGCTCTGGGAACAGAATTTTTCCCATAAACGAGTTGGCGGTGAAGACGCTTACAATCAAATGCTTACCAGGGGTGTGCTCAACAGTGGCGAGGAAATCGACTATGCCCTGGGAATTTCTCATGGTACCTATAGGGGATTAAAAACTCTTGGTCATACTGGTTCCGATGCCGGCTACCGAGCTAACTTCACCATGTTTCCTGAGCAGAGGTTATCCATAATCATTTTCGCAAATGTGAGCAACGCCAACCCGTACCAGCTCACTTACCAGGCGGCAGATATTCTTCTTGAGGAGGAATTCACTGAGGAAAAAAAGCCAACCCCGGAAAGGCCTGAAAAAAAACAGGAACCTGAGCCCCCGGAACTTACTGCTGACCAACTTTCAGAATATATGGGAACATACTACAGTGAAGAGCTTGATGTGAATTGTACCATTGTTCTTAGAGACACTTCTCTTATGCTTGAGCGGAGAAAATTTGAACCACAAGAGCTGAGCCCAACAGAGAGCGATACATTCTCAATAAGAGGGAGGACGAAGATACATTTCACCCGCAGTAAGCAAAACAAAATCAACGGCTTTACCTTATCAACCGGACGCATCCGGAATCTGCGCTTTGACAGGAAATAGAAAAGAATAACCGGGCAATTCAAAGATGTCCCTATGCCAGATAAATATCTCTTAAACATTGTAGTTCATAGCTCTCTTTATTATAATTTATTGAATAGTAATAAAAACTTTCAGAAGAAATGGAGGTTATGAAAATGAGAAGAAGAGTCTTTTATCTACTACCTTTTATCTTACTGATTTGCGTCACCCTGTTAGCTACCGACACCGACAAACGCCCCATGACGGTGGATGACAGCCTCAATATGAAGAGGGTCTCCAACCCCATCATTTCACCCGACGGCAAATGGGTTATCTTCTCCATGGCAAAGTTAGACTGGAAGAAGAATAAATATCCCTCCCATCTGTGGATGGTCTCCGCCGAAGGGGGAGAGCCATTCCAGTACACCAGCGCAGAGGGGGACTCCTCTCCCCAATGGTCACCCGACGGCACCCGACTGGCGTTCCTCCGCACGACAGGAGAGAAAGATGAGCAGGGGCGGCAGATATGGATTATGCGCACCAGCGGCGGGGAAGCCGTCAAGCTCACCGACCATAAAGATACCATCTCCACCTTCAGATGGAGCAAGGACGGGAAGTATATAGTCTTCAGCGCCCCCGATGCCAAGAGCAAGGAGCAGAAGGAGAAAGAGAAACAGGGGGATGACGCCATCTATGTCGATGAGGGTTCTAACGGTCAGGGGAGGGCGAGCTGGTCCAACCTCTGGCTGTTCGATGTGGAAAACAAGAAGGAGGAGCCCATCACCAAGGAGAAGATGAGCGTTCGGGATTTCGACATCTCCCCCGATGGGAGCCAGGTGGTGTTCATTTACCGCACCTCCAATACCCGCAACGAACCCTTCATGGCGGAAATCGGGCTGGTGAATATCAAGGAGGGGAAGGTCGTTCACCTCACCGATAATCAGGCTCCAGAGTCCCGACCCCGCTGGTCACCTTCGGGGAAGGAGGTCGCCTATCTGGCTCCCGATGACAAGACCTTCGCCCTGGCGGAGTCCAAGATATGGATAATGGATGTGCCAAGCAAAAGCTACCGCAAGGTCTCCGGAGACTTTCAGGGCTCCATCAGCACCTACCAATGGGCTCCCGATGGGAAGTCGCTCCTGTTCAACGCTCTTGTCCGCACCAACTCCCACCTGTTCAGGCTGGACCTCACCACCGAAAAGATAACCCAGCTGACCAAAGGGGAGGGGGTCATGGGGAGCTGCAGCTTCTCCGACGATGGCAGCACCGTGGCTTATAGCTACTCCAGCGCCCAGCAGCCTCCCGATATATGGCTGGCCACCCTGCCCCAGGCTGAGCAGCACCGACTCACCGAGGTCAACCCCTGGGTCAAGGAGCTGACTCTGGCTTCCGCCCAGGTAATCAGCTGGAAGAGCAAGGACGGTCTTCCCATTGAAGGGATGCTCTACCTTCCCTCCGATTATAAGCCCGGCACTCCGCTTCCTCTAATCCTCCATGTCCACGGGGGACCGGCAGGGGTTTTTGTCAACAGCTTCCGGGCATCCTACCATATATATGCCGGCCTGGGCTACGCTTCCCTGTGCCCGAATGTGCGCGGGAGCAGCGGCTATGGGGATAAGCTGCTGCAGGGGAATATGAACGACCTCGGAGGCGGAGACTACCAGGACCTGATGACGGGAGTAGACGAGGTCATCAAGCAGGATATTGCCGACCCCGAGAAGCTGGGAATCCGTGGATGGAGCTACGGGGGTATCCTCGGCGGATGGACCATCACCCAGACCAACCGGTTCAAAGCAGCCTCCCTGGGAGCCATGGTAACTGACTGGAACTCCGAATACGGACAGGGATTCAATTACGATGTGAGGTTCTGGTACATCGGGGGCAAACCGTGGACCAATTCCGAGGATTATCGACGATTGTCCTCCATAACCTATATCAAGAATGTCACCACCCCCACTCTTCTTCTCCACGGGGAGCGAGATACAACCTGCACCATTGA
>CABWKN010000128.1 GCA_902505605.1 Candidatus Guanabacterium sedimentis
CTGCAAAAACTGATGAATGAGCCTGACATTTTTCCGATAGGTGTGGTCGTATATCACATAGGCATGCTTTATGTCAAAGACCTTTTCGGCGATGACCTCTTTGGGGCTTTTGAGGATGCCTGCCCGTTGCAGGTCTTCTTTTACCTTGTTGACAATAGTCTGCTTATCCACAGGTCGTGCTGGGGAATAGGATACCTCGGTATACACAGAGCTTGTCTGCGGCGGGACCACATGGGGAGAGAAGTTAGCCGGAAAGCCCACGCGATAGAAGGAGAATTCTTTTTCGGGGAAATAGACCCAGTGCTTATCACTGAGATTCTTTTGGCTGATGCCCAAGTTTATATTATATACCGAGCAAAACCTCAGCTCTGCTGATGCTTCCAGCAGGTTAGCAGAGGATGGAGTGAGCATCCTTATCAGTTCGGGGAGGGGTATGGTGGAGATGAGATAGTTATAAGGAGCTTCTTCACCGTTGGCAAATCTGATAAGTCGCCGCTTCCAGTCGATGGTCTCCGCCCGGCATCCGGCAGTGATGGGTTTCACTTCTTTCGCAAAGGCTCTGACCAGAGCCTCAATCCCAGCTCGGCGAGGGTAAAAGAATTCGGCGTTATACCCGAATGGTTTGTTCTGGTCGGTCAAAGCTCCCAGCACCACCTCTTCCAGCGCTGGGCGGGGGACATAGGGGCTGAGCCATTCTGTTGAGAGCTCCCTGGGAGGGAGGGTCCACATTTTCTCGTTATAGGGGAGCATAAAGTGGTCGGCAATGCCTCGCCCGAAGTTTCGCAGAATCCAATCTTCAAAGTTTTTATACCTGGTGCGGGGGGTTATACGGTATCTCTTTTTCGCTTCAATGAAGCCCAGTAGGCATTCAGCTTTCACCTCAGCGGGTAAGCCGTAAGTGTTAGCCTGGAAGGGGTAGCGGGTATAACGCCATTTGGAATAGACCCAGGAGCTGCGTCTATGGGCTACTAGGTTTCCTTTAAGTAGCTTATGCACCAGTGTGCGGACATAATCGTCTTTAAAATGGAGCAGATGCCCGCTGCGGTCGAAAAGGAAGCCCTGGTGCGGGTCGCTCCGGCATAAGCCGCCGGGGCGGTCCTCCTTTTCGTAGAGGGTATATCCCTCTTTAAGGTGAGAGGCAACGCTGAGCCCTGCCAGCCCTCCACCTAAGATGATTAGAGGAACCATTTTTGCGGACCTTCTTTTTTATTAGCGTAAGGTAATCAAAACTATTTTTTATTATATCAGAAGATAGGGGCTGTGCCATCAAAAAGGTGTTGTAATTTTGGCAAGAGAGTGATAAAGTGATGTCTTAAAAGAGGGGTATGCTCCTTATGGTCTCTAAGAATGAGAGGAACAATCGGATAATAGAAGAAGCGAAGAAGGTTCTTTCCATTGAATATCAGGTAATAAGCTCCCTGATTAACAAAATAGACGAGAGTTTTGTCCGGGCAATAGATATCCTTTACAATTGTGAGGGAAGAATCATTGTCACCGGAATGGGTAAATCGGGACTTATAGGTAAAAAAATCTCCTCCACTTTCTCCAGCACCGGCACACCCACCTTCTTTCTCCATCCGGCTGAGGGGGGACATGGAGATATCGGCATTGTCACTGCCGACGATGTGGTGATTGCCATATCTTACAGCGGAAAAACCGAAGAGGTGGTATCTCTGCTTCCTTTCTTTAAGAGGTTCGGCATTAAGGTTATCGCCATCACCGGAGACCCTCGCTCCATCCTGGCAAAAAATAGCGATGTATGCCTCGATGTGGGGGTGGAAAAAGAGGCATGTCCTCTGGGGATAACCCCCACGGCGAGCACCACCGCCACACTTGTTATGGGGGATGCTCTGGCTATGGTGTTGCTGAAGCGGAGAGGGTTCAAAAAGGAAGACTTTGCCCTCTTCCACCCGGCAGGGAGCCTGGGCAAGAGGCTCCTGCTGAGGGTGGGCGACCTGATGCATCGCAGCTCGGAGAACCCCATTGTCAGCCATAGGATTTCTTTGAAGGAAGCTATTTACGAGATGACCTCCAAGGGGCTGGGGATGACATCGGTGATCGATGATCAGAACCATCTGGTGGGTATTGTAACCGATGGAGACCTACGCCGCATTTTAGAGAGGGAGGAGGACCCCCTTAATATCCCGGTGGGCAAGTTAATGACTCGAAATCCTAAGGTAATCAGGGAGGATGTTCTGGCCGCCGAGGCTCTTAGGGTGATGGAATATCACTCCATTACCTCTCTTATTGTTGTTGACGATGAGAATCGCCCCTATGGGACCCTCCATCTGCACGATATATTGAAAGCAGGCATTGCCTGACATCTTTTCATTTTTAGAAGTTACTCCTTTGCTACTGTGGTGGTGTTGAGATGCTCCAGAGGAGAGCTTTCATTTTTTGTCACGGGGGCTATTTTTAGAGCAATACAGGAGGGGAGACCCTGTGACAGGGTGTAATGCATATTACAGAAAGTTGGATATTAAAATGTTAAAAATAAGCAACTTAAACATCTCGTCTCGCCTCCTGATTAGCCAATCGGGGAGGATTTCTTACCACCCCGATTGGCTCCTTTTTTTATACCCATATTCCCAAGTTAAATAAAAGCAGGGGAGTGAGCATAAATAAAAAGGCTGGCCAAGCCAACCCTCTTAGCCAGCCCAGGGTAAAGGGAGGTGATGTTTGGGTTATTAAAGGTGTGGGGCTGGAAAAATTATAGCCTTAACCTTATCATCAAATATGAATACGCATAATTTATGCCAAGAAATTTCCCTTAATCCCAAATTCAATCGCTTACTATTCATATAATGCTCTGAAAATTTAAGGTTACACGCTTAGCACATTTTCCCTCCTATTTATTTAGACGCTTAAAAAGGCAAAAGAGTTCCCTAAAATGTCCTTTTTTAGGGAAAGAAGCGCTATAAAGGTGACACTATTCATTGCAAAGAATCAGTGTTGTGGTAGAATATAAGGAGCGAAGAGGGTATTACCCTTCGTTTCCATCTTTTGCTTCAGGATGGGAGGCAGTGGAAAAAGAATATATTCAAAAGAAGGGCCAAATTTTCCTTGATTTTTTCCTTAAGCTGGTATACATTATTTGAGATTTCCGGTGATTCTAATTCTTATATAATAACAAGAACTATGGAAGGAGGGTATTTATAATATATCAAGGCTATCCAGGATTATGGTAACTTAATTGGTGATAGCATCCGAATTAAGGGAGGAGAGGGACGATGGCTGATAAGGAATTCACACCATATGTTCCCGCAGTGACTACTCTGAAAGAGTTCACCTTAAAAGCTATCCTGCTGGGAATTGTATTATCGGTAGTTTTAGGAGCAGCCAATGCTTATGTAGGCTTGAAGGCTGGTATGACAGTAGCCGCCACCTTCCCCGCGGCTGTCATAGCCATGGCGGTTCTCCGAATCTTTAAAGGGAGCATTCTTGAGGAGAACATTACCCGAACAACCGGTGCGGTGGGCGAAGCTCTGGTGGCGGGGGCTATTTTCACCATCCCCGCTTTCATAATGACAGGTGTCTGGGGAAAGCTGAGATATTGGGAGAGCACCATGCTTATGCTTATCGGGGGAGTGCTGGGGGTTTTGTTTGTCATCTTTCTCCGGAGGATACTCATTGAGGACACAGAATTACCTTTTCCCGAGAGTGTTGCCTGTGGGGAGATCGTAAAAGCAGGGCAGAAGGGACAAACAGGAGCTATTTATGTATTTGGCACCATGGGGGTAGCCGCTCTGATCGAGCTGTTCAAAAATAGTCGGGGAATTCAGCTATTCAGTGAGTCGGTTTCGGGATTTTTCAGGTTGGGCAGGTCTGTCCTTCAGCTATTTACCGGGGAATTGGAACCGGTAGGCGGAGCAGAAGGTTACTCTGGAGGGGTTTTTCTCCGCTCGCCTGCGGCATCGCCAGCCATGATAGGTGTGGGCTACATAATCGGACCGAGGTTAGCGGCAGTGGTATTTTCTGGAGGGGTATTTGGCTGGATTTTGCTGGTGCCCTTGCTGCTGTTCATCAACCCCGGCTTTGCCGATTTGGTTGGTGGCTATCTCCCCGATGGGGAAACCGTGAATTGGCTCACCCTGAGCGAATCGGTATGGTTTACCATGGTGAGGCCGTTAGCAGTGGGTGCTATGTTGGTGGGAGCCCTGTATACCCTGTTTAAAATGAGGAAGTCCCTCACCCAGGGAGTTGGCCGCGCCTTTCGGGATATAAAGAGGGTGAAAATGGGCGAAATCACCCCCAATCGGCTGGAAAAGGACCTTTCCTTCAAGTCGGTGATTACTGCTATTGTGTTGCTGATGATACCGTTATTTTTTATTTATTATTATTTCAGCCAGAGCTTAGGGGGTGCTCTTTTGTCAACGCTGGTGATGACGGTGGCGGGATTCCTTTTTGCTGCGGTAGCCGGATATCTAGTAGGCTTAATAGGGAGTTCCAATAACCCCATCTCCGGCTTGACCCTTACCACTCTGATAATAGCCGCTCTGTTGATGGTTCTCATAGGGCTGAAGGGTCCTCTGGGAGTCGCCGCGGTGCTGGGTGTAGCTGCCGTAGTCTGTTGTTCCTCAGGAGTAGCAGGGGATATAATGCAAGACCTCAAGGTGGGGCATATTTTAGGGGGAACTCCATGGAAGATGGAGGTTGCTTGTATCATAGGTGTCATAGCCGCCAGCCTGGTAATGGTTTTCCCTCTCAGTATCCTCCATCGAGGCACCCCTGGAGGGATAGGAGGACCTGGTCTTCCCGCCCCTCAAGCAGGTTTGATGTCTATGTTGTCCCAGGGGATTGTTGGTGGAACTATGGCTTGGGCGCTGGTGCTGGTGGGGATGATCTTCTCCATCGGGCTAATCCTTATCAAATCGCCTTCCCCTATGCTGATCGCAGTAGGTATGTATCTTCCCTTGCAGACCACAGCCGCTATTTTCGTGGGAGGCGTGATCAAGTACATTGTAACCAGAATATATCAGCGCCGAAAGCTCGGCAAGGAGCTGGCCGATAGGGGGGAGAATGTGGGAATTCTTCTCGCCTCAGGGCTTATTGCCGGGGAGGCATTAACCGGAGTCTTGATAGCAGCCTTGGTAGTAGCGGATGTCCGTCTGCCAGCCATAGGGGACAACCCCCTGTGGGGTCTGGTGGTGTTTGCCCTACTGGCAGCTATTCTGATAGGTATACCTCTGAGGAGCTTAAGAGGTGCCACAGAGCAATCTTCTTGATATGATTCCCTTGAGGAATCGTCAATGGGAAATGGGTGATGGGGATAAGGTTGTCATCCTCAGGCCGAAATTTGAAGACCATTGGCTGGGCAGATGGCTCTTGTCCCGAATGAAAAATCCTCATTACAGGGTCAGATTGGATACTTATGGCAGCTGGGTGTGGAGAATGTGCGATGGGCGCTGCACGGTCAAGGAAATTGCAGATGGCCTTAAAAAGCACTTCGGAGATTCCATAGAGCCAGTCTACCAGCGTCTGGCTCTGTTCCTCAACCAATTATGGAGAGGTAAATTTATTGTCTATCAGGACAGCTCAGGGAGGCTGATTAAGTAAAAGGGTTCAGGGGTATACCCCCTGTTCATTTTTTATCAATCAGAAGTTCGCCCTTATGAAGGGGTGAAGTTTTAAGTTTAAAATGAATCATCGGAGGAGGGGTATGCGTGAAAGAAAAGGCTTAATGTGGGGTAGTTCTATCTTTTTTGTCCTCTTTTTTATCACCATTGGATGCTCTGAAAAGGAGAAGGAGAATGCTCAGGCTTTTATTACCCCTGATATTACCCTCAGTGATACCGAACTCCCCATAGGCTCACCTTTGGAGATGAGCTATCAATGGATGATTGAAGACCAGATGCCTCCACTCAAAAAAGATTACACCGTCTTTGTCCATTTCCTGGACCAGGAGGGAAAGCTTGTCTTTACCGATGACCATACTCCACCGCTTCCCACCAGCCAATGGAAACCTGGAGAACAAGTAGAATATGAGAGAACCCCTTTCATTCCTTACTCTCCAATAGTGGAAGAGCTTAAGGTTAAAGTTGGGCTTTATCACATAGAAAGTGGGACTAGACTGACCTTAGTGGGAAAAGACGAGGGAAAGGATAGAGCTTATCTTGTGGGAAAGGTCAAGCTCCTTCCGGAAGATTTACGGAGTTTGCCGGTTTATAAAGATGGATGGTATGACCTTGAAGTGACCTCAGAAGACACCTTTGAGGAGTGGATATGGTCGCAGAAAGCAGCCGAGGTTTCCTTTGTCAATCCGCGAAGGGATGCCATTCTCTATCTTCATGCCTATTCCCCGGCGGATGAGTTAGGGGTACCCCAGCAGATTACCCTCTATTTAAATGATCAGCCCCTGGAATCCTGGCAGTTCACCTCTTCAGGGGATTTTTTGCGGAAGATAACCATAAAAAAAGAAGAGCTGGGAGCGGACAATTGGATTGATATCAAGATTGAGGTAGACAAGGTCTTCATCCCCGTTGAGCATATTGAAGAAAGTGAAGACACACGGGAGCTGGGGGTCAAAGTTTATAATCTGCTACTCAAGCCTGCCCCGGGAACTCCTGCAGCCCGAAAATAGAGGGGATCGGAGGATTTAATCCTTAAAAAAGAGAGCATATATTGTAATCTCTTAAAAGAAAATCCTATCAAAAGGGCTTTCCATATATAATGGCTTCTATTGGCGAGCAGTTTAAAAAGGAAAGAATAGCCAGGGAAATCTCTTTAGAGGATGTTGCACGGGAGACGAAAATTAGGGTTAGCTTCCTTCAGGCTATTGAAGAGGATAGGTTCGACCTTCTTCCCGGCGGAGTTTTTACCAGGAATTTCCTCCGGGCTTATGCCGCATATTTGGGGTTGGATGATGAGGAGTTGGTGAAGAGCTATGTTCAACAGTATCCACCGAGCGAAGAGAAGAAGGTATATCCTTTGCTGGTGGTTGAGGAGCATAAAAGCAAACGCCATTTCTACCAGATAGTTATTTTCATAATTCTGATATTGATTCTGGGCTATATTCTATGGGTAAACGGTTGGCTATTTAAAGGGGAGAATGCTTCCACCCTCCCGCAGCAGGAGATGCCCTCAGTCGTTGAAAAAGAAATGGCAGTTCCTCCTGAAAGTTTGGAGGTCTTACCTTCCATTGAGGACACTTCTGCTGAAGTATCCGGGCTTAATATGGAGCTCAGGGCTATCGACCTGTGCTGGGTAGAGGTTTCAGCGGATGATAAGCTCGCTGCTTACCAACTTCTGCAGCCGGGCGAGAAGGCCACTTTTGCCGCTCAACAGCGATTCGTCCTCACTATAGGAAATGCCGGAGGGGTGGAGATTACTATTAACGGTAAGAGGTTACGCCCGCTGGGTGAGCTGGGGGAGGTTAAACGCAGTCTCATCCTGGATGCCGAAAACTGGCGTCAATTTATTGTCGAGGATGGTCAATAAAAAATGAACTCATACCCTTAAAGAGGAGTTTTTCCTTTGACCACTTACCCCGAAGAGGATTTAAGGAGCCAAAGAGAGAAAGAGGCTAAGGAGACAGTCTTTAGTCTATTGAAAGAAGGAAAAGCACCTTTGAGTCTCCGTCTGGCGATTAGCAGAGGGGAATTGCCTTTATCAAAGGTTGAGCTTCTGAAGATGCTCTTTTTACTGAGGGATGACCCCGACGATAAGGTTCAGAGCTCCCTGAGAGCAACCATAGAAGCCATAGACGCAGGAGAGCTGGCAGGGCTCATCCAGAGAACCAACTTCACATCCGACCAGCTCGACTTCCTCAGCCGATACTCCCTTTCCAAACAGGAGGTGCTGGAGACTATTGTGCTTGATTCCTCTACCTCTGATGAGACCATCGAGTTCTTGGCCGATAAGGTCGGGGCAGGGGAGCTAAAGTTAATCCTCATGGACCAACTCCGGCTGAAGCGTTGCCCTTCTATTCTGAATAGGATAAAGCATAACCCTCTTTTTAGTGTTGAAGAGAGGGAGAGGTGGTTGGACATTGATCAAGCATCACAGCAGCCTCAGGGTGTCAAAGATGAAACAGAGGAAGTGCAACGCACCGCGCTGCAGAAAATAGCCCGCCTCACGGTAGGACAGAAGATTATCTTAGCCCTGAAAGGCACCCGGGAGGAGAGAGTCATATTGGTTCGCGACCCTAATCGCACAGTGTCTACCATGGTTCTTAAAAGCCCCAAACTGGGGGACCAGGAGGCAGAGAGCATCGCTAATATGCGCAATGTGTGCGATGATGTGTTGCGTGGCATTGCTGAAAGCAGGGAGTGGATGGGGAAGTATCCCATTGTCAACAGCCTGGTCAAAAACCCCAAAACCCCCGTAGATGTATCTATGGGTTTGATCTATAAGCTGAACAATGTCGACCTGAATAAGTTGAAAAACAACCTCGATGTCCCTGAAGTAATAAGAAGGAAAGCTTCGCAGACCTTGAGAAGCAGGCTCTATATCGATTACCAGCGGCGGGGAAAGAAGCATTAGGCTAAATCAGGAACAATCGGAAGGTATGCTCTGCGACAAGAAAGATGTCTCTTTTAATTAAGTTGACATGGGAAAGGAATTGTTTTAATATATATCCAAATTAGAAGAAAGGGGGCAAAATGGTTTCTGAACCCGATAGGCGCTCCAAAGCGATTGATATGGCCCTGCTCCAGATTGAGAAGCTGTTTGGTAAAGGGTCTATTATGTGGCTGGGCTCCAAGGGTGCGGTGATAGATGTTCCTGCTATCTCTACCGGTTCCCTGTCGTTAGATGCTGCTCTGGGAGTGGGGGGTATCCCTCGGGGGAGGGTAACCGAAATTTTCGGTCCCGAAGCATCTGGTAAGACAACTCTGGTCCTCCATATCATTGCCGAGACGCAGAAAGCAGGGGGGGTAGCTGCTTTTATTGATGCAGAGCACGCGTTAGACCCCGGTTATGCTCGAAAGCTGGGGGTGGATATAGACAATCTGCTGGTTTCGCAACCAGATAACGGAGAGCAAGCTCTGGAGATTGCTGAGGTACTGGTGAGAAGCAGTGCCCTTAGTGCCATCGTAATTGACTCCGTAGCTGCTTTAGTGCCTCGAGCGGAACTTGAAGGGGACATGGGAGATGCTCATATGGGACTACAGGCACGGCTGATGTCTCAAGCTCTGAGGAAACTGGCGGGACTGGTATCCAAGTCGAGCACTTCCCTGATATTTACTAACCAGATTCGGGAGAAAATCGGCATCTTCTTCGGCAACCCCGAGACCACTACCGGTGGGCGAGCCTTGAAATTTTACTCCTCGGTCCGTCTCGATATTCGCAGGATCGGCACCATAAAGGAGGGCGAGGAGATTGTCGGCAGTCGAACCAAGGTCCGAGTGGTCAAGAACAAAGTAGCTGTACCCTTCAAGGAGGCGGAGTTTGATATCCTTTACGGGGAGGGAATCTCTAAGGAGGGGGACCTTCTGGACCTCGCAGTTCAAAAACAGATAGTGACAAAAACTGGTGCCTGGTACTCCTTTGGCGAAGAGCGTATCGGTCAGGGAAGAGGAAACGCCCGTGAGTTTCTCAAGAGCCACCCCGAGATTCAGGATGCTCTGGAGAAAAAGATCAGAGAGGAATTTAAATTGCCAGCCGCGCATGGCAAGGAAACCAAGACGCCGAAAGAGAAAGACCTTTAAGGTACGGAAATTTTGGTTTATTGCACCTCCTTTACTGCTGTTGGCAGAGGGGGGTTTATTTTTTGGTAACAGGAAATGGGAATATTCGCTGTTCTTGGATTAGGGGGATTTGGCTATCATGTAACCGCAACCCTCGCCGCTGACGGGCACGAAGTAATAGCGATCGATTCAAACAAGGAGAAAATTCAAAGCATCAAGGAGGTAGTGACCCAGGCCATCCTGACCAATGCCACTGATAAGGAAACTTTAAAAGCTATCGGAATACAAGATGTAGATGCCGCCATTATCAGCCTGGGCGAGGAGGGATTTGAGAGCGCCATGCTGGTGTCGCTCTTCCTCAAAGAAGCCGGTGTGAAAAAAATCATAGCTAAAGTAGCTAATGAAGACCAGGCGAAGATTCTCACCCAGATAGGGGCTACAGAGGTCATCTTCCCGGAGAAGGATATGGCAATTCGTCTGGCTAAAAGGCTGGGAAGTCCCAATGTTTACGACGAGATAGATATAGGGGAAGACCTCCAGATAGTGGAGCTGAAAGCTCCCTCCTCCTTTATAGAGAAAACAGTTCGAGAGCTTGACTTAAGGCGCAAATATAATATACAAGTCATCGTTATCAAACGAGAAGACCGCATAGCCACCGGGGAGATAAAAGCTTGTTATAATGTTGTTCTCCCTTTGCCTAACGAGATTATCCTGCCGGGAGACCATCTCACTGTTATGGGGAACCATAAAGCCCTGAACAAGCTAAAGAAGCTAAAATAGCGGCGGTTTTTATCGAACTTCAGATGGAGTAGACGCCTTAGCGCTTCTGATTAACGCAAAGGGCAACTTGCTTTGCAGCTCTATCTATGGGGAATAGGTGGATGTTCAATTTGTTGGCAAAGTCAAAGCCATGCCTGCTATTTTTTATCACTTTTTTTATTTTCTTCCTCAAACAGCCTCTCCTGAAAGGGGAGGAGATTGAAACTTACCCTTATAATTATCGCCTCGAAGCCCCACGAGTAATCTTATCTCGCGTCCCCTTCACAGTCACCATACAAGCCGAAGATGCCCCTCCGGAAGCGGTAATCCCTTTTACGCTCAGCTTCTCCAGAGAAGGGGTGCTTATCAGAGGGGAGCTAAAGGGGTCGAAACCTTACGAATCTGAGGAAATAAGACTATCCGACAGCGGCAGGGTACAGCTCACCCTTCAGGTCGGGGAGCAAGAGTTCGTTATGCAGAATCGGGTGATTCCCGGAATTTTATCCATCCTGCCCCCTCTATTGGCTATCGCCTTTGCTTTGATCTTCCGTGAGGTCATTATCGCCCTTTTTTCTGGCGTTTGGTTAGGGGCTTTATTTATATACGACTTTCGTCCCTTTGCTGCCTTCCTGCGGGTGGCAGACCACTATTATTTGCAAGCGATGACCGACCGCACCCATGCCCTTATTATTATGTTCTCCCTTATTCTGGGAGGAATGGTGGGCGTTATCTACCGGTCGGGAGGTATGCATGGGGTGGTGGAGAAGATAAGCAAGGTTGCCCGAACTCCCCGTGGTGGTCAGATTGTTGCCAGGATAGTGGGTATATTAATCTTCTTTGACGACTATTCAAATACCCTAATTGTGGGTAACACCATGCGCCCCTTTACCGATAAGCTGAGGATCTCGCGGGAGAAGCTTTCTTACATAGTCGATTCCTCTGCCGCCTGCATTGCCAGCATTGCCGTCATATCAACCTGGATTGGATTTGAGCTCTCGTTGATAAGCGATGGCTTCATCGCTCTGGGAGTGAGCCGCAATGCGTATATCACCTTCCTTCAGACTATCCCCTCCCGTTTCTACCCCATCTTTACTTTTATCTTTGGCTTTGCGGCTGCCATAATGGTCAGGGATTTCGGCTCTATGTATAAGGCTGAAAGAAGATGCCGCACCACCGGTCAGGTAATAGCCCCCTTTGCAGTGCCCATTGCCGACCCTGAGACTACCCTGACCCCGCCTCCGGAAGAGGCGCCCCGCAGATGGATTAACGCTGTGGTCCCCTTTGCAGCAGTGATTGCCATCACCTTTTCCGGGCTCTATCTCACCGGGTTGTCTAATCTCAAGGCGGAAAAAGGTGCTGCTTATGTTCGAAGTGCCCCGGGCTACGAGATTTTCGGAGCCGGCGATTCCTTTGAAGTGCTCCTGTGGGCGTTCACCATAGGCTCCGTAATTGCCATAGTTATGGCCGTGAGTCAGAGGATTTTAAATCTTCGGAGGTCTTTAGAAGGCTGGGTTCAGGGAATAAAGGCGATGATTATGGCATGTATTATCTTGCTGTCTGCCTGGGCTATTGGAGGGATATGCCAGGAGCTGGGAACGGCTAATTATGTGGTAGAGGTCAGTAAAAACATTTTGTCACCTCATCTTGTTCCTATGGTCTCTTTCGCGCTGTCATGTATCATCGCCTTTGCTACGGGAACCTCCTGGGGAACTATGGCTATCCTGATGCCCATTATAATACCGCTGGGGTATAAAATGCCTTTGGCAGCGGGCTTGAGCCCTGCAGTATCGGAATCGGTGCTCCTTGGTGCCATCGCCGGAGTATTGGCCGGGGCGGCTTTTGGTGACCACTGCTCACCTATCTCCGATACCACCATACTCTCTTCCATGGCATCCGGCTCGGACCATATAGACCATGTAAAAACCCAGATTCCCTATGCCTTTACCGTGGGTGTGGTGAGCGCCATTATAGGCTACTTGCCCATGGGCTATGGGATAAGCCCTCTCATTACCGTACCCATAGGGGGGGTAGTGCTGGTGCTTATCTTGAGGTTTATCGGTAAGAAGACCGATACCTTTTAGCGCCACATTGTTCTGCTGCCTATCATGAAAGTTGCCATTGTTGGAGCCGGGGCAGCCGGTGCTTACCTGTCGGGTTTATTGGCTGAAAAAGGATGCTCAAACCTCCTCTTTGACCCTCTTGCTCCTTATGAGAAGCCTTGTGGTGGTGGGATCACCTCAAAGGTTATCAGGGAATTCCCCTTTTTAGAAAGTCAAAAATTAGCAAAAAGGAAAATCTACTCTATTGAGTTTGTCACTCCCGGAGGAAGTAGCCACACCTTTGCTCTTTCATCTCCCTTTTATGTCTTTTCCCGAAAGGAGCTGGGTCGCTTCCTCATAGATAGGGCGGTGCAATCGGGAGCAAGCTTTATTCCGGAGAAAGTATTGAGGGTGGAAAGACGAAAGGGGCGATGGGAGGTTATTTCTGACAAAGGGAGCCATTCGGCAGACCTTGTGGTGGGTGCCGATGGGGTAAAGAGCATTGTCCGTCGGCAGCTGTGGAGAAACTTTGCTCCTCAAGACCTCAGCC
>CABWKN010000129.1 GCA_902505605.1 Candidatus Guanabacterium sedimentis
CAAAGGGCGCAATATAAACCTCATCGGCTTTCCCACTCCAGAACCTGCAGTATTCCTCAAGCTCTGCTTCCGTCTCCTCCATACAGATGCTCTGGAGGGTGATGCGAGGAAGGACTTTTCTCCGCTCCTTTTTTCGCTCGATGAAATTGAGGATGTTCCCTTTTACTTCTTCAAAGTGGGCTCCCCGGCGGAGCTTATTATAGGTCTGGGGGGAGGTGCCATCAAAACTGATTATCATAGAGTCGAGCTCCGAATCAAGGAGTTCCTCAGCCAACTTCCCCTTAAGCTCGGTGGCGTTGGTGCTCAGATGGACATTGCCTACCCCAACTGCTTTAGCATAGCGGACCATTTCCGGCAGTCTGGAATGAAGGAGAGGCTCGCCGAAGAGGTGGAGAGCCAGAACCTCCACCTTATGGTGAGCACACTCATCGGCTATGCGCTGGAAGAGACCGAAGTCCATATCTCCCACTGGTCGGTTCATACTGGAACGGGGACACATCTGGCATCGCAGGTTGCATCGATTGGTCTCCTCAACAATCACCACCGGAGGGAAGCGATGGCTCCGCTTGTTCCTACCCATGATAATAAGCCTACGCATCAGGCGGTTATGGTGGAATGCATACTCCCCTGCCCTATATAAAGACCTCTTTATAGCTCCCTTGCTCATAGGTCAGAAAAAATCTTCCTGTAATATGTGTGATAGATTACATCCCAGCGGTATTTGGCAACCGCCTCCTCTCTCCCTTGCTCCCCTAATTTCCTCCTCAACTCAGGTTCTTCTATCAGCTTTGCCAGTTTGCCAGCCAGGCCTTCAGGGTCTCCCGGTGTGAACAGCAGACCGCTCACCCCATCCCTGACCACCTCCTTTAGGCCTCCGATATCCGAGGCAACCAGGGGCTTGCCCGAAGCCATAGCCTCTACAGCGACTATCCCCTGCGGCTCAGGCCAGAGGGAAGGCACCACGCAGATGTCAGCCTTGCGGTATATCTCTGCCAGCTGAGAAGGAGGGAGCCAACCAAGGGGGCGGATGAAATCCTCCGGGAAGCGACGGCGGCTGGTCACCATAAGGTTTATTCTGTAGCCTCTGCGTATAAGCTTATGGCAGGCATTTTTCAGAACAGGGAATCCTTTATACGGGTCATCAGCACCCCCCACCATAAGCAACCCTACCTCCTCTTCGCTGTAATGCTCAGGGGCGGGGGCGAATAGCTCGGTATCCACTCCCGAAGGAACAACCCAAACCCTGGGGTTAAACTCCTCAATTTTTTCCTTAATAGCGTGATTGTATACCACGACCTGGTCAGCCTGCCGAAGAGCCCTTATCACCACCTCTCGGAAGCGGGGCAACACCGCCAGAGAGAGAATGAACTCCTGAGCGAAAACCCGGTTATGGTGGCGGATAATCCACCACAGAGTACAGAGCTTGCACCCCGCTGCGGAGAGTAAGGAGTCCCTCAGATGGTCTCGCTGGCACACTCTCCCCCACCGGTGGAAATACCCCTTCCCCTTGGTGCACAGGAGCTCGTGAGCATAAAGCCGCAGCACCAAAGGATATTCCTTCAGGGCAAGCGCCAGGTAAGGCTTGAGATACCACCCATCAGTCAGAAAGACCACATCGGGCTGGAAGCTGTCAATCGCTTTTCTGAATCTTCGGGGTGCTTCCTGCCAGTTGAAGCTCCAGGGAGTGAACTCCTCCCGGCAGACCTGCAGAGGGAAACCGGGAGCTATCCTGCAGCGGTTGAAAGCCCTGGATTTAAAGCTGGGAATAAAGAGCCTCACCTCGTGCTCCTCTGCCAGGCGGGAGCCAATCTGCAGCACATCGATGCTCGCTCCCCCATGGGGAGGGTAGTTGATAACCAGGTCTATAAGAGCAATCTTAGCCATTTGTCCCTCGTGGGGTGCCTTTCCAAAGATGTTTGAATGAGCGGGCAATTCCCCAGCCGATAACCACCAGCAGCATAAAAAGATAGCTGAAGGGTCCCTTGACCGTGGAGTCTGCCAGGCGTCCCAGAAAAAGGGTGCCCCAACCGGGGAGGGTGCACCTTAGCCATCGCTCATCGTCATATAGATAAATATACCTTTCTTCCCCTCCCATAATCATAGCCAGCGAGTAAAATTTCAACCCCCTCTGGGGGACTACGACTACCGCATGGTTCTGTCGGCGAAGCCCATTGAGAAACTTAAACCTTCCCATAAGTCTGCTCAGAGGATTGCGTGACAGATTCCTGTAATAAATATGCACCTGCGCCACCCGAGGGTAGTCATAGAGCACCTCGCTTTGCGGCTGAAATGAGAGCACAAGGTCTATTTTGCTGCAGGGAAATCGGCTACTCACCCCGTTTAAAAATCGTCTCAGCTGCGAGCTCTCATTGAAAAAAGCGATGACAGATTCCTCGTCCATCGGGCTGCTTAAGTCTTTGTAATCAGGTCCTTCCATGTTTTCACTCAGGTAAAAATAGAGGGGTAGTAGGTATCCACAATTGTATCCCAATCATATAGCTCTTCTGCCCTCTTCCTTCCTGCCTTTCCCATGGACTCCCTCAGCTCCGCGTTCCGGCATAGGGTCTCCAGCCTATCAGCCATTGTGTGGTGGTCCATCGGCTCCACCAGAAATCCGGTAGTCCCCTCCTCGATAATCTCCTGCAACCCACCCACCTGGGAAGCTACCACCGGTAAACCGCACGCCATGGCCTCCACTGCCACCATGCCGAAAGGCTCCTCCCAGATAGAAGGAACTACGGCAATGTGCGATTGAAGGAGCTCCTGAATAAGAGCCTCGTGGGTGAGCCACCCCAGGGGCTTTATCCAGGGCTGTTTGAAGGGGAGCTGAGTAGTAACCAGAATCTGAAAGTCCACTCCCCTCTTATGCAGAATTTTGCCCGCTTTGATCAACACAGGCAGCCCCTTGCGTTTGTCATTGACTCTGCCGGAGAATACTATTTTGACTCCATCCGTAGAGGATGGCTTCTGCCATTTTTGATAGGGAAATCTGGAAATATCTACCCCTCCGGGGACGACCACCACCCTGGGGCAATAGTCGTCCAGCAGCTTCTTAATATTTTTGTTATAGACGATGGCTACCTGGCACTTCCTTAGAGCATCGATCACCCGACGATAATATCCCGGATAGAAGCTCTTGCCCACCACAAACTCGTGGCTCCAGAGCTCGTATCTCGCGGTGAGAAGGGATTTTCGCATAGCATAGAGCGAACAGAGGAGACATCTGACGGGGTGGGTAAGGTAGCTCCGGTTGCATCTCTTCTTATGGCGGAAATATTCGTAATATTTGAAACAAATAAGCTCATAGGTATAAAAACGGGCGATTATGGGGTAGTCTTTGAATGCTTCTATGAGATAAGGTTTGAGGAAGGCGCTATCCCCTAAAAAAATATAATCGGGCCTAAATTTTTCAACCTCTCCCTGGAAGCGCTGGGGCAGGTACTGCCGATGGAAGGTGGCGTTATTGAACCTTATGAGCTTGAAAGGGAAGTCGAGCCCCTCTCCCCGCACTCTCCCCCTGGGCCAGATATCGGTGTAGTGAGGGACATATAGGGAGACCTGATGACCCCTCTGCTGGAGCCGGTTTAATGTCTCCCTCAGGTCTGTACAGGCACCACCATGGGGAGGCCAGTGAAACATCAAATCAACTACCGCAATCTTTGCCATGGACTGTATACTATCTCCGCCTGATATCCGACAGGAGGTTCCTCCTGGTTATCCTGACAATAGACAGATAGTGCAAAATCTCCCTCTTGCGGGCGGGAGGAACCCTCACATCTTTCTCCTTAATCGGATAATCTGTGTAGTATATAGCCGAGCGTAAAAGGCCAAGCTGAGCAAAGATGTAAACCGCATAGGCGGTCAGCCTTAGGCTCTTGGTCAGCGGGATGTTGAGATATTCGGAAAGATGCAATGCTATCTGGCGCACAGTAAGGCTCCCATCGCACTTTTTGAAGAAGGGGTAGAGGAATCGCCAGACATCGTAGAGCTTGGTGGCGAGTTCCTCCTGAGAGCTGTTGCCGGGGAAGACGGTCCAGAATCCAGTCCGCACCGCATCAAGAAAGATGAAGTAGTGCTCCTCATTGAGCCTCCGAACTGTGCGCAGAGGGATATCGTTGAGCAGGGAATAAGGGATGGAGTTGATCCGATGATGGTATCGGTCCTCAACGTCTTCTATCAGCTGAAGGCAAAGCTCGTCAATCTCCTCGAAGAACCTGGTACCCGGATAGGCAGTGGCAAACTGCCCGATATAAAGAGGGTAAGGGAAGGGGTGGAAATAATCGAACCACTGGTAGCCCTCCTGAGCAGAATCGAGGAACTCCTTCTGGAGATAATAACCGACTATGGTCTCCCCGGGATTAAAAGCCATACAGGTGTAAAGAGGCTTTAGCTCTGCCGCTTTGAGGTTTTTGATCGCCTCTCGGCTGGCTTCAATGGCTTGATTCTTATGAATATGGATGAAGGTATCCGGATTGGCGCTCTCCAGACCTATCTCCACCCCAATGCAGCCCGCCTCCCGCATCAGGGGGAGCAGGTCTCGGTTGCGATTGATATGCTCTGCCCGGTCAAGGCAGACCCACTGAATCCTCAGCTTCTCATCGATAATCAAGCGGCAGACCTCCTTCACATAGCGCCGATTGATGGTAAAGTTGTCATCCCAGAAGTGGAACTTCTTTATCCCGTAGCGGTCGATCACCATTTTCATCTCATCTATTATGTCCTGGGCGGAGCGAAAACGAACTTTCTTTTGCCATAAAATAGGTGAGGCGCAGAAAGAGCACTCATAGGGGCAACCCCGGGAGCCGACAATCGGCATCCGCTCCCCCCCTACCACATGGAGGGGCATATTATACTCCTCAATGGGCAGGAGGTGATATGCGGGGAATGGAAGTTGGTCTATATTCTTGAGCAAGGGACGGGGAGGATTGGCAACTACTTTTTCATCTTCTTTGTAGGCAACTCCCGCAATATCCTTTACCGGCTTACCTTTAGATAGAGCCTGCACCAGCTCAGCGAAGCTCTGCTCTCCCTCAAACCGCATGCAGTAGTCGGCGCTTTTTAAGGCATCCTCGGGCTGGAGGGTGGGGTGGACACCTCCATGGACGATGATAGTCTGGGGACTCATGGATCTTATGGCATGGCTGAGGTTCTCGGCATACTGAGCTTGCACGGTCCAATAGGAGAATCCTACTATGTCCCATTTATCCCTGGCAATAGCCTTTATTATTCTATGATAAGTCAGGCTCTGGCATTGGGCATCGAGAATACCCACATTAACCTCCGGCATCTCTTTCAGCAGATAGGAGGCGATGTAAGCAATCCCCAGGGGGATGATGCGCTTATGGCGGCGGTTTGACGGTAGAGGTAGCTGAAGCAAAAGGACGCTGTAACGTGAGGCGTTCTCTCCCGGGTACTGCATCTTTAGAATTGGCTCTCTTTCTTCGAGGAGCAGGTCGCGGAGTGCGGCAGTCTCGGGGATACCCATCATCCACAATACTGTTCTCCTGAACCAATAGCCGAAGGAGGTATCCCTTACCCTCTTCCATAGAGTTTTCTGTTTAGCACGCTCAATCAACCTGATGGCACCCTTCTTGCTCATTCTCATCTCTCCTTATGAGGTCATATCTTCCCTTGGGTGGCTATTTTATATAGCCGAGCGCTTTTAATCTCTCTTTGAGCTCCTCATCCACCCCCGAAGCAATGGGCTTTTTGTCGGATATCCAGGAGGAAGTCCGATAAGAGCTGACATAGGCGATTGGATGCTGGCGGATAAGCGAAGGCTCCATAATCTCAGTGAGCACACCACCATCCATATCTCTGCCCGAAGGGAGCCCTAACAGGTAAAGGACGGTGGGAGCGATATCATATATTCTGGCTTGCCGAATAGAGTGATTTCTTAGAATCCCCTTTCCCCAGACGATAATCACTCCCTCTTCGCGGGCGTAGTGCTCCCCGCTCATCCCGCGGGAGAAGATAAAATGGCTGCACCCCCAGGGCTGGCGAGACATAACAAGGGAGTCGTCAACAGCGACCTGATTGTTGAACACCACCATCAGGTCGGCATCCATCTCCTCGCTCCCTTCTGATAAGCGGTTGAGCACTTTATTAAAAAGCCTCTTTCCGCTAACAGTGGTCAGCTGCTGCAGGCGATGAGTGACTTCCGCGAGGACCTTCTCATAGTCTGCCGCCTTCACCATCCCCTGAGGCTCACGCCCTTGCAGGTTGAGATAAAGCCTCCGCTTATAATCCCAGGGGGTAGAGGAATCGTAGACCACGGTATGTGTCCAATCTATCTGGCGGTGGTCGCTGAAGAAATATTCCTCCTCGGCAGAGACTCTGCTCCAATCGACCTCTTCTGAGGAGTGAACCAGCAGACTCATCTTTGCCAGCAGCAGGTTGAGGTCGATTGCCTTGGGGTCGAGGGTGTCAGGTCCGAAGCCGTGGTCTGAAATGACAAATAGCAAAGTCTTATCGTCCATTAACGGTATAAACTCGCCAATAATGTCGTCTATCCAGCGGTAATAGTTGGTGATTATGCTCCCGAATCTACTCTGCTCCCGGGGAGAGAGATGGAGATTCTCCTCCAGCGAGAGGATATGAAGGTATTTCCAGAAATAGTGCGAGGCGATATCGGTGCCCTTGAAGTAGATGGCAAAGAGGTCGGGCTGGAACTCCTTGTAAAGAGATTGCCCAAGGGAACAGGCATTGGCATCCTCACGGAAATAGCTCTTCAGGAAATAGAGACGATAGTTATCGACATACTCACTGGAGCTGCGGGGCAATTCCCTGTAATGGGGGTCGACCTGGAAGGGGGTGATCTGGCGGAACATTCTACCAACTGTCTCCTCTGATAACAGGCTGAGCCTCCCTCCCAGCTCAGGGGGATACACTGTCTCCTTTATGCGATAGGCGAACCTCTGGGAGACCACAAAACCTTGCACTTCCTCGGCAGGCCAGGTTGCCCACCAGTTCACCACACCGACCCTCTTTTCGCTCCACTGAGATAAGATATTCCACAGTGCGGGCTCTTTCCTCAGGTTGCTGCTTATAAGATTGCTTTTAGAAGACCCCTCCTTTTTTACAATGAAGTCCTGAATCCCGTGCTTATCCCTTTTCATGCCAGTGGCGATAGAGGTCCATATGGCAGGAGAGAGGCAAGGGGTTTGGGAGATGAGCTTCCCATGAGCTCCCTCATCCATCAATTTCTTGATGGTTGGCAGCCCTCCCTTATCCAACATAGGGAGGATAACATCCCAGGTGATGCCATCCACACCTATTATAACCACCTTCAGGTCGCTTTGGGAAGCCATTTGGGGCACATCTCTCAGGTGGACCACTTCCCCCATCTCAGGCGCCGGGAGTCGTGTTTCCCTGACACTTATCAGGATGAGCAGGTGGAGGACTATCACCAGCCCGATAAAGATGGCTACCTTGTGGTCCTCACCCATTCTTCTCATCTCTCTAAAACCGTCTTTCTGGTAAAGCGCCGGTTTATTCTGTCTCGATTATTATTCTCCCCTTAAAAATGGGATACCTCGTCCTCTGGTAAATAATTGAACCAAATCCATTCCTTCTCAACTATCATCAACTCCTTGGTTGGGAAGAAGGGATAGCAGTAGATAATTTTTCAGCAGATAAATACATCGAACTCAGACGTTTCCCCTGAGCGTTGGTATAAAAGTTCTCTTTAACATTACAATTTCCAAACACGCTTTCCAACATAAGGCGTCCAGAGTTTACACTGAAAAAATGCAAATGGTCCTCATTCATCAATTCGTTATCGTCACTGGGCACCTCAAGCAGAATTTTTCCCCCGATCCGAAGAAATTGAAAGCACCGCATCAAGGCACCGACCGGATCAACGAGGTGCTCGAAGGTGTGGAAGGAAAAAATAGAGTCAAAAGATTCCAAAGGGAAATCACACTTTTCAATGGGAGTGTTTATGATATTGACTCCCAACTTTTTTTTACCAAGGTTACATATATCTTTATTTACATCACAACCGATTGCATCGTAACCCTTCTTCTTCAGATATGCTAACAATTTGCCCTCGCAACAGCCAACCTCCAAACAGCGTACTGACCGGGATGGAGATGAACAGAGGATGCCATTTTTGACCAAGGAATTCCATCGGTCCTTAATAAATCCTTCCCATTGCTTATCGTCCTGCACCGAGAATATCCCTTGATGCTGCCTATCTTTCTTGAAATAATCGATTCCTTGATAAAGCGAGTATATTCGTTCTTCCTGCCATGGATTTCCCACAAACTTATGGTTACAGCTACCACATAGATAAATCCGATACTTAGTATTACGCGTCACGTATTTATTGCTGCGCGCTGAGCAGATGGGACATTTGGGGCTATCGGCAAAGCACCAAAACGTTCTTCTGATCATTCGATATAGAATTCGCATATATTTCATTATGAATAACTCCACTTTACTCCGATTACCTCTTTCCGCTTCCCATCTATCAACCACGGACACAATCTGGGTTGCCCTCCCTTTTAAGATTTTGCCTATTGTAATTAAATTAATAAAAGCCTCTTTTTTGCCTGTTTTGTTAATCTTTGTCAAAAATCGTTACTCCCAAACTACTCAATGAGATAAGCAACTTCAATATATCTTTATCCTTCTCTCTATTAACTTAGAGGCACCGCCTTGTTGCAGTCGGTTTTTATTCTGCTTCAATTATTATTCTTCCCTTAAAAATGGGATACTTTCCGCTCCTGTAAATGGTAGCATCGGGGTTGTTGACCTGGAGGAATTGCAATATCCGGGAGTTATTGACAAAATCGGTGTTCAGTACCGAGGGGAGGAACATCTTATACTCATCATCCACCACTATGGTAACTCCTGGCAACTGAAGAGAACCCCTGCTAACCCCCTTCACCCCCACCATGTTTCCAACTTTGCTGATATGATTGAGCTGAATCCACTCCACCTCAGTGGCGTCGATGGGGGAGAAGTCACTCTCCTCAAAGGGTGTGAACCATCGGCTGTAGCTATCCTGCAAAAGAAGGCTGAGGTGGAATTCTTTAATGCTGGTCTCCTCCAGGCACTCCATATCCACGTCCCAAGAGATGGTTCGGTGGTTCTCAATCTTCAGCCTCCAGTGCTGCACAATGGGTAGACGCCTCCATTTACCCTTGACGACAATCTCGTTAGAAAGTGAAGGTTCTTTATTCCAGATAGCCTGCGAGGAATCGTGCCATATCTCATGGGCAAAGATAGAGGAGTATAAGCCAGCCGCTCGGGTTAGCTCCATGTTGTCGAGATAGAGGCTGGTTCGCCCGTTATGAAAGACCAGGCTCAGTGGCTTCTCCTCGGCAACAACAATCCCCCTCTGCCGGCTCATGGTGAGGAAATATCGCTGGATAACCTGCCTGGACCCCCCTCTCTCTATAAGTCTTCCTTTATGAAGGAGGATGACCCGGTCGCAGAGCCTGCGCACAGCGTTCATATCGTGCGAGACAAACACCAGGGTGACCCCTCTCCGCTTCAGCTCCTCAATTTTCTCGTAGCACTTCCCTTGAAAAGCCTCGTCGCCTACCGCTAACACCTCGTCCACCAACAATATGTCGCAGTCTACATGAGCGGCAACGGCAAAGCCCAACCTCACCTTCATCCCCGATGAGTAATTCTTGAGAGGCGTGTCAATAAACCTCTCCAGCTCGGCAAACTCGACAATTTGGGGGTAAAGCTTGTTAATCTTTTCCCTGGAGATGCCCAGTATGGAGGCGTTGAGAAAGATGTTCTCCCTCCCGGTTAGCTCCTCATGGAAACCGGCACCAAGCTCCAGCAGGGCGGATACCTTTCCATTGACCGATACTTCACCTTCGTCGGGCTGGTAGATTCCCGCCAGAATCTTCAGCAGGGTAGTCTTCCCCGAGCCGTTCTCCCCTATTATCCCCAGGGTCTCTCCCTTCTCCACCTGGGAACTCACCCCCTGCAGCGCCCAGAAATCTTTATAGCGATATCTCCCCCGGATGAGGTTGAAAATAGACTCCTTCAAGGTAGCCTCCCGCTCCTCCTGAAGGCGGAACATTATCCCTACATCTTTGAGCTCAATCACCTTTGACATCTCACACCCGCTTTACCATCGAATTTTCCCGGCGATGGAAGAAAATAAATCCCCCGACCATGATCGCCAGAGAGATAGCGACCGCTATAAATACGAACCTCAGTGGGGGAAGGGGGAGGTTCATTATCACCTTGCGATATATGGATACTAATACAGCCATAGGATTTAGCAGATAGATGCCCAAAAACCGCTGGGGAACCATCTCCAGCGGATAAAATATAGGAGTAGCATAAAACAGAAGATTAAGGGCAAATTTCAGCAAGAAGGCAATATCGTTGAAAAAGACATTCAGGTGAGCGACAAAAAGAGAGAGCCCTCCGGTCAACAGTACCTGCACCACTATTACCACCGGCAACCATAATAGCGCCCAGCTGAGCTTGACCCGGAGGATGAGAATCAGGGGAACAAACACCAGCAAGCTCAGGCAGAAGTTTATCAGATTGGATAATATAGCCGAGAGGGGGAAAATCTCCCTGGGAAAATAGACCT
>CABWKN010000130.1 GCA_902505605.1 Candidatus Guanabacterium sedimentis
CTGGCTGAGTGGTATCATCCCAATGTGGGCACCTCTTATGAGGTAAGCTCCATGCCATGGTTGTATCACATCTATGTGGGGCATGATAACAACCGCGACTCCTATATGGCAAATCAGCTTGAGACCCAGCACCTCACCCGCATTGTAAACCACGAGTGGTATCCTCAGGTTCTGTATAATCATCACCAGACCGCGCCCTTCCCGGCGCGAATCTGGGTTCACCCCGCTTCGGAGCCTGCCAACCCCAATGTTCATCCACTGTTAATCCGCTGGCAGAACCTGATCGGCTGTGCCATGGGGGCAGCTTTTGACCGAGAAGGGAAAGATGGGGCCATCTCCCGCATTGTCTTTGACACATGGTATCCTGGCTATGTAACCCAGGTGGTTGACTTCCACAACATAATCTCCCTGCTCACCGAGACTGCCCTCTACCGCTATGCCACCCCCCACTTTTACACCCTAAGTGACTTCCCTGAGGAGTATCGGGATTTCACTCCTTCTGTTTTCTATCCCAGCCCCTGGAAGGGCGGCTGGTGGAGGCTGAAGGATGCGGTGGATTATTGTCTCACGGCTTCCAAAGCTGTTTTACATACAGCTGCCAAGTACCCTGCAGAGCTCCTTTATGACAAATACCAAATGGGGAGGGATGTTATCGCTCGCTTTAAAAAGGAGCCTCCCTACGCTTGGATAATACCTCAGGAACAGTGGGACGCACCTACTGCAGCGCTTCTGCTCAACAAGATGATACTTTTAGGAATAGATGTCTACCAGGCTAAGGAGGGCTTCGTCTCCGATGGCATCTCCTACCCGGCGGGAACCTGGGTCATCCCCATGAGCCAGCCCTTTGCCTTTTTTGTCAAAGCTGTTTTTGAGGAGCAGAAGTATCCTGACTTAGCCGAATATCCCGACTTGTGGCAGGGTCTGGTCCGTCCGCAGGAGGTTCCCGATGTCTACCTCCCCCCTTACGATATGGCGGGATGGACTCTCCCCTACCAGATGGGGGTTAAGGTTGCCACTGCCAACACCCCGTTGCAGGTGGCTCTGGCTCCGGTGGAGAAGGCAGTGCCCTCTGCCGGAAAGGTGGAACGAGGTGCGGGATACGCTTATCTGATATCCCCTAAGACCAACAACAGCTTCATTGCGGCAAACCGCATACTGGCCAAGGGTGGAGAGGTTCTCTGGGCACGGGAGTCTTTCAGCGTGGGAGGGAAGACCTATCCCCCGGGCACTCTGGTTGTCCCTGCCAGAAATGTCTCGCGCTCCTTTATGGACTCCCTGGCCAAAGAGCTCTCCCTTATCATAGGTGGCACCGGGAATCGTGTGGCGGCGAAGACCTATACGCTAAAAGCTCCCAGGGTTGCCCTCTACAAATCCTGGACAGCCAGTATGGATGAAGGGTGGACCCGATGGCTCTTCGAGCAGTTCGAGTTCCCCTTCACCAACATCCACGATGCCGAGGTGAGAGCGGGTGAGCTGGGCAAGCGGTTCGATGTGCTGGTCATTCCCTCCATGTCCACCAATGCCATCGTCGATGGGAACAGACAAGGCACCATCCCCCCGCAGTATGTGGGAGGGATAACCACCGCCGGAGTGAATAACATCAAGGAGTTTGTTGAGGAGGGGGGCACCCTGGTGCTGCTGAATTCCGGCTGCCTTTTCGCCATAGATAAGCTGGATATACCCGTGAGCGATGCTCTGAAGGATGTTCGGGCACGCGGACGCCGTGAGGCTGCGGAAGATGCCAAACCGCCGAAGTTCGCCTGTCCCGGTTCCCTGCTGCGGATGGAGTTCGACTCCGAACATCCGGTTGCCTTCGGTATGCCTGAGGAAGCTCCGGCTGTGTTTACTTACAGCCCGGCTTTTAACATACTTCCCTCGTTTGAGGGGAAGGAGGCGCCCGGGGTCATCGCCAGGTATCCTAAAGGAAACCTCCTTATGAGCGGTTATCTCATGGGAGAACAATATCTTAAGAACAAGGTCTCAGCGGTGGAGGTTCCTCTGGGTAAGGGGAAGGTGATACTGTTAGGCTTTGGTGTTCAGAGCAGAGCTCAGCCCCACGGGACATTCAAGCTGCTGTTCAATTCCCTATACTATGGTGTTGCACGATAAAAATTACTATTTGTTTAAAGTACAAAGGTCTGAAGCTAAGAAAGGAGGAGTCATTTTTTAATCTGCGCTGAGTAGATTCTCCGCACCTCGAGGAATATCTTCTGGTATTCTTCGATGCGGTAATCAGGATAGGTCCAGGGGAGGCTTTGAGCCTCCCTTTTTTTAAATATGTATTCCAGCTCAGCGTAGATTCCTTTTTGCAGGGGGATGCGGTGGGCGAAGTTTTTGGTTGAGGCCAAGATAAGGCTGGTGACGGTTAGATACCCGGGGTCAAGGTTGATGGGACGCTTTGATCGAGAAGAGCGAAGAGCATATTCCTCTTCCAGGTGGTTGCTGTGAGCTTTTATCTCCGGGAGGAGGTCTGGCTCAATAAGTTGCTGAAAGCTGATAAACCGACGGAGGAGATTTTCACCCATTTGAGGGGTATAGTAATCGGTGAAGGTGAAAGGTATAAATGGGGAACGGTAGTCTATAGGACCATAGCGCCGGACGAGGGGCTCCTCTATCTCCTCTATTAATCCCTGAAAGCCGCTTATTATGCCGAAGATGAGCTTCACGGGGATAAAGGGTTTTATCTTTCCCATTACTTTTTTCTTCGTTCTAAAATAGGTTACCTATCTCTCCACCCTCAGCACATCAAAGCCGGGGACGAAGGCGTCCGAGAGCGGCTCCTCGGTCAGCCTGCCCTGCCAGCAGTGGGTTACCAGGTCGGAGGAGTCCAGATAGCCATTGGGAGTTCCCTCCGGGCTTTTGTCAGCACTTATCACTCCTCCATGGGTGCCCGAAATGATGATGTCACCAACCTGCACCCCGGTGGGACCGAACAGTATCCGTTGGTTAGGCCGGGAAATTTGGTAGTAGAAGCTCTGGGGGTCGAGCACCACTTCGGAAAAGAGATTATCTGTGAGCCTATATAATTCTTCCAAGCTGCCGAACTTTAATTCCTTATAGCCCATCAATTTGAGCGCACCCAAGAGATAGTTAAGGCTATTTCCTCCAATGAAGTGCTCTATGCGGTATTCCTCAACCTCGGGTGACTCATTGAAGTTGATATAGGGAAGGTTATAGAAAGCCCGATAATAACCGAGCAAGGAAGCCCCATCGCTAATAGAGAGCCGGGTTACATTATCACCAATGCCAAATTGGTCTATCGCCTCTTTTCCCGGCGAGTCTACCTTGCGCAAAGGGACGACAGGATTGTCCTTAGTGTATATAAGAGCCTGGATTTTGAAGCGCGTGGTTCCGTACTCCTGAGGAATCTTAAGCTCCTGGGTAAATAGGTTGATATCCTTTTCGGGGGCAACCTCAACGATTTTATCCCAAGAGAATCCCCAATCGGAGCAATAGTCATCATTGTAAGCGATGTTTAATACATCCTCGTCCTTTACGGGAATGTTGGTGTCCTTTATAGTGTCTATCTTAAACCATAATACCTTGACCACCCCCCATCGCCTCTGCCAATTCTCTATCTTGTCAGGAGGAATGATTTTCCCATCAAGCTTCAGCCCCGGAGCATTACTAAAGTAGGTCAGCTCCTCCTGCTTGTACTTTTTCCCCGCAATAGCTGTGTAGAGTTTTATCGTTTCCCCTTTATGCACAAGCTTAGGCTCATTAGAGGCGACTTTCTCCCCTGCCGCCTGGCTAACCACCCAGGCTTGCTCGAAGGTGGGCACCCTTTCAGGGGCTATGTGAATAGTAGCATAATAAAGAATAATAAACAGTCCGAAGATAACCAGCGCCACCAGGGTAACTATTAAGCTGATATTTTTCATTCCCTTCTCCTCTTTTTAAGTGCGCCTATTGCTTGTTGTCCTCATAGGGAGTTAGCAGCATTTGTGAAGGATAGATGTGCTTCCTTAACATATTCAGTCCTCTATTTCCTTTATCAGAGGGAGATCGGCGGTAACTACGACGGAACTATATGCCTTCAGCAGAACCTTCCCCGGACTCAATCCCTTCGGTTTCTTAACCCATTTGCGTCGGGTATAGTGGACAGCGACATTGGATGAATGCCGGGCCTTGCTGTAGTATCCAGCAATCTGGGCAGCTTCCCTCAGGCTTGCGGGGGGCAGCTTATGCCGATGGTCAGGATTACGCACTATCACATGGGAGCCCGTATAACCGACCACATGAAGCCAGAAGTCTTCTGGAGAAGCCACCTTGAAGGTGAGAAAGTCGTTGTCCCGACTGCTTTTCCCCACCAGAATTTTCAGACCATCTGAAGAGAGGTATGTGCGGAACCTCTTTCTCGCTTCCAGAGATGTGGAAGGCTTTTTCTTCTTTTCTAAAGGAGGAGCTATGTGCTCCTTCTCCAGTTGTTGATAGAAGGCGAGAAGGGTGGCCAGGTCACCGATGCTGCCCAGGCTTTTCTGGTATTCTTTCAGATGGGCTAATCTCTTCTCCGCCTCTTTAAGCAGAGCAGGTATGATGGCTCTCCCCCTCTTGGCTTTTGATGCCTGGCGGAAAAACCTCTGAGCATTCTGGTAAAGGGATAGCCGAGGGTTGATAGTGATGGTAATCTCTGGCTGCTGGGGGTCATAGTAATTGAGCAGACGAACGGTAGCTCCCTCTTTGTGTGCTCGGTGGAGGTTAGCCACCAGAAGCTCTCCGTAACGCTGGAGCTGTTCAGATTGTTCCATTCGCTGGAGGTCGTCTTTGAAGTGGGCGATGAGGGCTTCGGCTCTGGCAATTCCCTTTCTGAGGGCTGACTCCGCACTCCCTCTCACCCTCGCCAGGAGCCTATTCTCTTCCAGAATGGCGTAAAACTCCTCGGCTGCCTGGCTCATGGTGGAAAACTGTTTCACCTGCCACTTCAGCTTGCTGGAGAGGGGTATGGAAACAAGTATGACCTCGCGGGGCAATGAGGAGGGCATATCACGCCTTTTTGCCCGTGGCTCTGAATAGAGCAAGGGTGCTGGCTCTTCCTGCTTCAGTCTTTCCCTTACCTGCCGAAAGGCTTGCCAGGGGATGAGGTGCTCCTGGTGGATGAGATGTTCAACCTCTTTCCCAAGAATGATGCTCCACCCCAGGAGCCTGCTGGCTAATAGCTTTGCTATTGGTATTTTCTGTCTTACTCCTTCGGCTATAAGTTGCTCATATTCTGCTTCGCTAATGTGAAAAGGATTAAGCCTGCCGGCTGGTTGAGGCTCCTCATATACCCCTCCGGGAAGCAGAGGGCGGCTGCCCTTTGTCCGATGGCGAAAAGAGGCAAGAATTGCCCCTTCGGAATCGACCAGCACTAAGTTGGGAACTCTGGGAATAAGCTCCACAATAAGCTGGCAGGAAGGGGAGCAGGGGACAGAAGGGGTGGAAAGACAACTTATCTTGACCACCCTGTCAAGGGGCACCTTTTCTATCATATCTACCTTGCTGCCTCTCAGGTATTCCCTCAGTAAGCTGGAAAATAGATTAGGTTTTTCCGGAGCATCCGGGGTGCGGTCGGTCAGATAGAGCCCCGGGCATTGAGGCTCTAATCGGATGACAAGCCTCTTTTTGCTGGCAAGTATGAGAAAGGTGGTCTCCCCCCGCTTTTGCACATCGGCTATAGACCGACCAGCAAGCTCTTGGCTGATTTCACCTATAAGATGCTCCAGGGTAAAATTATCCATTAAAAACCCCCTCTGTTCAGAGCTTCAGAGCAAAATTAAGTATATATCAGGGATGGTTCGTTGTCAAATTACTCAAAGACTTAGGAGATTGGAAAAGAGGATGGGCAAGATTGATGTTTAGCATAAATAATTCGTCAATGCTTGGCTGTTTTGTCTA
>CABWKN010000131.1 GCA_902505605.1 Candidatus Guanabacterium sedimentis
TTGCGGCGCAGCTCGTCCTCGTTATGGAGGGTGGCTCGGCTGATGGTGACTCCTGATATGCTGACGGGCTCGAGTAAAGCCACCGGGGTTAATGACCCGGTGCGTCCCACCTGGATGACAATATCCATCACCCTGGTGCTCTCTTGCCGAGGCTTAAACTTGCAGGCTATAGCCCACCTCGGGCTCCGGGCGATGGTTCCCAGCCGCTCTTGCAGACCGAGGCGGTTGACCTTCAGCACCACCCCATCGATCTCATAGGGAAAGGTATCCCGCTTTTCCTCCATCTGCTGGTAGAATTCGATGGCTTCCTCAATGCACTGGCAGAGGCGCCGGTGGGGGTTGGTCTTCAGCCCCCATTGGTGGAGGGATTGGAGCATCTCCCAGTGGCTGGTAAAGGCAGCCCCTCGCACCTCACCTATCCCGTAGAAAAAGATGTCGAGGGGGCGAGTGGCAGTTATTCTGGAGTCGAGCTGACGCAGGGAGCCCGCGGCGGCGTTTCGGGGGTTAGCGAAGGCGGGCTCGCCTGTTTTTTCCCTCTCGGCGTTGAGCTTCTTGAAAGCGGCATTATGCATAATGACCTCGCCGCGAACCTCAAGCCGCTCGGGCGGTGGGAGACCGTCACCCCGGTGGAGGATGAGGGGTATGGCTCTGATAGTGCGGAGGTTCTGGGTGATGTTCTCTCCCACGAAGCCATCCCCCCTGGTGGAGCCGAGCAGCAGGTTGCGGCTCTCATAGACCAGCTCCACCGCCACGCCATCGAACTTCAGCTCAGCGACATATTCTATATCCTGGGTGGTGTTCAGAAACCTCTTCACCCGTTTATCAAAATCCCTCACCTCATCCTGATTGAGGGCATTGGAGAGGCTGAGCATGGGTATGGTGTGCGCAACGGTCTCGAACTCATCCAGGGGCTCGGCGCCCACCCGCTGGGTAGGGGAGTCGGGGGTTATCAGCTCCGGATGAGCTCGCTCAAGCTCCTCCAGCTGGCGCATGAGTCGGTCATACTCGGCATCGGTCACCTCGGGGTCGTTGAGGATGTAATAGCGGTAGTTGTGGTAACGGATAGCCTTGCGAAGCTTCTCTATTCTTTCGATGAGTTCTTTTTCTTTCATAAAGGTTTATATCTCTGAGTTGAAATTCTCTGATAAAGTTAAAGTTCGTAGTGGCTCAATTGCCCTAACACATATCCCCTCAGCTCCTGAGGGGAAGGAAGGGGATAGACCACCTCTCCTCCCTCAATGAGGGATATGGTCAAATTCTCAAATTTTCCACCGCATGGGCAATTCCCTTCAGGCTCGCTTTCGGGAAAAACCCGGTAGGTGTAACATTGAGGACACCGCACCAGCTTTTTTCGTCCTGACTCCTTCCCCCGCTTGGCGATGGGCTCCCCTTCAATCTCCACGATATCTAACGAGAAGTTGACCACCGGGGCATTGGAGATGAAGGTGCCCACCCCATATCCATCGACCAGCGGATTGAGCTGGAGAATGGATTGCTCATCGACTCCTCCGCTGACGAAGAGCTTGACATCGTTATACCCCCGCAGGTCGAGCTCCCAGCGGACCTCCTGGAGTATTTCCAAGAAGTTACCGCGTCGGCTGGAAGGGGTATCAAACCGGAGACCATACAGTTCCTTCCCCAGGGACTCGGCCACCCTGAGGCTCTCGAACTTCTCGTCGTTGAAGGTATCGATAAGGGATATTCGCTTTATATCTTTTTCAATTACCTGATGAAAGGCTCTGGTGGCTTTTACGGTGTCACCCATTACCAGGATCAGGGCATGGGGCATGGTTCCCTGGGGCTGCTCGCCGAGCATTCGGGCGCTGAGCGTCTCGGAGACACCGTCGCATCCCCCGATAAAGGCATTCCTCTCAATCATGGGGGAAATGGTAGGGTGCATTCTCCGGGCGCCGAAGCTTAAAAGCATTCGGTCGCCAGCCGCCTTGCGGCAGCGGGCGGCAGCGGTGGTTATTCCACTTGATTGACAGAGCAAACCTAATACAGCGGTCTCATAGAGGCAAAAATCGATATAATTGCCTTCAATGGATAATACCGGCTGGCGGGCTGAGAATAAGGTTCCCTCCTTCAGGCCCTTAATGACCAGGGGAAATCCCTTGAAGAGACGAACTACCTCCTCCACACCCCCCAGCACACCCCAGGACCAATGGCAGGGAAAATCCTTGGCAAATACCTCTGCCACCACCCGCTTATTTATCCCTTTTGTCTTAAGAATCTGAAAAGTCCGCTGGAAATAGCAGTCGGTGAGCTCTCCTCCCTTTATCTGCTGAAAACTGGCGGTAAAAAAACCTTCAGAATCTTTATCTTTCAAGTTATCCTCCTCTTGCTAATCTCTACCACAGAAAACTTCTCTCCTGCTATCATTCCACTTCTCTCCGGTGTTGGAAACCCAGTTAAGTTGTGATAATTATAGCAAAAACATAACTGCTTTTTCAAGATTTCCAAGGCAAAGGTAGGTGTTCATCGGACGAGCTGAGCGGCTAAGCGATGGTAGTCCCTCCTGAGCTGGTTCATGTTCTCACCCCGGTAATGTGGATGAATGCGGTTGGTCAGCAAGATATAAATTGCCTGGGCGTGAGAGTCGATCCAGAGGCTGGTGCCGGTGAAGCCGGTATGACCAATGGATGAGGAATGCAGATGGTGACTTGCGCTGGAGCCGGTGGTGGAGGCTAATTGCCAGCCGATGGTACGGTCTTCATCCAGCCCGGCAGTGAAATTCTTGAAGAAAAGCTTCCTGAAGGGCGGAAAGAGGAACTTACTTTCGGGGAGGAACTGGGATGCCAGGCGGAGAAGGTCATCAGCCGAGGAGAAGAGCCCCGCATTACCGCTCACTCCTCCCAGTGAGAAAGCGTTCTGGTCGTGTACTTCCCCCCAGACCATACCCTCCCTCCGCCCTTTATAGTCTATGGCATATTCTTTGACCATGTCCCTCTCATAGCGGTTAGCTTCCTCTGTGGCGGCTATCTCAGGCTTCAGGGAGGGTGAGGGGCAAAATAGGGTTCTGGAAAGCTCCAGTGGTTGGGTTATCATACGGTGAGTCAGCTCATCCAATCCCGCTCCCGCCACCCGGGATAGTATCTCTCCCAGGATTATGTAGCCGATACAGCTATATACTACCCTTTTTCGCGGCGGATAGAGAAGGGGAGTCTGATTGAGGTGACGCAGATAATCGGTCATGGTGCTGCCGAAAAGATAGAGGGGGAGCCAGTCTTGAAATCCCGCCCGGTGGGTGAGGAGGTCTGTCAAGGTGACTTCCTTCTTCTTAGGGTCGGAAAATTCGGGGAGGAACCTGCCCACTTTATCCGTCAACTTGAGAGTCCCCTTTTGAGCCATCAAGACTGCAAGGAGGGCAGTTGCCAGGGGCTTGGTCAGAGAGGAAAGGTCGAAGACGGTAGCCAGCTTCATGGGAATTGGCTGTGGGTTGACCACGGCTAATCCCTGAGCCGATTTAAACACCCCCTTCCCCTTCCGATATACAATAAAGACTGCTCCTGGGAATTGGTCCTCTTCAATCTTTTGCTGGACAAACCGGGTGAGTCGGGAGAGAGGGTTTTCAGCCGTGCTCATTTTATCTTGTGGGAAGGCTAAAAGAAGTTCTTAACATAATAAAGGGAACGGATTCTGGTCTGGTATGAGAATAGCTCGCCGATGTCACATCTTTTGCAGCACCCGCATAGCTACCTCCATGGATAGCCGTGCATCCTGGCCGCTTACCACCACCTCGGTGCCGTTCTCCACAGCATCTATAAATGATTTCAGCTCCTTTTTGAGGGGCTCCTCCTTCTCAATTTTGAGCTGGCGGGTCTGAATGGTGGGGAAGTTGGTCTTCGGGTCTCGGATGAGGTTGGAGACGGAGACCTGCTGGGTGGTGTAATCAAGGGAAATGTAAGTATCGGACTGGAAGATTCTGACCCTTCGTATCTTCTCTGAGTTGACCCGACTGGCGGTAAGGTTGACCACACATCCAGAGTCGAACTCCAGCCGGGCATTTGCCATATCAATCTCCCTGGTGAGAACGGGTACTCCTGCGGCATGCACCACTTTGAGGGGGGATTTCACAATGCTGAGCACGATGTCTATGTCGTGAATCATAAGGTCGAGAACGACATCTATATCGAGGCTGCGGGGGACAAAGGTTCCTATGCGGTAGGTCTCGATGAATCGAGGGTCGCGAATGATGGGCATGGCAGCTTCAAAGGCAGGATTGAGCCTCTCCAAGAAGCCCACCTGGAGGGCAGCTCCCTTCTTATGGGCTAAATCTAATAGTCCATCCGCTTCCTTAAGGGTCTTGGTTATCGGCTTTTCTACCAGAACATCTATTCCCTCGTTCAAAAAATCCCTGGTCACGGTATAGTGGTCAACCGTGGGGACAGCAATAACCACCGCTTCAACTTTGTCCATTATCTGATGATGATGGCTATAATATGGAGTACCATATTTCTCGCCGATGAACTTCGCCCTTTCGGGGATGATGTCTACCACCCCGATTAAATCTATACTGTCAAGGGATGATAATATTCTAACATGATGCCTCCCAAAATAGCCTACTCCAATTACCCCTATTCGCAGCAACTTCTTCCTCCCATAAAATATTATATTAAGACAATGCTATTATAGTAATATTCTCCTGATTGGCTTTGCTGAGCAGCTTTTCTTTATCGAAAAAGAGAGTCTTCCCAGCATCGACTGCCAGGGCGCTGGCTCCTGCCTCTGCCATGGTCTCTATGGTATTCAGCCCCACCACTGGCACATCAAAGCGCATATCCTGCTGTGGCTTGCTGACCTTAACCACCACCACCCCTTTACCTCCTATCTTTCCACCTCTTCTGATGAGCTCGTCGGTGCCCTCCATACCCTCCACGGCGATAACCGCTTTGTCCTTGACTACTACCGTCTGACCTATGTCGAGGCGGGCAACCTCGCGGGCAATCTGTCGACCAAAACTGATATCCTCCATCTCCTCGGGTGTGGGTGCTCTCTCGCTCAGTATTCCAGGCAGGACCAGGTAATGGGACAGAAATGTGGTGGAATCCACTACCTGAATACCTTCCCTGCTAAGGGCGTCGGCAATTCCCCTTAACAAGGAATCGGTCTTCCTGTCCTTCAGCTCTTTGAGAATGGCTTGAAGCCGGTGGTCAATCTTGACTCTCTGGTAAACTAATGAGTGGCTTATCTTGCCTGCCATCATCGCCTGGGATATCCCGTTCTTCTTCAGTATATTTATCAGCTTATCAAACTCACCCACTTCCACCCAATGAGTTCGGTCGGGGGTCAATTTCTGGAGTTGGTCAGAAGCCAACCCTTTGAGCCCCACTACGGTTACTTCTCTCCCCCTTCGCTGAGCCTCCTTTACAATCAGGCAGGGAAACTGCCCGCCGCCAGCTATGACCCCTATTCTCTGAGCTTCCATAACATCCTATCAAAAAAGCGTGGTCTCCTGACAGGAATATGCTCCCCTATTTGGTAATGCCTCTTTTAGACCTTCGGATAAAGTCGACCAGGTAGCTGACCTCGGGGGAATTCTTTAGCTCACTTTCAATCTTTTCTAATGCCTGAGTGGTGTTCAGCCTGGACTGGAAAATTATTTTATACGCTGCCTTTATGTTCTGGATAGCATCGGAGGAAAAACCCTTTCGCCGCAAGCCGATGAAGTTGATTCCGTAAGTCTTCGCTCTGTTTCCCACGGTTTTGGAATAAGGGAGAACATCCCTGGTGATGACTGAATAACCCCCGATGAAGCTGTATTTCCCCACCACACAATGCTGATGAACACCGGAGAAAGCCCCCACCGTGGCGCAGTCTTCCACCTCCACATGCCCTGCCAGGGTGCCGGCATTGCCGAAGATGACACCGTTGCCGACCTTACAGTCATGTGCAATGTGGGAATAAGCCATAAAATAGCTGTTGTCGCCGATTGAGGTGACCCCACCTCCCCCCTGTGTCCCCAGATTGACGGTAATAAACTCCCGGAAAGTATTGTTGCTGCCTATTATTATCTGGGTCTTCTCGCCTGTGAACTTTAAATCCTGGGGAGGGGTGCCGATAACAGTATAGGGGTAAAAGTGATTATTATGCCCGATTTTGGTCCATCCTTCGATAACCACATGAGACTCAATGATGTTATTGTCTCCTATAACCACATTATCCCCGATAATAGCATAGGGTCCCACCCTTACCTCGGCTCCCAATTTAGCTTGAGGGCTGATTATTGCTTTGGGGTGAATGTCCACCTCCTCCTCCCTTTTAGAAGGTGGTGTTCAAGCATCCACCATGGAAGACATTATAATTGCCTCCGCCACCAACTCCTCCCCTACATATGCTTTTCCTTGCATCTTGCATACTCTTGACTTGAGCCTCAGGACTTCCACCTCAAAACGGAGCTGGTCGCCTGGGAGGACCGGTTTGCGGAACTTCGCCTGGTCTATTCCCATAAAGTATACCAGCTTATTCTCACGGTCGGGGATTGTTCTCAGTAGTAATATCCCCCCAACCTGAGCCATCGCTTCGATAATAAGAACCCCCGGCATAATGGGGGTCTTAGGGAAATGCCCCTGAAAAAATCCCTCGTTGATGGTCACATTTTTTATCCCCACAATTCTTTTATTCTCTTCCAACTCCAAAATTCTGTCCACCAGCAGGAAAGGGAATCGGTGAGGCAACACCTTCATAATCTCATCTATATTAATAATTGCCATAGCTCTTTAGCCTCTCTGTTTGATGAGGGAATCCAGCTTTTTTTCAATGACTTCCATCTTTTCGAAAATCTGAGGCAGCTTATGAAATAGAGCTATCTGCTCCTTCCACTTTTTCATTGAGATAGCGGGAAAACCTGCTACTACGGAGTCGGGGGGGATATTCTTGGTGATGCCAGCTCTGGCTGCCACCATCACGCGGTCGCCCAGCTCAACATGCTCTGTGACACCCGATTGCCCCCCCATAATTACCTCTCTGCCCAGGCTGGTGCTCCCCGAAAGTCCGACCAAGGAGACCAGTATTGAATCTTCACCGATAACCACATTGTGGGCTATCTGAACCAGATTGTCCACTTTAACCCCTCGTCTAATGCGGGTGGCACCCATGGTTGCCCGGTCGACGCAGACATTGGCGCCCAGCTCCACATCATCTTCGATAATCACCGTGCCCACCTGAGGTATCTTATGGTATACCCCTTTCTCCTTGACATAGCCGAAGCCATCGCTCCCTATCACACAGCCGCTGTGGATAATAACCCTTTTTCCGATATGGACATGAGGACAGATGGATACATTGGGATGAATGATGGTCTCCTCCCCGATGGTCACCCCTTCTCCGATGATCACCCCCGAGTGGATAACTACCCGGTCACCAATAGAAGAGTTGTTTCCCACATAGACCAAAGGATACAGAGAAACATCCTTTCCTAGGTGACAATCCTTACCCACTATTGCCTGAGGACTAATCCCTGAGGGCTGATATTTCTTCGGATAGAAGAGATTCAGTACCTGGGAGAGGGCATAGCGGGTATTGGCTACTTTTACAATATTGGGATACTGCAGTTTTGAATCGTTGGAGACAATGAGGGCTGAAGCTTGAGTCTTGCGGAGGTAGCGGGTATATTTGGGATGAGAGAGAATAGCGATATCCCCCGGTGCAGCTTCTTCGATGGACTTTATTCCTTTGATCTCAACGGTGGCATCTCCCAGCAGCTCCCCCCCGGTAAGCTCCGCTATTTCCCCTAAAGAATACTCCATCTCATCACCTGTTTAAATGAGTATCTCCTCTGCCTACCAGAGGACCCGCTTTCTGTCGGCAATCTCCAATGCGTATCTATATATTGCTGAGCTTAGCTCTGCGGCGGGGGACTTGTCTGGGTCTGATTAAACCTTGCTATCACATCGTCAGTGATATCGATAACGGGGTCCACAAAGAGCATCCCTCTCTGGGGAGCATTCTCCAGAACCAGTATCAGCCCTTTCTCCCTGGCTACCTGCTCGATGATGGGCAGCACCCTCCGCTCGATGTCCATAATGCCATCGGTGTAGAAACTCCGCAGGTCTCTATCGGCATCCTCTCTCAGGCGCTGTAATTCGAGCTGTCGCTGCTGTAAATCCTTCTCGGTACGGCTGCGAGCGTCCTCGCTGAGGGAGAACATCTGCTTCTGGTAGTTCGCCTGGTCCTCTCTCAATTTGTTCTCCCTGCCAGCGATCTCATCTTGCTTCTGCCGGCGCTGTGCTTCTAAAGAGGACAAAAAGTTCTTCCCTATGGTCGACTCCTGGATAATCCGATTGCTATCCACCACCCCTATTTTAATTGGGGCTTCCTGGGATAACACCACCGACGGAAGGCATACCATCAGGAGCACCGCCACTAAAATAGCTTTTCTTCTCATCATGTTAACCTCTCTCTGAGAACCTTAAAATAAAATTCTTTTTTCCCCCTCACACCCTGGTTAATCAGTCATAAAAGGATAAATGAGTTTAGAAGAAACTTCCCACTGAAAATTGGAAATTGGACCTCTTCTCCCATTCAAGGGGATGGATATTAAATCCCCAGATCAATCTCATGGGGAGATTGAACATAGGGACAAAAAAGCGGAACTCAAATCCCGCGGTAGTGCGCAAATTGGTCAGGCTATAAGGCTCTGATTCTGCGAAGGCGTTACCGGCATCGTAAAACATCACCAGCCTTAATTGGGGATTGAGCAGATAGACATATTCAAAATTAAACAATAAGCTTTTAGTTCCCCCGGTAAGGAAGCCCTGCTCATCGCGGGGGCTTACCGTTCTGAGCTCCAACCCTCTGATGGTATACTCGCCACCCAGAAAGTAGCGCTCAAAAATGGGGATCTCTTGACCTCGTAATGCCATAATATAAGCTATCTGAGCCCTTAAGGAGAACAGATGCCTCGGGGGTGCGAAGAAGAAGTGCCTGACTACTTCACCATATGTCTTGATGAAATCGAGGGTGCCCCCCAGGGGTCCCCCTGCATATTCAAACGAGAAGGTGGTTCTCATCCCTCTGGTAGGGAAGAACGGGTGGTCCACTGTATTATAAACGATGCTGGGAGTGATACTGCTGGTGGTCATCTTCCCTTCGGGGAAGAGAGCTGGGTTGAGGTAGAAGGATGGATACAACCCAACAGCGTCCTCGGGATTCTTTATGCTGATTAGCTCATAGCTGTAAGTAATCATGCCGTAGACAAACCGGGAGAAGTTCCAGCTAAACCTCACATTCCCGCCAGACCCCTCTCGGGCAAAATCCTGGAAGCTTATTTTCCTCTTGAAGATGGAAACCCCTACTCCAAGGCGATGCTCAAACAGCCAGGGAAGCCAGGGCTCATAGAAGGAGAGGCTGAACAGAGTAGCTCTCTTGCCCAACTGACCAGAAATTCCCACCGTCTGTCCCCTGCCGAGGAGGTTTCGGGTCTCAAATGCGAAGTTGGTGAAAAGCCCCTCCAGGGCGCTATAACCACCCCCAAACTGCACCGAGTTGCGCCCCATCTCGTGTACCTGAAGGGTGACATTGACCTTCTTCTCTTCTTCTAAGATGTCGTTCTTGGGCTCTACTTTATCAAAGAAACCGAGCTGCTGTACCCTCAGGACACTGAGGTCCAATATCCTCTTGTTGAAAACCTGTCCCTCTTGCAGTATCAATTGCCGACGGAGAACCCAATCTCGGCTATTGTAATTTCCCAGAAACTCGATTTTGTTCACATAATAGATGTCGTTCTCCTCAATAGTGAGCCTGATGTCGCAGAGCTTCTCCTCATCCCTGATATTATAGCTGGGCAGCACACTGACCATAATATAGCCTCTGCTTCCATAGACCTCCTCAATTGCCTCCTTCCACTTCTGAACCTGGGTGATGTCACATACATCATTTTTCTTCATCTCAGACAAAAGCAACAGCTGCTCATTGGTAAAGACCTCGTTGTCCTTAATCTCAAGCTCCCCCACTCTGAACTGCACCCCCTCTTCTATGGGGATGGTAAGAAAGAGGCGTGGACTCTCCTTTCGGCGGAAGAAGCCCACCTTCTTTATCTTGACTTCTACCGTCGGTTTATCTATCTTCACTCTCAGATAGCCGTTCTTCCAATAGAACTGGGTCAAGCGGGCGACATCCTCGGAGAAGCGCTCCTCACTGTAAAGGTCGCTATTGCTGGCCCATGAGAGAAACCAATGGGGACGAGTCTTCTTTATAGTGTGCTTGAGTGTCCAGTCGGAATATGCCTTGTTGCCTATAAATCTTATCTCCTCAATCCTCGCCTTGTCACCCTCGTCTATATTAAAAGTGAGGGTTACGGTGGTCTCGGATACAGGATTTATCTCGTATTTGATATCCGGATACTGCAGCCCCTTATCCGCCAGCAGAAGCCGCATAACCTCCATCACATTATAGACCGCTCCCATATCCAGATAGTTGCCCGGATTGAGGCTTATCCCCTGTTCATCAAGCTTTTCGGTGACATCAGACTCGGAAAACGACTTGTTCCCCTTATACACAATCTCCTGCAATTGCATCTTCTCCTTGACCTCGAAGGTGACAATCTTTCCCTGGGTTCCGTCCTCGCTTAAGATACGCACATCATCGAAAAAGCCGGTATTCCACAGGGAGAGAAAATCCCTCTCCAGGCGCTCCTCATCGAAAGGAGAGCCTTCCGAAGAGGAGATATAATAAAGCACGGTCTCCGAAGAGATGCGCTTGTTCCCCACAATGACAATTTTTTCTATAATCGGCTGCTGGGCTAAAAGAAGATTAGGGAGAATGAACAGCCCCATCAATAAAAAGGGGAGCAACGATTTTTTGGTCATACGCCAAACCTGCCCTTTATATCGATTAGTTTGCTTCTTTCTTTATGATTACATGCTTTGGTTTTTTCTCCCGCAGGCATAGCTTATCGCCGCAAGGGTATACCTCTATGACCCCAATTCCTTTCAGATTCCCCTTTATCATCTCTTCGGCCAAGGTGTCCTCGATGTACTTCTGGATAGCTCTCCTCAAAGGTCGAGCACCATAGGACCTATCCTGGCATGTTTTATCAATAAGCCACTTGCAAGCTTCCCCGGTCAGCTCCAGGGAGAGGTTGTTCTCCAGCAGGTAGCGGTTTATCTCCTCAATCATCAGTTTGATAATATTGATGAGGTCTTCAATGGACAGGGATTGGAAGACGATGATCTCATCTACCCGGTTCAAAAACTCCGGGTTAAAGGTCTTCTTCACCTCGCTGAGCACCATATCCTTCATCCGCTTGAAGGTGAGCCTTCTATCCTCGGATTTAAAGCCCATAGAGCCCTTCTTCTGGATGTAGCGGGCTCCCAGGTTGGAGGTCATAATGACAATGGCATTCTTGAAATCGACCGTGACTCCCAGACCATCGGTCAACCTCCCATCCTCCAATATTTGCAGCAGCACATTGAAAATGTTTGGGTGGGCTTTCTCAATCTCGTCCAGCAAGATAACCGAATAGGGATTCCTCTTTACCTGGTCGGTTAACTGTCCCCCCTCCTCATATCCCACATAGCCTGGGGGCGAACCGATCAGCTTGGAGATAGAGTGCTTCTCCATATATTCGGACATATCAAAGCGGATAAGTGCTTTCTCATTGCCAAAGAGGAACTGAGCCAGCGTGCGAGCCACCAGGGTTTTGCCTACTCCGGTCGGTCCCAGGAAGATAAAGGAGCCCACCGGCTTCTGAGGGTCCTTCAGACCTGCCCGTGAGCGGCGGATAGCCCGTGAGATGGCGATAATAGCCTCTTCCTGACCCACTATGCGCTGGTGAAGCTCCTTCTCCATGTTGAGGAGCCGCTCCATCTCCCCCTCTTGAATAGAGGTAATGGGGATACCGGTCCAATTAGAAACCACCTCCTCAATGTCACCCCGGCTAACTCTCAGCTTCCCTTTTTCATCGCTGTCGTCCAGCCGCTGCTTCAACTCCTTGAGCTCCTCCCGCAAAGCTTTCTCCTGCCGGCGGAAGAAATCGGCTTTCTCCATCTCCTTGCCGGCGATAGCCTTTTCCTGCTGGGAATCGACCTTCTTCAAGTTCTTCTCCAGGTCCCGAATGCGAATGGGAAGGTTGACAGCTAACAACTTCACCCGGGCTCCGGCTTCATCGATGACATCGATGGCTTTATCGGGCTGAAAGCGGTCGGTTATGTAGCGGCTCGATTGATAGACAGCCGATCTGATGGCTTCATCAGGATAGATCACCTGATGATAGCTTTCATACCGCTCCTCGATGCCGGAAAGGATGTCGATGGTCTCCTGGTCGGTGGAGGGTCGCACCTTGATCCCCTGAAATCTCCTTTCCAGCGAACGGTCTTTCTCTATGAAGCGCCGGTAATCTCGGGGGGTACTGGCTCCGATGCACTTGACCTCCCCCCGGGAAAGTGCTGGCTTGAGAATACCGGCGGCATCCAGGGAGCCTTCCGCCGAACCAGCACCTACCAGAGTATGGATCTCGTCGATGAAGATTAATATATCTTCATTCTCTACCAGCTCTTTCATGATAGCTTTTAATCTCTCTTCGAACTGACCTCGATACTTTGTACCGGCTACCACCGCCGATATATCCAGAGCCAATATCCTTTTGTTAAAGAGGAAGGGGGGGACATCCCCTTTTACAATTCTCTGAGCCAGACCTTCCACAATAGCGGTCTTCCCCACTCCTGGCTCGCCTACGAGAATGGGGTTATTCTTGGCGCGGCGGCAGAGAATCTGTATTAATCGCTTAAGCTCCGCTTCCCTCCCTATCAGCGGGTCGAGCTTGTCCTTCATGGCCAGTTCGGTGAGGTCGCGGCTGAATTCGCATAAGAAAGGGGTCTCCTTCTTTTTCTCCATAACCGACTTCTGCCTCATCTGGGAAATTATGTCCTCGCGGGCACTGTTCAACCTCAGCCCCTTCTCCGCCAGGATGCGGGCAGCTAAGGACTTCCTCTCCCGCAGCAGCCCCAGCAGGATGTGCTCGGTACCGATATACTTATGGAGCAAGCTCTCCGCCTCTTCGGCGGCATAGGCTAATACCCTTTTAGATTCCTCACTGAGGGGAATTTCAATGGAGGTAGAGACCTTATCCTTGAGTGAGGTTACTTCCTCGATTTCCTTCCGCATGGCTTCCAGTTTGATTTTAGATTGGGCGAAGAGCTTGGAGGTGACACTATCCCCCTCCCGGAGCAATCCCAGCAAGATGTGCTCGGTCTCAATGGAGCTGCACCCCAGCTGGCTCGCTTCGTAGCGGGCGAAGAAGATCACCCTTCTTGCTTTCTCAGTGTACTTCTCAAACATGTTTTTATTATATCACAACTTCTCTACAAACTGTCCATCTTTTAGATGGAGGACTCTATCACACTTTGCGGCTACCTGCTCGTTGTGGGTAACCACAATAGATGTCAATCCATTTTTATCATGTAATCGGCGAATAAGCAAGCTTATTTTTTCTCCGGTCACCGAATCGAGGTTTCCGGTGGGTTCATCAGCCAGGATCAGCTTAGGTTCCCCTACCAGAGCTCGGGCTATGGCTACCCTCTGCTGTTCTCCACCCGAGAGCTCCGCAGGGCGGTGGTGACTGCGGTCTGCCAACTCCACCTTCTCCAGCATGTTCTGTGCTCTCTGTTGGGCTTCGGGCAGGGGCATTCCTCTCAGGAGACAGGGCATGAGGGTATTCTCCAGGGCGGTGAACTCTGGCAGTAGGTGGTAAAACTGGAATATGAAACCAATTTTCCGATTCCTGAACTGAGCCAGCTCGATGGGAGGCAGTGAGGACAACGCCACCCCATCAAACCTGATGGACCCGCTGTCTGGTCTATCCAGAGCTCCAATAAGGTTCAACAAGGTAGTCTTCCCAGCGCCCGAAGCTCCCACAATAGCCAGCATCTGCCCGGCAGGGAGGTCGAAGTCGATCCCTCGGATGACCTCCAGCTTACCCTTGCCTGAGGGGTAAAATTTGTATAGCTTTCTTACCTCTAATAGGTTATTCATAACGCAAGGCTTCCACCGGATTGAGCTTTGAAGCCCTCCACGAGGGGTAGAGGGTAGCCAGAAAGCTTATGCCCAAAGCTACCCCCACCACCATCAAGAGATCCCCTATTCTCACCTTAAAGGGGAGATAGGAGATAGTATACACATCGGGGGGAAGGTGGATCAGCTTATAGGTATCCATCAGCCAGCACAGCCCCCCTCCTAATAGGGAGCCAAGAAGTGTCCCCAGCACGCCTATGATTATACCCTGCAGCATGAAGGTAGTCATAATCCCTTTAGAGGTAGCCCCCATGGACATCAAGACTCCGATATCTTTGTTCTTCTCCATCACCATCATCACCAGAGTTACAATGATATTAAGGGCGGCAACCGCCACAATGAGGCTGATGGCGATGAAGAGCACCAGCTTCTCCAGCTTCAAGGCGGAGAAGAAGGAGCGGTTCATCTCCATCCAATCCTGCAGGATATAGCGGGACCCAATCTTCTCCCTCACCGCCTGGGCGATCTCCTTGACTCTCCAGATATCATCTACCCTCACCTCTATGACGCTGGCGGTGTCTCCAAAGTCGAAAAATCGCTGCGCACTGGGCAGAGAGATAAAAGCCCATTGGGAGTCCGCCTGCCACATGCCCGATTCAAAGACCCCTGCCACCTCATAATACCTCGGCTTGGGCAGCAGCCCGATGGGGGAGAGAGAGGCCGCGTCAATAGAGAGGACCTTCACCACCTCACCCACCATCACCCCCAGATTCTGGGCTAACTCGTTGCCTAATATAATTTTCTCTCGCCCCTCCGCCGAAGGACTGGAGGCTAAGGTAGCCACATCTCCCTCGACCATGCGGTCAAATATGCTGAGCACCCTCCGTATGGAAGGCGGATTTATGCCGTAGATAACCACTCCCTCCGACCTGAAGGTGCTGGACATCATTCCCTTGCTGTAAACCACCTCTGCCGCCGCCACTACATGAGGGACCTGCTCTATCTGCTGGCTAAGCGCCTGGTAATTGTTTATCGGCTGGGTGAGGTTGGCATTGAAGACCAGCAGGTGAGAATTAGCTCCCAGAATCTTTGACTGAATATCCTCGTGAAAACCGGTCATCAGTGCCAGGGCGACAATAAGCGCCCCCACCCCCACCATTACCCCTAAAATCGATACGACGGTTATCACAGCGATAAAAGCCTGCTTACGCTTCGCCTTCAGATAACGGAGGGCGATGAATAGTTCGTATCTCATGATAAAATTTGTTACCTATCAGCCGAGTGGAGCTTACTCTCCCGAAGTCATCAGACTCCACCACCTCCCCGAGGACGGAGCTGAGGGAAGAGAATCACCTCTCTGATGGACCTGGAGTCGGAAAAGAGCATAATCAACCGGTCGATACCGATCCCCTCACCTCCGGTGGGAGGGAGCCCGTATTCAAGGGCATTGACATAATCCTCGTCCATCCAGTGAGCTTCGGCATCTCCTTTGGCTCTCTCATCCGATTGGAGCTCAAACCTCCTCCGCTGCTCCACAGGGTCGTTAAGCTCGCTAAAAGCATTGGCAATCTCAAGCCCACCTATGAAAAGCTCGAATCTTTCAACAATAGCCGGGTCTTCTCTCATTTGCTTAGCCAGGGGTGAGATTTCAATGGGGTAGTCTATAATAAAGGTGGGTTCAATCAGGTTGGACTGCACCAGCTCTTCAAATAGTCTGTTTATAAGCTTTGGCAGGGAGATATTATCTTCTACCTGAAGGTCCAGCCCCTTGGCTACCTTCAGCAGCTCCGCCTTGCTGTTTAACTGCTCCGGGCTGAGTTCCCCCCACTTTATGAGGGAATTTTTCAGGCTGATTCGTCGGTATGGGGGAGAGAGGGAGATTCTTCTGCCATTGTAAGTGATTTTGGTATCTCCCAGGGCTTTCTCAGCCACTGCCAGCAGCATCCGCTCGGTTAAATCCATCATATCGTTATAGTCGCTGTATGACTCATAGAATTCCAGCATGGTGAACTCCGGGTTGTGCATGGTGGATATGCCCTCGTTGCGGAAGTTTCGGTTGATCTCGTAGACTTTTTCCAATCCCCCCACAACCAACCTCTTCAAATAGAGCTCGGGGGCGATGCGCAGGTAGAGGTCGATACCCAGCGCGTGGTGGAAGGTCTTGAATGGTCGGGCAGTAGCTCCTCCGGGTATAGGCTGCATCATAGGGGTTTCCACCTCTAAATAGCCTTCGTTATCCAGGAACTCCCGAATAGTCTTTATTATTCTACTGCGAAGGAAGAAGATGCGGCGGGTATCGGGATTAGCCAGCAGGTCTAAGTATCGCTGACGGTAGCGAAGCTCCACATCGGTCAGACCGTGCCACTTCTCCGGAAGCGGGCGGAGAGCTTTCGCCAGGAAGTGGAGTTTCCTCACCAGAACGGTCAACTCTCCGGTGCGGGTGCGGAAGAGCTCCCCTTCCACGCCGATAAAATCGCCGAGGCAGAGCAGGGTGTAAATCTCGTAAACTTCCGGGGCGACCTTATCCTGATGGATATAGACCTGCAACTTAGACCCCCCATCGACGATGTGAGC
>CABWKN010000132.1:0-6666 GCA_902505605.1 Candidatus Guanabacterium sedimentis
ATAAATTATAGTGCCTTTTTTTGCAAACCATAATGGGAGTTTGTTTACACTTATATTCAGACAAAGGTACTAAAAAGCTCCCCCCCCCATTATGGTTTGCAAAAAAAGGCACTATAATTTATCTCTATAAGCTCAGCAGGGAGATGCCGCAAAAGGACTGCAGAAGGGAGCCACCGCTCGACAAGATGATATAAAGTATAATTCGCTATTACTTCTTTTCTTCCTTCTCCTCCGGCCAGATTTCCATCTCTTTACCCAGCAGATATTTTGAGAACCAGGCAGCCTGTCGCTTAATCACATCCAGGCGGAGATTTGGCTCTCGCGGACCGTGACCCGACCTCGGATACCAGACAAGCTGAGTGGGAACTTTAACTGCTTTCAGAGCCCGATAAAACAAGGAAGCCTGTCCTGTGGGCACCCGCTGGTCATTCTCTCCGTGGAGAATCAAGGTGGGCGTTTTCGCCTGGCGCACATGGCTTAAAGGGGATAGCTTTAGATAGAGGTCCATCAACTCCTTTTCATAAGGACCTCCTCCAAAATAGGCTTCAAAAATATGCGGAATATCCTGGGTGCCCCACATGGAGATGTTCTCTGTGATCCCGGCTCCCACTACGGCTGCCTTGAAGATATCGGTCTGAGTCACCACCCAGGCCGTCATGTATCCGCCGTAGCTCCAGCCCATGACTCCCATTTTTTCTTCGTCGACGAAGCCTTTTTTGATGATGTAGTTCACTCCGGTGATGATGTCCTGGTAATCGCCTCCGCCCCAATCTCCGATATCAGCTCGCTGAAATTCATCCCCGTAGCCGTGGGAGCCCCGGAAATTAGGCTTAAAGAAGAAATACCCCTGTCCAGCAAAGTACTGCCCTGTAACATCAAAGCTCTTGGTGTAAACACCAGAAGGTCCCCCATGAATCTGCACAATTAAGGGATATTTCTTCCCTTCCTCAAAATCCACCGGATAGACCAACAGCCCTTCTATTTCCAGATCATCGAAACTCTTCCAGCGAATGACCTCTGTTTTTCCCAGCTTGAAATTCTCTATATGTTGGTTGAGATTGGTCAGCTTTTTGGCTTCATAATCAGAGGTTACGGAGGAATTGAGTTCTGCCGGATGAGAAGCGTCGGTGAAGGAGAAAACCATGCGCTTTCTGCCCTTACAGTAGTTAACGCCTGACCAGACTCCGCTTCCCACCGTTATTGCCTGGGGAATTCTATCCTTGAGGTTCATGCGGTATATATGGGATTCCGTTCCCGTAGTGGCGGCGAAATAGACAGCTTCTCCATCAGGAGTAAACTGGTAAGAGGAAGGCGCAATATCCATCCTGGGGCTTATATCTTCCGGTGTTTCTCCCTCTATGGAGAGCCGAGCCACCCGGGAATAACCAACGAGCTCCCCTGGCTCCCGGGCGCTATAGACAATGTATTTTCCGTCAGGTGTGAACTGGGGGCTTGCATCTGCGCCCGGATTGACGGTGAGCTTCTTTGGAGTGGGAAGTTTCACCTTTGGTTTTTCTTCTTCCTCTTCGGTTTTTTCCTCTTTCTCCTCTAAAGAGCTCTTGGGGATTTCAGCCGATATGATATAGATGTCGGATTTAGGAGAATCGATGATTCGTGGCGTCGGCGTGGCTGAGAAGGTAATGGCTTTTGAGTCTGGGCTCCAGTTGAAGGAGTTCACGGTAAAATCACTTCCCTCTGTCAGGCGCTCTGCTTTTTTGGTCTCTGTATCATAAATCCACAGGTGGCTCATGACAAAGTCCTGGTCTTCAACGATGGCATCCTTCTTTTCCTTTTTCAATTTCTCTTTATGTTCGGAGAGCTTATCCCTGGCAACGAAAGCGATTTTTTTACCGTCAGGGCTCCATTTGTACTGGTTGATTCCCTCCTCGTGGTCGAAGAGCTTTACCGGCTCCCCGCCGTTGGGGTGCATGATGAACAGCCCCTTATCTTTTCCCCTTTCTCCCAGAAAAGAAAATCTTTTGCTATCGGGTCTCCACTGAAAAGCTCTATCCTTCAGAGGTTCAGTGGTCATTTTGATGGCTTCGCCGCCCTGGAAAGGAATCTTCCAAGCAAAAGAATGGGTTTCATTCTTTTCCCGGTCAATTTCCCGCACTATGTAAAGAATGGTCTCACCATCGGGAGAGATAATACCGGATACTCCTTTGAAAGATTGAATATCATCAAATTCGATGATTCGGGGCTTTTCAACCTCTTTCTTTTCTCCCTCTTGCCCCGAGACCCATGAGCAAAAAACAACCAGCATCAGAAAGAAAAAACACAGAACAAACGAAGTTTTCCTTACCATTTATTCCCCCTTTCGATGTATATTTTTTTACTTTTAACTTAGTTTCAGTCTGTGCCTATCTAAGCTAAGGACATCTTCCACATTCTACATAATCAAAAAATTCAAGTCAACCTAAACTAATTAAAATTTAAGCATCTCTCCATCCACATTTCCTTTCTTGAAATCTGTTCTTTCAAAAAAATTGAACCTTTCGCAGCCTGTCAGAGTATATAATAGTGAGGATACACGATAAGAAGCTCATTCCTCCGAAAGAAGGGAGATGAAAGAGGACAGAGAGCTGATTGCTCTGTGCGCCCGTGGGGATGAAGATGCGTTTACCATCTTGTATCACCGATATAAGAGTAGGCTATTAAACTACTTTTACCGACTTTTTGGTAACCGGGAGCGAGCGGAGGAACTTATGCAGGAAACTTTCGTCAGGGTCTGGCGGGCAGCGCCAAAGTTTCAGGGCAAGGAGGCTACCTTCCGCACCTGGCTCTATGCCATAAGCCATCATCTGGCTGCCTCCCAGCTAAGAAAACGGCGTTACCTCAGCCTCCCTCTGAGCAAAGAATCCGAGGAGGAACATTTGAGCGAGACCAACGCAGTTCCACTTGAGCAGCAGCTAATAAAAAAAGAGGAAGAAGAAATTGTCAAACGGAGCATCCTCCGCCTTCCCCCTCGCCAGCGGGAGGTTATATTGCTCCGCCATTATGAGGGCTTAACCTGCAGGGAGATTAGCGATGTGGTCGGCTGTCCGCTGGGCACGGCTAAAACTCGCTTCCATCACGGCATTAAAAAACTGCATACCATATTGAAAACTGAGCTTCACAACAGAGCATAAGAAGGAGGAACAATTCTATAATGATAGACTGCAAGAAATGTCTGGAGGGATTGAGTGACTATATATACAGGCAACTACCACCGCAACAGATGTCGGCAATAGAAGCTCATCTCAGCATTTGCGCTTCCTGTCAGGAGGAGTATAAAATCTTGAGCTACACCCTAAAGATGCTCAATAAATGGGAAGACATAAAAGTAGAGCCCTATTGTCTGGCTGCTATCCGGGCAAGGCTTCACCCTGAGCGCCAGAAGAGGAGTCGCCATCTCCCTTCGTACATCCAGGTGGGTGTGCTAGTCTCTATTGGAGTCATTGTCTTGAACTTACTCTTCGGGATTCAGGGACTAATCGTTCCCCCCCTTCTGGAGCACCTTCCCGCTGGATGGCAGTCCATACAGGAAGCCTATTCTCCCTTGCTCCTTATAGGACTTTTATTGAGCGTAGGGGGGATTCTGACCCTTTTTAGCTCTCCTATTTTGATAATGAAGATGATTACCTTCCGGTCGATTTCGACCGAACAAAGGGGAGGTATTCCCAATGACAAATCAAGAACAAAACATTGAAAAAGGAGGTTGGTCGGTGACCAAGATTATCAGCTATATCATCATCGGTCTGGGAGCAATTCTCGCTTTCGTTCTGGGAGCTTTTCTGATAAGCCATGCTCTCGGAGCATTAGTGATTCTGGCCTGGTTTGGACTTCCCATCTGGGTATATTACGACGCCCGCAGCCGGGGAATGGACAAGCCATTGCTGTGGGCAGTGCTGGTGCTGTTCTCCTTCTTCATTGGGCTCCTGGTCTACCTCATTGTCCGACCCGAAAAGGTTGCAGGTACCATCTGCCCCGAATGCAAACGAATAATAAAGCCCACCTTTGCCCTGTGCCCTTACTGTGGACATAATCTGCGCTCCTCTTCTGCTGTGTGTCCCAGCTGCGGCCGAGAAGTCGATGCCCAATGGAAATATTGCCCCTATTGCCGTCAACCTATAACAAAAAAATAGCCAACAGGCATAGACCATAATCCATTAAAGGAGGATGCTATGAGCTTCGCTGATGAATTTGAGACCTCTCTCAGAGAAATAAAGGATTTCCTCACTAAAGCTGCTCATGCAGCCGCTGATGAGCTAAGCAAATTCTCCAAAGATTCCCGATTGAGATATAAAATCTATCAGCTGCATCGGAGCCTGGGAGAGTTACACCGAGAGCTGGGAGCAGAGGTGTATCACCTTTATTCGGAGAAGAAGATGGGAATGATAGAAAAGGAAGAGAATGTGTCCACATTAATCCAGAAGATAAATGAGCTTAAGACAGAGATAAAAAAGCAAGAGGAAGAACGCCAGAAGCTCAAGACCACTGTTGTTCCCAATATGGAAAAGGAGCCTGAAAATCAGACTCTCTCCTGAAAAGCTGCTCCACCCGAAAAGGATAACGCGCTCTGGGGATCTGAAGACATAAAAATTTTTATAGCTGCCTCGAATAATCGTGCTAATATGAGCCTCTTCTCCGAGGAGGCTCTTTCTCTATTTCCCTTCTTACAGATGAGAGGAAAACCCCAAAAGTGATAGCTTAGTCCCCTGCCCCACCACTATCTCATCCTCATCGTCAGATCCGATAGAAGGTGATGAGGAACGCGTGGAATTGTAGTTTTTCCCCTGTATTTGACATCAAATTTTCCCTATGCTATAAATGAGAGGCAGAATTATATTCAGAAAATCATGGAAAAAATATAGAAAAAAGCTGCAACGCAAAAAGTCAATTTCTTTTTATTCCAAGGAGTTGATGAATGCTAAAAAACTGGAAATCGCCAAAAGATTGGAAGGTGATTACTACTATTGATGCCCATACAGCGGGCGAACCGCTGAGGGTTATTACCGGGGGATTGGAAGAAATTCCCGGAGATACTATTCTGGAGAAGAGGCGTTACGCCCGCGAAAATTTGGATTATCTGCGAACAGGATTGATGTGGGAACCCCGGGGGCATGCCGATATGTATGGAGCCATCATCACCAAACCGGTCACTCCGGACGGGGATCTGGGGGTTTTATTCCTGCACAATGAGGGATTCAGCACCATGTGCGGGCATGGAGTAATCGCACTGGCAAAAGTGGTGCTGGATACCGGTATAATTGTCAAAGAGGGAGACCACCCCGTTTTAAAAATGGATACCCCTGCCGGGAGGGTAACCGCCACCGCTCACCGGGAGAATGGAGAGGTCAAAAATGTTTCGTTCTTAAATGTACCCTCATTTGTATATAAGCATAATCAAGTGGTAGATGTTCCGACAATTGGTTCTGTCAGATGCGATGTGGCTTTCGGAGGGGCTTTCTATGCTTTTTGCAGCGCAGAAGAGCTTAACATCGGATTGGAGGCGAAAAACTATTATCAATTGATCGATGTCGGAATGCGCATTAAATATGCCGTGATGGAAAGTTTGGAGATCAAACACCCCTTTGAAGAGGATTTAGGTTTTTTGTATGGCACTATTTTTATCGGACCGCCTGTGGATTCTTCTCATCACAGTCGAAATGTGTGTATATTTGCCGATGGTGAGGTTGACCGCTCCCCCACCGGCACAGGGGTCAGTGGCCGAGCAGCCATTCTCCATTCTCTTAATAAGTTGGTTCCCGGAGAGCCAATCACCATTGAGAGCATTCTGGGAACATGCTTTACTGTGCGAATTGCTGATACGACCCAATGCGGACCCTATCCGGCTGTTGTTCCCGAGGTGACAGGGAGTGCACATATTATTGGTCAACACCAGTTCTATTTTGACCCCGCTGACCCGTTACGAACCGGCTTTATTTTTCGCTAAAAGACGGGAAATAGCACGTAATTTTTATGACTTTGGTTTAGGTTATTAAGGAGCGGCAAAAAAATGAAAAAAATTGGTCTTATCACCATTCTCATTTTGGTCATGCTGAATATGCCTGCGACAAAAGAAAATAGCCTGAAAGCAACTCCTGAGGCACAGGTGCAAACGAAGGAGGTAAACGACTGGGAAAACCCGGCTATGATTGGGGAGAATAAAGAGCCTGCTCATTGTACCTATATTCCATATGCGGATATTAAAACCGCTCTGAAGGTCGACCCTGCTCAATCGCCGTTTTGTCAATCTCTGAATGGAAGCTGGAAGTTCAACTGGGTGAGAAAACCTGCCGACCGCCCGGTTAATTTTTATAAAGATGATTATGATGTCAGCCAGTGGGACGAAATTATTGTGCCCAGCAATTGGCAAATACAAGGTTATGGCATACCTGTTTATACGAATACTGATTATCCGTTTGAACCTAATCCCCCCTATATACCGCATGAATACAATCCGGTCGGGTCTTACCGAAGAAATTTTACCATCCCGGATAGCTGGTATGAACGCCAGGTGTTCCTGCACTTTGGAGCGGTGAAGTCCGCCATGTATGTATGGGTGAATGGGAAAAAAGTGGGTTACAGCCAGGGGTGTAAAACTCCGGCAGAATTTAATATCACTAACTATCTGCGTCGGGGAGAAAATTCCCTGGCGGTCGAGGTTTATCGGTGGAGTGACGG
>CABWKN010000132.1:7172-11514 GCA_902505605.1 Candidatus Guanabacterium sedimentis
GGAAAGACCATTGAGGTAGTTGGCTGCAAAGTCGGATTCAGAAAAGTAGAACTAAAAGGGGGGCAGTTGTTAGTAAATGGTGCCCCCATTGCCATTAAAGGCGTCAATCGCCACGAGCACGACCCTATCACCGGACATGTGGTATCGGAAGAATCGATGCTTCAAGATATCCACTTGATGAAACGGTTCAATATCAATGCGGTGAGAACAAGCCACTACCCCAACGACCCGAAATGGTACGACCTGTGTGATAAGTATGGGCTGTATATTGTTGATGAGGCAAATATTGAGTCTCACGGCATAGGGTATAAACCGGATAAGACGCTGGGCAATAATCCGGAATGGAAAGTGGCGCATCTGGACCGCACCATTCGCATGGTGGAAAGGGACAAAAATCATCCCTCCATCATCATCTGGTCACTTGGAAATGAAGCGGGTGATGGGGTAAACTTTGAAGCCACATATAACTGGATTCACAAGAGAGAGCCATCAAGACCGGTACAATATGAACGAGCCGAGCTGGGACCTCATACCGATATTTTTTGCCCCATGTATGCTCGAATCGAGCAGCTCAAGGACTACGCCAGCAAAGAGCAGAGCCGACCACTGATTATGTGCGAGTATGCCCATGCTATGGGCAACAGCGTGGGTAATCTGCAGGATTACTGGGATGTTATCGACAGCTATAAACAACTGCAGGGTGGCTTTATCTGGGATTGGGTTGACCAGGGCTTGCTTAAAAAAAATGAGGAAGGTGAAAAATTCTGGGCCTATGGCGGCGATTTCGGTCCTGAAGGCACACCGAGCGATGGGAATTTCTGCATCAATGGGCTGGTCTTTCCCGACAGGAAGCCCCATCCAAGCTTATGGGAAGTGAAGAAAGTTTATCAGTACATAAAGGTAAGGCCTGTTGATCTGAAAACCGGTAAGATCGAAATCTCCAATAAATACGATTTTACCAATCTGCTCGCATTTGATGCGCACTGGACTGTCATGAGTGACGATGAAAAAATTGCCGAAGGGAGATTGCCCCCGTTAGACATTGCACCACACAGTGCTAAAGTAATTGACCTGCCTCTACCTGCGATTCAACCTCTCCCCGGTGTTGAGTACTTCATCAAGATAAGCTTCACCACTAAGGATAAAACACCACTTTTAGCCAGAGGTTATGAGGTGGCCTGGGAACAATTTAAGCTCCCGTTTTACCAGCCCGTAGCTAAAGTAGACTTAACCAAGCTGCCAAAATTAACACTAAGCGAAACAGAGGAATGCGCCCAAATCAAAGGACAGAATTTCATCGTGTCTATTGATAAGAATACAGGAGAAATCACCTCGTTTATTTATGAAGGCACGGAGTTCATCAAAACCGGACCAGTGCCCAATTTCTGGCGTGCGCCCACTGATAATGATTTTGGCAATGGCATGCCTAAACGCTGTCTTATATGGCAGGAAGCCGGAGCAAAGAGAGGAGTAGATAAGGTCAGCTTAGAACAGATATCGGCTCAGGAAATTCAGGTCAATGTTGTCTCCACGCTGCCAGCAGAAGACTCAAAATACTACACAACTTATACCATTTTTGGCAGTGGTGATATAGTGATTAAAAACAGGTTTGTGCCGGGAAGCGGTGTTCTGCCCGAAATCCCCCGCTTTGGAATGAAAATGACCCTGCCCGGGACGTTTGAGAGCATATCGTGGTATGGACGAGGCCCACACGAAAACTACTGGGATAGAAAGACCGGTTCGGCTGTGGGCGTCTATCACGGCACCGTAATGGAGCAGTATCATCCCTACATCCGACCGCAGGAAAACGGCAATAAAACCGATGTCCGCTGGGTGGCGTTGACAAATAATCAAGGTATGGGACTGCTTGCTGTGGGCATGCCTTTATTAAGCATCAGTGCGCACCATTTCTTAATAGAAGATTTTGACCCTGGACTGGAAAAGCGACAGAGACATACTTATCATGTAAAAAGACGGGATTTGGTCACTTTAAACCTGGATTATAAACAGATGGGTGTGGGCGGCGACAATAGTTGGGGTGCACGACCTCACAAAGAATATACCTTATATGTTAAAGAATATTCCTATAGCTTTCGGCTGCGACTATTCTCCAAAAAGGATGGTCCGCCTATGGCATTGAGCAAGCGGATATTCTGAGACTGAAGCTCATGCTCACTTAAATCATAATAGATACTTAATGGGCTTACGAGCTGATTTATAATCAACACTTTTAATTTTTTTCGTATTATTAAAGATATAACTGTATTTAATTATCAAAACCCTGTTTACCTATATTATTAGACACCCTTCAATTTGAAATTGGCCCTTTATTCTTCAATTCTCTCCTGTAATCCTCTGCGTTATCAATGTCCCGTAATATACCTGGAGTAACCACCTCAACCTCCAGAACATCCTCGGGATGATTGTAAACGATGCCCCGGAGACCTACTTCCGGACTCAGTTTTTCGACCTCATGGCGATATTTCATATCAATGATTACAGGGTGTCCTCGATTACCCTTATAGGCGGGAACAACAATCCCTTTTCTTGTTTTTTTGAAGGCATAAATGATTTGGTTGATGACATCACTTGAAACCGCAGGCTGGTCACCAAGCACAACCAGCACTGCTTGAGTATCCTGAGGCAGTGCCTGAAATCCCTCCTGGATAGAAGAAAGCATGCCCTTGGCATAATGGGGATTAACGACAATCTTGACGGGGTAATCCCTTATTTTCTTCTCGATTTTCTTCCGGTCTGAGCCAAGAACTACCATAGTTTTTTCTACCTTTGATTTAACAACAAGGTCGATGACAGTTTCAATTATCGTTTTCTCCCCGAAAGGGAGCAGGAGTTTAGGTTTCCCCATTCTTTTGGATTCTCCCGCCGCTAATATCAATGCCCAGATCATCATTTATCCCTCTTTTTATTTTGGATTTGACTGCGCACAAAAACCAGTTGGGCGGCGATGCTGATGGCAATCTCCTCCACAGTTTCTGAGTAAATATCAATACCAATCGGAGCATAAACACGAGCAAACTGGCGAGCTGTGGCCCAACCTTCTTCCAGGAATTTCTTTCGCATAAGCTCTATCTTGCGAGAACTGCCTATCATACCGATGTAAGCCGCTTCCGAAGCTATGCACTGCCGAAGAGCTTCGGCATCGTGGCTGTGCCCGCGAGTGACAATAACCACATAGGTATCGGAAGAAATGGGGAAATTCTGAAGAGCTTTTCCGATGTCATCGATGATTATATGGTCCGTATCCGGAAGCCTTTCTCTATGAGCGAATTCAGGTCTGTCGTCTATTACCGTTACCTCAAACTTCAAGAGGCTTCCCAGATGAGCCACCGCTTGACCGACGTGACCGGCTCCAGCAATCACCAGCTGAGGTAGCGGAAAAATAGGCTCTAAAAATAGAAAGCCCTTTTCCGCCTGCTCAGGGAATATTCTTTTCTCTACTCTTAACAGGTTAGGCTTACTCGCAGAAAAAGCATCTTCAATCTGCTTTTGAAAAAAAGAGAGATGTCCTTTTAATTCGGCTGTGAACCTCTCTTCTCTCCCAATCCAATGGCGAGAAAGAGACACTTTTTCTCCATCAAGCTGGTATATCAATGTGGCTAACACACCTGGCTGGCGCCGAAAGAGGGACTGGCTTAGGCGGTAGAAGGTATCTCTATGCTCTTCAGGGCAGGCGTCAATCAGAATTGTAACTTCACCTCCGCAGATGGCTTCTCCTTCTGAAGCTAAGTCAGCTTTAAGGCTAAACTCGGAGAGAAAAGAGACTTTTTCTGTCAGAGACTGGAGCGCTTTTTGCTGAGCATCAGCTTCCAGCATACCGCCACCCAGAGTTCCCGCGAAGAGTCCTTCAGAAGAAAATAAGGCCGAAGCTCCAGGCACCTGCGGGCTGGAACCCTTTGTCTCGATGATGGTAGCCAAAATCAGAGGTTTTCTTTCTTCCAGCAAGTGGAAAAGATGGGCGTAGATGCTTTTCATTTTATCTGCCTATCATCTCTTTTGTCATTATTATACAGGATAATTCTCGTTATGGCACCTATTTAAAAGTATCATATTCTGTGAAAGATGAAAAGGACAATACTGGAGAGCATCCTTTCAGAACCTATTACCTTATCGCAAAATTATTAAGTCCGCAATGGAAATAGCTTCAAAGGCGATTTTTATAAAGGAAACTGAAAAATGGTTGGCAACAGGCGAAAATAAAATTATAATATATAAAAACCCTTAAAATGATAAACTCAACTAATCAGGGAGGAACGCATGAACAGAAATATTCCTAAATCCTATCTCAGCATTATCGTCATGCTTGGAGCTGTATGGGGCTTTT
>CABWKN010000133.1 GCA_902505605.1 Candidatus Guanabacterium sedimentis
AAAAAAGGGATAGGTTTAATACTATTATATGAAGCTAATTATGACGAATGCATTAATTAGTTTTCAGGACAAACGAGCTTTAAGCAGGGAGGAAGGCTATGGAAATAGGGATACCCAGAGAAATCTATATTGATGAGAAGAGGGTGCCCTTGATTCCGGCTGGGGTCCATGCTCTCACCAGTATTGGAAATAAGGTGTATGTAGAGTCCAAAGCAGGCTTTGAGTGTGGCTATACTGACGAGGATTACCGTCAGGCGGGGGCGCAGATTGTATTTTCCCATGAGGAACCTTTCCGGCGAGCGGAGCTGGTAGTGAAAATTAATCCCCCTACCCTGGAAGAGAGCGCCCATCTGCGTGAGGGGCTGATACATTTCTCTGCCCTTCAGCTGGGGATTGGCACCCGAGAAATGCTGCAAAAAATCCGCGACCTCAAAGTGGCTGCTTTTGGTTATGAGCTTATGCAGGACAAAACTGGTGCCTACCCTGTTCTGGTCTCTATGGGGGAGATTGCCGGGGGGATGTTGCCTCAGATTGCGGGGAGATTTCTCGAATGTGGCAGTGGGGGAAGGGGGATATGTCTGAGCGGCGCTCCAGGCATTCCGCCAGCAAATGTGGTTATTATCGGTGCCGGAGTGGTGGGCACGGCAGCAGCCCGGGCATTTATGGGTTTGGGAGCCCAGATCATGGTAATGGATGTTGATAAGGGAAAGCTGAGAAAACTGACCGACCTCTACAGGAACCGCATGGTGACCTCAATGGCTACTCCATATAATATTGAAAAATTCGTCAAATTTGCCGATGTTCTCATTGGGTGTGTCTTCACTCCGGGTGAGAAAACTCCCCATGTAGTCACCCGCTCCATGGTGAAGAAGATGAAGAATAAAGCCCTGATTATAGATGTCTCCATCGATGTGGGAGGTTGCGTGGAGACCAGTCACCCTACCACTCACTCTAATCCCGTCTATGTGGAGGAGAGGGTGATTCATTATTGCGTTCCCAACATACCAGCAGCGGTCTCTCGCTCGGCTTCCTATGCTTTGAGCAATGTACTTCTTCCCTTTATTGAAAAGGTAGCTACCCACAGATTAGAGGGAGCTTTGAAGAGCTATACTTACATAAGCAAGGGATTATATAGCTATGGCGGAAGATGCGTTAACCAAAGGGTAGCTCATGCTTTCGGTTGGCAGTATCACTCTTTGGCTGAAATAGCGGGGTTAAAAGAATAGCTGCATCGAAGAAGAACTTCCGAGGAGAAAAAATATGATCACGGTAGAGCAATATCGTAGAAAGTGTGTCACTGCCGAAGAGGCGGTCAAGGTGATAAAGTCAAATCAGGTGGTCTTCATTGAGGGGGACACCGGGCTGCCGCAGCGGCTGGTGGATGCTATGGTAGTCCGGGCGCCCAAGCTGAGAAATGTCAGAATCTTGCATCTGATGGTGGTAGGGGGAAAGATGAGCTATTTGGAGCCAGGATTAGAGGAGAGCTTCCGACATATCGCTTTTTTCACCGGCGGGGGTGCACGGGAGGCTATTAATGAGGGGAGGGCGGAGTTTATTCCCGTTTTTCTCTCTGAGATAGCCAAACTTTTTTACACGGGAAGCGTCCCCATAGATGTTGCTCTGATCCATCTCTCACTGCCCGATGAGCATGGCTTTTGCAGCTACGGTGTGGGTGTTGATATCACCAAGCCGGCTGCCGAGAACGCTGATGTGGTCATTGCCCAGATCAATCCCAATATGCCCCGCTCCCTCGGCGACAGCTTCATCCATCTGAGCAAAATCGATTATGTGGTGGAAGTGAACGACCCCCTCCCCGAGCTCGAGCCAAAGCCTTTCTCCGAAGTCCATCGGAGAATCGGGAAGCATATCTCCACTCTCATTGAGGACGGCGCCACCCTACAGATGGGCATTGGTGCCATTCCCGATGCTGTCCTCTCTTTTCTGGGGGACAAAAAGTACCTGGGGGTGCACACCGAGATGTTCTCCGATGGAGTGATGGAGCTGATCGACCGTGGTATCATCACCAACGAAAAGAAAACTATCCATACGGGTAAGATCATCGCCGCCTTCTTCATGGGCACCGAGAAGCTCTACGACTATGTGGATAACAACCCTATCTTTGAGTTTCACCCCTGCCACTACACCAACGACCCCTTTATCATCAGCCAGAACGAGAAAATGGTAGCCATCAATTCGGCTATTGAGGTCGATTTGACCGGTCAGGTCTGCTCCGACTCCATTGGCTACGATATTTATAGTGGTATAGGGGGGCAGGTCGACTTTGTCCGGGGTGCCGCTCGCTCAAAAGGTGGGAAGGCGATAATAGCGCTTCCCTCCACTGCTAAAGGGGAGAGCATATCCCGCATTGTCCCCCATCTGAAGGAGGGAGCCGGGGTGGTGACCTCCAGGGGGGATGTTCATTACATCGTAACAGAGTATGGCATAGCCTACTTGCACGGGAAGTCCATCAGCGAGAGGGCGAAGGCACTGATAAAGGTCGCTCACCCCAAGTTTCGCCAGGAGCTGGAGCGGTTTGCCCAACAGATAAACTGGCTCTGATATCAAGAGCTGAATGGGATTTTTCCCTTTGAGAAGAGATAAATAAACTCCAGTTGAGAATTTATTTTTTAGTTTTCGACCCATGCAAGAGGCTGCTTTATCACTTTTATACAGCTTAGTAGCTCACTTATAAGCAGGGTAATGATTAAAATGGCAATTATTAATCTGGAATACTGTGACATGGGAAAGCTTCTTTCCGGAAGGGTATAGGTTAAAGGTAAAAGCTTATTACACCTTCAAGCTGGCTATTTGAGGGATAAGGTGAGGGGGAATTGGATAACTTTTATACTTCAAAAATGTCCTTTCCCATATCCTCCAGCAGGGATTCTAGCTCAAACTCCTGGTCTCTGGTGAGTTCGGCGTTCTCCACCATCCAGCGGATGTAGCCGGGGTCCTCCTCTATGATATCACCTACCAGCCTCCCCTTATACTTCCCCACCACAAACACCAGCTCCCCGCCTGCAGATTTCTTCCTTACAAACATACCCTTACCTCACATTTTGGAATGACGATTTTTAAAAGCTATGAATGGTGATATTACCATGCCCAATACCAGGGCTGGATGTAGAGGAGTTAAATGCAAAACTTCAACCCACAGCCAATCAAAATAGCAGAGGTTTTGGCGAGCCACAAGAGCAGAGGGCATATGCCCGGTAACCCCCTTTGCTGTTTTCTTAATTCGCTGGAATATGCTTTTTATTGATCCTTTCTTCTCGGGCGGAGATTCCCTTAAGAAATCTTTCTGAAAGGATGGATTGATAAGGAGTCTGGTAAGCTCTTCTGATAACTCTCTTTGCTGCTCATCGCTCAGTTCCCTTAAGTCATCTGTCAATCTGGTGAAATCCCTGGCTAACTCCTCACTAACCTTTTCTCCACTTATCTTGATGATATCAATTATCTGGTGGGTTGATTTTTCTATCGAAGACAATATGAGCCCAATTTTTACATGTAAATGGGGTATTAGTTCAGTATCTCTTTTAATATCATCAAGCTTTTTGAGGATTTCATTATGCTTGGTTCTATCTGACGTTATTTGAATATCAATTATCATATCATTAATAATGCTCAGCAGTTGGATTATACTATTTTTTACAGGGTGGGTAATGTCTGAAGCGAGATTAAGAGTTTTTTTATGAAGATCAATAGCATACTCTAAATAATTTTTCTTTTTGGTTTTTTGAAATTTCAACCACAGTTTCATAATTTCGTAGATGGAAGACATAGTTAATCGCATGCACAGGAAAGATTTTTCCTCATCAAGTATATGCTTAGCTTCCTCGAATAGCTTTATAGCCGAACTGATATTCTTTTCCACATCTACTCCATGCCTGGCTAACACATCGAGGCATTCCCCCTTCTTCACCAGAGTTTCAGCAAAGTCTGCAATAGCTCCTTCGCTATTGAATATAATCCCTGCCTTATTGTAGCATTCTATTGCTTTTTTCAGGTTCCATGTGGTATTTACTCCGTGCTCGGCTAAGATGCTGAGACAGATACCATTATTCACCAAAGCGTTGGCAAAATTTGTATCTATGTGGGGGTAGAGATTGATAAAGATGTTGTTACAAAAGTGAGAGCGACGGATTGACTGAAGAACTCCTTTTCCTGAAGTTGCGGTTTTTAGATATAGCATTGCTTTCTCAAGAATAGAGCAGAAGAAGGAATCATTCTTTACAATTTTTTGCTTTCCCATCTGCTGGGCGAGGCTCATTATCTCCTGGTATTCATCTTCTGAAAGCTCAAGAGCCTCCTCCGGCGCCAACTGGCCAAAGAATTGGCAGAACGCCTCCCCATCTTTTCTTTTCACAATATCCCTTAATTGCTTTAGGTCCATGCAAAAAGCTCTCGATAAATTGTGAGGAATTATGGAAGATTATCGCCTCCTTGTTTTTTAATAATATCATTTTCTCGGCTTTCTTTCAACAGATATGTTAGAAAACTTCCCGGCTGATTCTCCGATACGAAAAGAAACCATGCTGAGCGGAGCTAAGTGCTTTTTTTATTAATAGCATCACATAGTTCTTGCTTCTCGCCACGGGGATGAGATTGATAATATCGGTGAACTGTGCTATTATTTTTAGAAGAAAAGGATTTTTCCATTTGCTGATTTTTCTTTTATTATGAGTTGTAGCTTTTGTAAGGGAGTATGATATGGAGACCGTGCATTTGAATGGTGAGAGTCTGACCCTGGAGGAGGTGGGCAGAGTAGCTCACTCGCAGGCGAAAGTGGAGCTTACAGAGGAGGCTTCCCGCCGGGTGGCAGAAGCTCGCCGGGTGGTGGAGGAGAAGCTCAAGGGAGGGGAGCCGGTTTATGGGGTGAACACCGGTTTCGGTCAGCTCAGTGAGGTGCGGATTCCGGCAGAGAAAGTGGAAGAACTGCAGGTCAATCTTCTGCGGAGTCACGCCGCCGGGGTAGGGGAGACCCTGGATGAAGACAGCGTGAGGGCGGTAATGGTGCTGATGGCCAACAACCTGGCCAAGGGATACTCAGGCATTCGCCCGGAAACTGTTCAAGCTCTGATTGATATGCTCAACCATGGGGTTCATCCTCTGATTCCTTGTAAGGGCTCTGTGGGAGCTAGTGGGGATTTAGCTCCTTTATCCCACCTTTCTATGGTTATTATTGGGGAAGGAGAAGCGATATTCAGAGGAAAAAAGCTCTCTGGTGGGGAAGCTCTGCGAGAGGCGGGACTGCAGCCCATCAAACTGGGAGCCAAGGAGGGGCTTTCGCTGATCAACGGGTGCCAGTTTACCAGCGGGTTGGGAGCGATAACCCTTCTTGCCGGGGAGAAATGCTGCCGCATAGCTGATATTGCCGGGGCGCTGAGCTTTGAGGTATTACTGGGTGACATCAGGGCTTTTGATGAGCGGATTCACCAGGCGCGTCCCCACCACGGTCAGTTGGCGGTGGCCAGCAACTTCCGGCGTCTGTTATCCGATAGTCCGCGGGTAAAATCGGGCGAGCGCAAGGAGAAGACCCAGGACTGCTACTCCCTGCGATGTCTCCCTCAGGTGCACGGCGCAGTGAGAGACGCTCTGAGATTTGTCCGGGGGGTGCTGGAGCGAGAGATCAACTCGGCTACCGATAACCCCCTGGTCTTCGCAGGGGAAAGCGAGATACTATCGGGGGGCAATTTCCACGGAGAGCCCCTCGCCTTGGCATTGGATTTTATGGGGCTTGCTCTTTCCGAGTTAGCTAATATATCGGAGAGGAGGATTGAGCGTCTCCTCAATCCTCACCTGAGCGGGTTACCCGCATCCCTGGTGAAAGAATGCGGGCTGCATTCGGGCTTGATGATGGCGCAGATAACCGCTGCCTCTCTGGTATCGGAGAACAAGGTGTTAGCCCATCCCGCCTCGGTCGACTCCATCCCCACCAATGCCGGCAAAGAGGACCATGTCAGTATGAGCTCTATCGCCGCGCATAAGGGACAAACGATATTGAACAACATGCAGCGGGTGCTGGCTATTGAGCTGATATGCGGTGCTCAGGGTCTTGATTTGCGCAGACCTTTAAAGTCTTCCCCGGTGCTGGAGGGAGTGCATCAGGTGCTCCGCAGTCGGGTGGAATTTCTGAGCCGCGACCGCGAGCTGCACAAGGATATTGAAGCGGTGGTTGACCTCATAAAAGGTGATGAACTACTGAACCTAGTAAAATCATCCATAGGCGCTCTTGATTAATTAAAAATTATATTTGGAGGAATATTTATGGATAGGATGGTTGAAAAGGTGGTCAGAGCCCCTCGGGGGAGGACGATGGCCTGCAAAGGGTGGCAGCAGGAGGCTGCCATGCGCATGCTGATGAACAACCTTGACCCCGAGGTGGCGGAGAAACCGCAGGAGCTCATCGTCTACGGCGGCACTGGCAAGGCTGCCCGCAACTGGGAGTGTTATCATAAGCTGGTGGAATGCCTGAAAAACCTGGAGTGCGACGAAACCCTGCTGGTACAGTCAGGAAAACCGGTGGGGATTTTCACCACCTATCCCGATGCCCCTCGGGTGCTTATATCCAACTGTATGATGGTTCCCGCCTGGGCAACCTGGGAGAAGTTCTGGGAGCTGGAGCGATTGGGGCTGATTATGTTCGGACAGATGACTGCCGGCAGCTGGATTTACATCGGCACCCAGGGGATTCTGCAGGGAACTTTTGAGACCTTTGCCACTGCGGCGGAGAAGCACTTTGGCGGCAGCCTCAAGGGGAGGCTGGTTCTTACCGCAGGTCTGGGGGGCATGGGGGGTGCTCAGCCCCTGGCAGCCACCATGAACGAGGGAGTGTTCATCGGAGTGGAAGTAGACGAAGAGCGTATAAAGAGGAGATTGGAGACCAGATATTGCCATATGATGACCACCAGCCTCGATGAGGCGTTGAAGATAGCTCTGGAAGCAAAGGATAAGGGAGAGGCGAAGTCCATCGCTTTGCTGGGGAACGCAGCTGACATGCTTCCCGAAGTAGTAAAGCGGGGGGTAATTCCCGACATGGTTACCGACCAGACTTCAGCCCATGACCCCCTGAACGGCTATGTGCCTCATGGGATGAGCTATCAGGAGGCATTGGACTTGCGAAAGAAAGACCCTGAGGATTATATCCGCCGGGCACGGAGTTCCATGGCGGTTCATGTGAGGGCGATACTGGAGCTCAAGAAGCGGGGGGCAGTGGTCTTTGATTATGGCAACAACATCCGAGGTGAGGCTTTTAAGGCGGGTGTGAAAGAGGCTTTTGATATCCCGGGGTTTGTTCCCACATATATCCGACCTATGTTTAGCGAGGGAAGGGGACCTTTTCGCTGGGTTGCCCTCTCCGGAGAGCCCCGGGACATCCATGTTACCGATGAGCTCATTCTGGAAACTTTTCCCGAGAACGCTATTCTGTGCCGCTGGATAAGGATGGCTCACGATAAGGTTGCCTTTCAGGGTTTGCCAGCCAGGGTATGCTGGCTGGGATATGGAGAGAGAGCGCTGTTTGGAAAGATGATTAACAATCTGGTAGCCGAGGGGAAGATATCGGCACCCATTGTGATAGGGAGGGACCATCTCGACAGCGGCTCGGTAGCTTCTCCCAACCGGGAGACCGAGGGCATGAGGGATGGGAGCGATGCGGTAGCCGATTGGCCCATACTGAATGCTCTGATAAACACTGTGGCTGGCGCTACCTGGGTATCGGTGCACCACGGCGGGGGCGTGGGCATCGGGAACTCCATCCATGCCGGGATGGTGGTGGTAGCTGATGGGACAAAGGAGTCCGAGCGAAGGCTGGTGCGGGTGCTTACCACCGACCCTGGAAGCGGGATTATGAGGCATGCCGATGCCGGATACACGAAAGCGATAAAGACCGCCAGGGAGAAGGAAGTTAAAATTCCTTTTCTCAAGCCTGAGGAGTAAGAGGTCTGTGCTTTGCCAGGCGGTCTTCTTAGGCTTCCATTACTTCCAGATGGCGTTAAGTTAGGGAGCGCGGCAAGGTGAAAGCTGGCGGTGGAGGTATAGAGATAAAGTTCGGAAGAAGGGTAATTCTGGTAACTCTATTTCTTGCTTTTCTGTCATTACCCATCGATGCAGTTGTTGAAGAAGACCCTTCGATGGAGGATTGTCTCAGCTCAATTGAGGGTTTGTTTAGAAATTATAGGGTTGAGTTGCTGAAGAATTTTGTCTCTGCAGGGGATAGGGTGAGCTTCTCCCTTCCCGGGATAGTCCCGAGAGAGGGGTTTTTCAGCCGGGAGCAGCTCTATTTTATTTTCAAGGACCTCTTCCGCAACTACATGACCCTCAACTTTGATTTCTTGGAGGAAAGGTCTGTAAGCATAGGGGGAGGCCCTATCTACCTCTTTGCCAGCTGGGTATTGCAGGAGAAGGGGAGTTTAAGAACCAGCCGGGGGACCCTATTTCTATCCCTGCAGAAGAAGGAGGGAAGGTGGTGGCTGACTATTTTGAAGTTGTCTATCTGATGGAATTCGCTCAGCTTATAGCTTTATCACAAAGAAGAAAATTCTTTTAAAGGCTAAGCTCTATGAGAAGAATAAATTACAAGCTGATAGCATTAATAGCCCTGGTAGGGGGGATTCTCTGCTGTCAGGTGGCTATTCTTCTTGCTAATTACAGCGGAATACCATCCTTTCTGCTGATGTTGTTCCCCATTCCTATAATATTCTTGATTTTTTATTCTTACTATTACTCCGCCTCTCTGGGGAAAATAGGGCTCTATTTCAAGATATTCGGTATTACCCTCTTGGTAATCTCTCTGCTGAATATCTGGGGTCTTTATCGAAGGGAGTGGTTAGCAAAGAACTGGGATGTAGCAGGCAGGGAGAGAATGAGGCGGCTGGCTCTCCAGATTGATTCCCGTTTTTCCCATCTTCTTGAGGAGCTCAAATGGAGAGGTGAGAGATTGAGTCAGGACGAGGCTCTGAGCAGAAGCCTTCTGATCAGGGATAGGGAGCTGAGTGAGGAAGGGGTTTTTGATTTCTTTGAGCAAGTGGAAGCAAGGAACGAGGTTGGCGACCCTTACCTTGCCCTGATCATCTATGACAGAGAGGGTCCGGTTGCCTGGCAAGGCAAAACCTCTTTTCTCCCCATTAGCCCCCCAGCTATTTTGCAGGAAGGACGGGCGGCATTTTTCATTGACAAAGATATGATCTCTGCCCGCCTTAATGCGCTCTTCCCCATTCTTGGTAATGAGGGAGATGAGGTGGCGGGATATATGCATTTGCAGTACCTCATTTCCGCCCACTACGGAATAAAAAACCGCTTTTTGCGGGAGAGGGACCTGCTGATTCCTGAGGGGTTAGGGGCTGAAGGGAAGGCGGACATAAATTTCATTGATTATCGGGAGAGCACCCGGGAATTAGAGCTCCTTTTCCAACGATATGGAAAGTTCTACTGGAGTCGCCCGGAGTTTCGTATAGAAAATCTCCGTTACCCGCTTTATTTCCCGGAGGAGAGAATCCTCGCCGTGGTCACCATAAGGGGAGTGGATGCGCTGGGTCAGCTTGAGGAGAGTAAGGGGGTGTTAAAAACCCTCTCTTCGTTGGGGATAATCTTTCTCTGCTTGATTCTTCTTTCTCTGACGGGCAGAGCGTTTTTCAAGGAGGTGAGCCATCTTTCAGAGGGGGATTTGCCCAGATGTCTGAAAAGGAGTGGGGTTTGGTTATTGGTGTTTTCCCTGCTGTTATGGTCAACCCGATGGCTCATTAGTATACTTAATTTCCCTTTAGAGGCGGGAGAATTGAGTTCCTTCCACCCCACCCATTTTGCCTCCACTTCATTCTTCGGGTTTCTCCGCTCCCCTGCCGATTATGGATTGACCGCTCTATTTCTTATGGCGGATTCTCTCCTTGTTTTGTACCTAATGCTGAGATTATATTCCTGTCTGAGAAGCAGCGTAAGACAAAAAAGTAGCTTATCCCCTCAAAGAATTTCATCACTGTCTATACTCCTACATACCATAGCAGTCTCCATAGCAACGGTGGGTCTGTTGGTTGCTATTAATCGGTTGATTTATATCACCCAGTTCAATAGTAGTCTCAATCTGCTTCGGTTCTCCCTTTATCCTGTAGATTTTCCTCGTTTGTTAGTGCAAGGGGGGCTTCAGCTTTTCGGACTCGCCCACGGCACTCTGGTTGTCTCTCTCTTTCTGAGCCTGTGGTTGAGATTGGTCTATTTTCGGGGAAGTAAGATTCGTCGAGCCGGGTATCTACTTCTGGGGTTAGGACTGACCCTCCTATGGCTGCTGTTATTAGCCTGGGGAGTGGGGCTCTCCCTGATGCCTTCCTTTATGGTTCTTCTGGGAGTGGGGATTCTTATTATATTTTTTGAGCGATGGAGATATTGGTTCTGGCAGCGAGGGGTCTTTTTGAAAGCCCTCGCTCTCTTTGTGTTGTTCTGTATGGTTACCCTTTTCCTATATTCATCCTATTTCCATTATTTAGAGGAGATAAGAAGAGATTTTATCGAGCGGAGCACCCTTCCGCGGCTTATATATCAGGAGGAGAGAGAGAAAGTTATCTTAAAGCATTCTTTCTCCAGAGTAGTGAGCTATCAGCCTCTGATTGATAATTTACGCTACGATTCCGGCAGAAGTTTGAGTGGATTAGCTTATTCCATGTGGCAGAGGATGGGTTTAGCCTCTTCGGGATATAACTCCTCATTGGCGATTTATGATAGCGGTGGAAGGCTGAGAGATCAGTTCTCCTTCAATTTGACCCCCATTTCTCCCCCCTCCCTGCCTGATTTTCAAAATTATAAGGAAGCGGTCATTATAGAGAAGCGAGCCCAGATTGGCAGTCAGCAGACCACATTACTGCAGGGCACCAAAACCATCCTTGACCGCAACCAACCCCTGGGGGCGGTATTAGTCTCTTTATCGATTGATTACAATAATCTTCCCTTCATTCATTCCAATGACCCTTACTACGAGCTTTTCCGCTCGTCCCGGGCGGAGGCTTCTGAGGAGACGATGTTCAATACCGACTTGTTCCTCATGGTATATGACTCTAACGGTCGGGCAACTTTCACCTCTGAGGGTAAATTTCTTCCTCCGTCTGAAGAGCTTATCGGCGAGGTTCTTCTCAGCGGAGAGCCACGGTGGATAAGGGCGAAGGAGAGTGGGGAGCATTACTCAGTGGTCTATTTCCCTTATGGCAATTACTGTCTGGCGATCGGTTTTTTAGAGACAGGCAGCCGGGATTTTTTCTTTGCCTTAGCTGGTGCTTTCGGCTTGAGCGCTGTGCTTTTTGTTTTGATGGGCTTAGTTGTCGCACCGTTCTGGCTGGTCAGGTATTACCAAGATGTGTTGGGGATTTTCTCCTTTAGGGGTATCTTAGCTAGTTTTCATCGAAAATTATTGATAATATTCATAGTAATCTCTATTGTTCCCATGGTCTTCCTCTCTATCTCCATCAGAAATTATCTCTCCGAGAGGCTGAGAGACCAGATCAGGTCTCAAGGAATCGCCTCAGGGGAGGTAGCCAAGAGGGTGGTTGAGGATTATCTCTACCGCCAGGAAGCAGAGGGCATACCTCCGAGGACTATCCTGGGAGACGAGTTAGCGCTGAGGGTGAGCAGCTGGATTAATCGGGATATCAATATATTTCTGAACGGCACTCTGGTAGCCACTAACCGCAGAGAGCTGTTTTCTTCGGGTTTATTACCCCTTCGGGTAGAGGGGAGCACTTATCATCGGGTCCAGCTGCACCAGATGCCTTACTTTGCCACCCAGGAGTCTCTGGGGGATTTCCGCTATACCGTAGTAAGCGTTCCGGCGGATGTAAAGGGGGAGAGCACAAGCGCCATTCTTTCTATACCCCTCATGCTGGAGCAGAGACAGATCGAGCTTGAGATTGCCGATATAAACAATGTGATACTGATTTCCACCATCGTCCTCATCATCCTCTCATCACTGTTCAGCTACTCGGTTGCCAGGAAGATCTCCGAGCCTATTAAGAGGTTGACCAGGGGAACTGCTCAGGTTTCCCGGGGGGATTTCGACCTCACTATCACCACTACTTCAAAGGACGAGATCAGAGAGCTGGTGGAATCGTTCAATAAGATGACCAGAGACCTTAAAAGGCAGCGACTGGAGCTCCAGCAGGGAAAGGATTACATAGAGAAGATTCTTCTCAACGCAACTACCGGGGTTATCTCTCTAAATAAAGAAGGGATTATCACTACCATTAATCCCGCTGCCATTGCCATCTTAGGCATAAAAGCTGGGGACCTCATCGGACGGTCTTTCTCCCAGGTTGTTTCTGCTGAGCCCGGTCTTTCCCCCCTGATGGAGTCTTACCAACTTTATAAAAGCCACCCTCGAGGGGAGCTGAAGAGGGAGGTGAAGTTCGTTCGTAAGGCAGAGGAGCTTAACGCCCGCTTAAAGTTCATACCTTTAAGGTCTCCTGCAGGAGAGATAGGTGGCGCTATTATTCTGGTGGAGGATATAACCGAAGTCATAAAGTCCAATCGATTAGCAGCCTGGGCTGAGATGGCCAGGATGGTCGCCCACGAAATCAAAAATCCGCTGACCCCCATTCAGCTCTCAGTCGAGCATCTCCAGCGCATAGTGGAAGATCAGCCCTCAAATTACAAGGAGATATTCAACAGCTGTATTGAAACCATAATGAAGCAGATACAAACCCTCCGCCTGCTTTCTACCGAATTCTCCATCTACGGGAGAATTCCCAAGCTGAGGCTGACTGCGGTCAACCTGAGGGAGCTAATAAATGAGATAATTAGCTCGTATCAGTCAGCCATATCCGATGCTATAGATATAGCTATAGATATTCCCCCAGACCTTCCGTCGATCAAGGCGGATAAGGAGCTCTTTAAGCGAGCCCTGATAAATATTATAGAGAACTCCCTTCAGGCTATGCCCCAGAGGGGGACGCTCTCTGTCAGTGCCGGTCTCAGTGCACCCCGCAGGGGAAAGAAAATGATGATAATAGAGGTAAGGGACACTGGGGTGGGGATCGACAGGGAAGCTATGGGTCGTCTCTTCGAGCCTTACTTCTCAACCAAGGATTCCGGGGTCGGCCTGGGATTAGCCATCACCAAGAAAGCCATTGACGACCACAAGGGAGAAATTAAAATCCGCAGCCGCAAGCGAAAAGGAACCACGGTAACTATTCTTATACCGCTGGCAGAAGATTGAGAGAGTGGCTTTTTAAGACGAGTATATTCAGGTACTCTTCTCCTTTGAAGAAGAGATGAGAAGCTCCGCTATACTCACTGCATTGAGCGCACACCCCCGCCGAAGGTTATCGGTAACCGTCCAGAGCCAGTAGCCCCGGTCTATCTGATTATCACGGCGCACTCTTCCGAGGTTTATGATGTCGGAGCCGGCAGCCTCTACCGGTGTGGGAGAGAGCGGGTCCTGGCAGAGAGCGGCGGAGGCTTTCAGCTGACTCTCCACCTCCTCAGCAGTTGGCTCGGATTTGAGGGCAACAAACATGGATATGGCATGGGAATGGAAGACAGGGGCTTGTATCATAGAGAGGGTGAACGGCGGGAACTCCCTTCCCATTACTGCTTTTATCTCGTTAATAAGCTCGGATTCATAATGCAGGTAGCGCTTGGAATAAGGCTTTTTGACTCTAGGGATGAGGTTGAAGGCGACCTGCTTGGTGAAGATTTTTCCCTCTGCCCTTTTGAAATTCAAGATGCTGATTGTCTGGTTGAAGAGCTCATCCATTCCTTCCTCACCGTATTCGGAGGCGGGCTGATATACGGTGCAGACCGAATACTGAATGCCAAAAGCCCTTATTAGCAGATGGAGAACAGTGCAAAGCGAGATGGTTATGGGGTGGGGATTTTTTATTATCCCCCGATTTCTGAGAATCTTTCCTTCATTAATCCCCATGACCACAATGGGGACATTCTTTTTGGCGAGATGAGCCTGGCTGAGGTCGATAGCGGTAAATCCCTTCTTCTCAGCCCAGGTTAGGTATTTGACTGTTTCTGCCGGGTCTCCGCAGAAGAAGGCAATGTCCACCCCATCAAAGGAGTCCTCTTCTATTTTCTGCACCAACTTCGGCTCCCCATCAAATTCGGTCAGCTTACCTTCCTCTTTGACATCCAGCAGCCTCATCTTTTTTACCGGGAATCTCTTTTCCACCAGCACCTCTCTTAGCTCTTTCCCCTTGAGCGTGGTAGAACCCACTATAGCCATAGAATAGCCTGTTGAGTTTGCTTTCATGGCTGGTGTTGCTCCTCAATAATCTTCTCTCTCTGGGGAGAGGTTGCCGGCAATTTTCGCCTTCTCCAAAGGGAGAGCATCTTGGAGAGTATGCCCGACAAGACAAAAGAAGAACTCAGCGCCAGTAGGACAACCTGGGGGTTAATGAGAACCAACCAGAAGAACAGGGCTATAATTATTATGATAAAGTAGGATTTCCTCTTGCGAAAGTCTATATCCTTGAAGCTCCTGTAGCGGAGCTTGCTTATCATCAGAAAGGAGACCAGATATACCAGTGCCATTATGAAGATTGAGGCGATTTGGTTCTCTATTCGCTGGGGATAGTAAAAAACCAGAGTGGCAAGGAAGAATGCAGTGGCAGGGATGGGCAGCCCGACAAAATAGCGGGTATCAACAGGCGATTTCTGGATATTAAACCTCGCCAATCTCATCGCTCCGCAGATGATAAAGATAAGAGAGGTCAGCCAGCCTACTCTTCCCAGGCTAATGAATGCCCAGGAGAAGATCAGCACACTGGGAGCTACGCCAAAAGATATGATGTCTGCCAGGGAGTCAAATTCCAGACCGAAGGCACTGCAGGAGTGGGTCAATCGGGCAATCCTCCCATCCAGGCTGTCCAGAACAAAGGCGATGCCAATGAGCAGAGCGGCTGTGTAGAAATCCCCTTTAAAGGATGCAATGATAGAGTAGAAACCGCAGAAGATGTTCCCTATGGTGAAAGTGCTCGGCAGGATGTATATGCCGCGCCTGAACTTTTTGTCCTTTATCTGCTTTCTTTTCTTTTTCACCTTAATCTTCCTATTATGGAGCTCCCCGCTTTGAGCTTTTGCCCGGGGCGTATCGCAATTTTGACCTCCGCGGGCAGCCACAGGTCGACCCTTGAGCCAAACCTTATCATCCCTATCTTTTCCCCTTTAAGAATGGCGTCCCCTTCCTTCTTCCACAGAACCGCTTTCCTTGCTAAAATGCCGGCAATCTGATGAAGGATGATAGAGGTTTCCTGGTTGGAGATGATGATTATGTTTCGCTCGTTTTCCCTGGAAGCTTTTTCTTTAAAGGCGGGATGAAACCTGCCCGGCTGATGATGAACTTTAACTATCTTTCCCCTTATGGGGGCGCGATTAATATGAGCATCAAACAGGGAGAGAAATATGCTGACCAGGACTCTATTTTCTCCTTCAGGAGTGGCTAAGGGGGCTATCTTCATTACCTTTCCATCGGCTGGTGAGACAACAGCGTTTGCCTCTCCGGGGATGCTCCGTGACGGGTCGCGAAAGAAGAAGCCCATGCCCCCTGATACAAGCAGAAAGATTGAGGCGGGGATGGGAGACCTATAGACGAACAGAAATAGAGCGACTATAAGAGGTATCAGGATATAGGGGTAGCCTTCTCTGGCGATTCCTATGGAGAAATATTTTCTCCTCTGCATATCTTTTATGGTTTCTCCTTTTTGTTCCATATTTTTTACCCTGAAAAGATGATTTAAAAGCATCCCTTCGGCGGGGATTCCTTGCGCGGCAGAGGAAGCTCAGGGCTTTGCCGATGAGGCGAGCTTCTGCTGGTATTCCTTAAGCATCTTCTCCATTTCATCCTTCAATAGTAACTTCTGTTTCTTAAGATTTTTTTCTTTTATTCGCTCTTTATCGTTAAGATAAAGTCTGCGGCTGAGCTTTTCTAACCGCTGTTCATAATCCTGATGTTTATGGTAAAGTCTTTTAAATTGCTTACTTTCTTTCATTAACTGCTCCCTGATAGAGTCTAACTTCTTAGCCATAAATAGGCTCTCCTACTCAGTATTTTGGAAAGTGCTTTTTGAAATTTTAACATATTGGAGTTTTCCAGGCAAGGAGTAATTAAGTGATCCATGAAGACATGAACCACTGTAAGCCAGAGCATGGCTACTTCTCTCCCTTGCCAGTGGTAAACCCCCTGGCCAATTTTTTCAGTTCGGCGTCGGAAGGTCTGATATAATATGGAGTCAGTTGCTCAGGGGTGACTGTATTACCTGACGCCAGTTTGCGCTCGGCTACGAGGGCGATGGCTTCTGCCAGAAACAGGTTGTCCGGAGCGATAAAGGCTTTGCTCCGGGAGAATCTATTGATGAGCTCCCGGTAATTGATAGCCCCATCTCCATAGAATACGGCATCCCAGCTATCAATCTCCGCCAGAAATCTTTCGGGAGATACAACCAGGTCAGGGGAAAGTTTCTTTATGGTATCGCCTGCTACCTGATATTGTCCGGCATATACCTCTCCTCGTCCGGCATCGATCATAGGATAAATAATTTTATTATAATGCCCGACTTTAAAGGACATCGCTTCCAGGGTGATTACCGGGCAGATTTTCATGCCCCGGGCAGAGGCTAATCCCTTGACGGTGCTTATCCCGATCCGCAATCCGGTAAAGGAGCCCGGACCCACAGCTACTCCTAAGGCGTCTATCTGGTCCAGGGCTATGTCCAGGTTTTTAAGGAGGAAGTCGATTGATGGCATAAGCCTCTTGGAGTGGGTGAGGTGGCAGTGTATATTAACCTCACCTTTCAAAGTGCTCTTCTCCACCAGGGCTATACTGCCAGCCATAGTGGAGGTATCTATAGCGAGAATCCTCATTAGATTATCCTCTCAGGCGATTACCGGAGGAGCTTGGCGCATACTTCCTCCATTATATCCAGAGCTTTCAGAATGTCTTCACGGTTGACATCCTTATGGGTGACCATCCTTAAAGTGATGTGGTCAAAAGGATGGCACAGCAACCCCCTCTGGTTGAGCTGTTTGGCGAATTCCTGGGCATCGGCTTTCAGCCCTTCAATTTGAAAGATGACGATGTTGGTCTCCACAGCGGCGGAGTCGATGCGCAGCCCCTTAATCCTGGCAATTCCCTCTGCCAGAAGGGCGGCATTTTGGTGGTCGATTTTGAGCCGCTCGACCATGGTTTCCAGAGCCACCAGACCGGCAGCCGCTAAAATCCCCACCTGCCTCATCCCGCCACCGAGCATCTTTCGGGCTATGCGGGCTTTTTCTATCAGCTCCCTGCTTCCTACCAGCATAGAGCCTACTGGCGCCGAAAGCCCCTTGGAGAGACAAAACATAATGGTATCAAAGCCTTTGGTAAGTTCGCTCACCTCCCTGTTCAGGGCGACTGACGCGTTGAAGATGCGAGCTCCGTCCAGGTGGATGTGAATTCCCTCGGAGCGAGCCAGAGAAATGATGGCTTGTATTAATTCGAGGGGATAGATTGTCCCCCCGCCGTGATTGTGGGTGTTTTCCAGGCATATTAATCCGGTAGGGGAGATATAATAGGCTTTGGGGCGGATAGCTCGCTTGACCTCTTCCGGGTCGATAATTCCACGATGACCTCTGATGGGACGTGCCTGCACACCTGAGAAAATGGCCATGCTTGAGAGCTCAAAATTGAAGATGTGTGAGCTCTCCTCCAGGATGACTTCCTGCCCCGGCTGGGTGAGGATGTGGATGGCAACCTCATTTCCCATGGTGCCGGAAGGGACAAAGAGAGCTGCTTCTCGCTTGAAGAGAGTAGCGGCGGTATCCTGTAATTTGTTGACAGTTGGGTCTTCAAGATAGACATCATCTCCTACCTCGGCATTCATCATGGCTTCTCTCATGGCGGGAGTAGGTCGGGTGACCGTATCGCTGCGAAGGTCAATGGGCTTCTCTTCCATTTTCATTTTATCAACCTCTTGCAAAATGATATTACGGAGATATAAACTGCTGAAAGACCTCGTTAGAGAGGAGAATTCCTTTTCTGGTCAGGCGAAGGAAATCGTCAGTAGTCTCTATCAAAGCCATCTCTCCTAGGGATTTCAGCTCCTGGTGGTAGCGGTCGAGGATGTTGACACCGTAGCGCTCATAGAATTTGCTGAGTTCTATTCCCGGCAGGTATCGCAGTCCCAAGATGAGGGCGTCCTCAATCCTTCGATGTGGTGTGACCTCCTCCTTGTCTGCTGTTGCCTTATTTTGCTGTTCAATTAATTTGATGTATTCTTCCACATCGGATACATTCCAGAACCTGCGGTTTATGGTATATGAGTGAGCAGAAGCACCGAAACCGAGGTAGGGCTCATCCTGCCAGTAGCGGAGGTTATGTCGAGCAGACTTACCAGGGCGGGCGAAATTGGATATCTCGTAGTGCTGATAGCCGAGGTCGCTCAAAAAATCTGCCGCAGTCCAGTAGAGCCTTTCCATAGCTTTCTCATCTGGCAGGTGCTCTGCGAGGGCTGGTTGAGCAGGGTCTTTCAGCTCCAGTAGATAAAAGGATATATGGTCAGGGGATAACTGTGCCAGGGTGTGAAGGCTCTTTAGCAGGCTTTTCTTAGTTTGATGCGGGATGCCGCCCATGAGGTCGATATTCACATTGGTGAAACCAACTTCCCGAGCTGAGCGGTAACATTGTATCGCTTGCTCGGTAGTGTGGAGTCTTCCCAATAGCTGCAACTCATGGTCATTAAAAGATTGCACACCCAGGCTCAGTCGGTTGAATCCACTTTTTTGGTACGCTATGAGCTTCTGGCGACTCAAGGACTCTGGGTTAGCCTCCAATGTGACTTCGGCTTCCGAGGCGATATGAAAGGCGGAGGAGCATTTATTGAGAATCTGGTTCACCTCTTTAGATGACAGGAGAGAGGGAGTGCCGCCTCCCAGATAGATGGTTTCTATCTCTGTGCCGCTGGTGAGTTGGCTCCGGGAGTAATAGTCTATCTCCTGGCACAGGGCTGCTAAATAACTGCTCCGAAGCTCTTCCTTCAGAGGTACAGAGTAGAAGTTGCAATACCAGCATTTTTTCCGACAAAAAGGTATGTGGATGTAAAAGGATAGCTTTTCTTCTCTCTCCTTTGTGGTCATAGGTTTATTGCTGACAGCGAGGGCAAAGGTAGGTGCTCCTTTGCTGCTGTTTTATTCGACAGATGAGCTCTCCACAGCGGTAGCAGGGCTCCCCTTCACGCTGATAGACATTCCTCAGTTCCTGGAAAGCACCACTTTCCCCTGCCAGGTCGACATAGTTGGCGATGGAACAGCCCCTGCTTTCTGTGGCTAAGTGTAATATTTTCAATAGTGAGCGGTGAAGCCCTCCCACCTCTTCTGGTGAGAGGGTGTGAGCTTTTCTCTGCGGGTGAATCCCGCAGTCAAAGAGCGCCTCGGCGGCGTAGATATTACCCAGCCCTGCTATCTTATGTTGGTCTAAGAGAAGCTCTTTGATCTGACGGCGGCTTCCCTGCAATATGTTATATAAGAGCTGAGGCGAAAAATCAGGCGAGAGAGGGTCGGGACCAAGGCTTTTTAGCTCGTGAAAGTTGTCCACTAACTCCCCTTTTATAAGCTCTATTTTCCCCAATTTTCTCATATCATTATAACAGAGAAGCTTATCATTATCCAGCCAAAAGCTTATCCGGGTATGGGCTTTGATGAGGGCTGAGGGAGTGCCATAGAGGAGACTTCCGGTCATCCGAAAATGAATGAGCATTGCCAGCTCTCCCCTGTTCATGTGGCAGAGGAGGAATTTACCGTGCCGGGTGAAGCTGGTAAATAACGCACCCTTCAACCTGTTCTTGAAGTCTGCCGGGGATATGTGGGGGAGAATTCGGGGGGCAGCAACCTCGACTTTTTTTATCTTTCTTCCCTTGATAAGTCGCTCGAGCTGGCGGCGGATGGTCTCTACCTCAGGCAATTCAGGCAATTTTCACCTCAATTATGAAGTTTTTTTTCTTGTTTAGACTTGATATATAGCACAAGGCCGGCTTCTGGTCAAGAGTAAGGATATAGAGGCTATTGCAAGATGCAGTATTTATTGAAGCTCACCTAAGGAAAGAAGGCATTTAGGCGAGCAAGCTCACTCTTATTTTTGCAATTAGCTACATAAACCAGCGGTAGGAGATTTTTATCAGGAAGATATTATCTCCCGGGGCAGAAAATACATCGCCGATGTCTCGGCTGAAATTGAAGTCCCCCGGATAGGCATAGTCGGCTCGATTCTGTGTCCAGACGAAATAAAGAATAGAGCCGGGCAGATACTCCCACCGCAGAACCGCGGTGCCGCGGAGTGATTTTAAGTTGAAATCCGGATTAGGGAAGGAGAAGCTTGGAGCCGGTCCCCCTCCATCGGGGTCAACGGTATACATCTCATCGGCGAAGCTGATGGTTGATTGCTCCTGGCCAAATATGTTGAAGTCGTAGCTCCTGGCTCTGGCCAGTTCCTTGAATCGCTCATAATCCCCGACACCGAGCAGAATCTGGGTATAAAGCTGAAAACTCAACTTCGGAGTAAAGGTCCAGTTTAATCTGATGCTGGTGGAAAAGGTTCTCCGGTCGATGTCAGCGAAAATGTACCGGGTGCCATAAGTATCCACCATCAGCGGGTCTTTGACCCGGGTTACCCATTGGAAAACAGAATGGCTAAAACTATAGCTCGGACCAACTGAGAGACTGATATTACTCCTCGGCTTCCAGCGGAGAGAGACTCCGCTACTCCATCTGAAGCTTCCGGCAGTGTTTTCCGAATACCTGCTGTTCATTGAGAGCACAACCGGCTTTCGACTGTCGCTGTCAATGCTCATATAGCCCCTTCTGTAAACCGGGTATTTCATTAATGGACCTCCTCTGGTCAAATCGTTATTCCAGGTCGGAGGCGAATACCCGGTGTCCAGTAAGACACGCCAGTAGTTCAAGAATTGAGCTTGGGAAAAAAGACCATAGCTTTCTTCGATTTTATTGCCGCCAAAATCATAGTTGCGGTGAATAACATGTGCAATCCACCATTTACGAAACACCTTACCCGGATGAAACGACTGATAGCCAAAAATGAGATGGCTATTGATTATATCTCCTCGGGAGTGGAATCCTGCATCATTAGTTTCAAAGCCCGGAGATATAGCCCCCACAGCCGCATTGAAAACAAAGTTGCCCTTTTCTTTATTGAGATATATCCGCCCTGCCCAGCCGCTCAGGGAGGTAGCGTCTTCATCCAGCTCAACATGAGCAGCATCTGGGCGCTGATAGTAGTGCTGGGGAGCTTGCTGAAGCCTGAGAATGTCAGCCTGACTTCCGGCCACACGAGTGCCACCCATCCAGCCGGTAATAACCCAGGTCTTGTTCTTATCCAGAAAAGTCCATCCGTCAAAAGCCAGGCTGAAGGCATTTTGGTTCAGGATGTCTGTGAGATTATCAGGCTTTAAATCTCTGAGGACTGAAGTGGTGATAAATCCGAAACCCTGATTACTTTCGTTGAATTCCTTTTGCACCCGCAGCACACCATAGTAGGAGAAGGGCTCCACCTCTTCCCTGAAGCGCTCACTCTCGGAGTCAATCTCAGCGTATTCCCGAGAAGTCAGGGCATTGATGAACCCTATGTTCCAACCATTAAGGATTTTACCAGAAATCTTGGCGGCAGCTAAAATTGTGCTGCGGTCGGGGAAATTCACATAGCCATCTCGGGAGACATACCCCTGTGGTGTTCGACCAATACGGCGGCTGTAGAAAAAATTGGGCTCCCACCAACTGATTGCGGAGTAGCTGGTAGCGCCTCCCCGACCGAACCTGAAAATGCTGGAGCCCTCAATAAAAAACGGTCTTTTTTCCTCATAGAAGGTTTCGTAGGCAGTGAGGTTAATCACCGCCGGGTCAACCTCCACCTGACCGAAGTCGGGGTTTATGGCGGCATCCATGGTGAGATTGCTCCTCAGTCCAACTTTCAGGTCGAGTCCGGTATTGCCGAAGTAGTTCTTACCTGTAGCATAAGGATTGCCCGGTTCAGCCGGGGTATATTCAGCCTGAGCAACAGCGTAGGGGAGAAGCTCAATATGCCGACCGGGATTTATGCCCTTGATTCCTTCCAGCCTGGCAAAGTGGGAGACATAGCCTCGGTCTTCTTTGGGAATCCAGATAAAGCCGTCTTTCTCGTTTTTACGCTTAATAGTCCTCCGGAAATTTACCCCCCATATATACTCTTCTTTCTTTGGAAACCGTAATTGATTGTATGGGATTCTGAGCTCCACTGCCCAGCCTTGCTCATCTACGCGGGCAGCCCAATCCCACACCCCATCCCAGGTGGAATCACTCCAGCTATCATTGTAAAGAGTTTCATCAATAATGGAGGCGGCTGGATTAACCCAAAAGCGAAAGCCAGTGAGCCTATCGTAATAGGGGTCAACGGCAAACTCAAACCAGTCGGAGTCAACCCGGTCATCTCGACGTCCCAGGCGGCTGACGATTGATTCCGGCTGGGAGTCATAAAGCCGGGCAGCCACATAGAGAGACCTATTATCGTAGGCTACCCAGACGGTGGTTTTCTCGGTAGGCTGAGCGCCGTCAATGGGGTCTGATTGCACAAATTCGCTGTAGCCGGTTCCCTGCCACACCTGTTCATCTAAGATGCCGTCAATTTTAATTTGTTCATCAGCCCTAAGAGCCTGCACAACCTTTTGCGGGTTCGGTTCGGAATCATGGGCTGATACAACAAACGGAAATAGAAAAAGCACCACCAAAACAAGTTTCTTTTTCATTACATAATTCCTTATTAAAAAAGCTGACTATTTCATAAGTATTTTGACGTAACTATTTATGTCTTTCGTTTCTTTGCGTCTTCTATCGCCGCTTCAAGAGCTTTGGATGCTTCTACTTTTATATGAGGAATCACTCCGATATTTTCAAAGCTTGTCTTGGTGATCGGATTTTCCACTCGCCTGAAGGGTACAGATATCCTGAATAGCTTGTTTAAAACCAGCTCCTTACAAGGATGGGCCGAGCCGATAGTGGTCTCTCCAACAATAATTGCCCGGTTAAAATGCTTCAGGGTGTAGGCAAAACTCTCAGCAGCTGAACCCGTACGATTGCTGGTTAAGATGTAGACGGGCAAGGCCGGGTCAAACCGTTTGCCCGGGATATCTTCAAGCGTTTTGTCTGTGCCAATTCTTTGTCCGGTACGATCATAGGAATGGCTGATAATCTTTTGTTCTGTGAAAAAATAGCTGATGATGAGGCGAGCCACTCCCCATTCGCCGCCTATGTTATCGCGAATGTCAAAAATCAATGCATCGCAATCGGCAACGGAAGCAAGGGCGGAAGTGGCAATTTCAATGGCTTCTTTGTCATCATGGATCATGTCGAACTTGATGTATCCGATGTTACCAGGCAGGATCTCCGTCTTACGGAAGCCGTAGTTGTCTCGACGCAGTTCCTCCACACTGCGGTTTTCTGGATAAATCGATCGGTCTTGCATGGGATTACATGCTTCAACCCAAAGATGAAGGTCATTGCAGAGGGCGACCATGTCTTCTGTAAGCTTGTCAGCGAGCCTGCCTGCCCTTGTGTGCTCATCGTACTGACCAGCAGATAAATTCTGTATGATTTTATCCGCCATTTTTTGGCCCATCTCAGGATAAATATATTCCTCGCGTAAGGCTCTTGCAACCTTCTCGACCGTGCCCTTTCGCATTGCATCGTCAATAGGCTGGGCTCTGTTGGCAGTGTAGTTGATGGTCTCTTGGATTTCCTTTATTGAATATGCGCTGCTTAATGAGGAAAAGTCTATCCCCTCAATATTTATTCCAGAAACGGTCATGAAGTCGATTTTGTATGGTTTGGTATCTTTAAGCTGAAAGCGGAAAACTATGCCACTATCAGTACCAGATGCGGTGCAAAGCAGAGAGAGCTGCCGTTCTAAACTCAAACCAATATATGCTGGCGTCAGTATTTTGAATATATCACGAAGTTGATGATATCTTTTGAGGCGACTCTCAATGGACCGTTCTTCGAGGTCAGGCTCAGAATAATACTGCTTGAAGAAACCTTCCATCTGAGTGTCATCGCCAGAGTTGAATGCTTTGAAGTATGCTGTGGCACATTGGCCAGCGGGAGTTTCCGGCATTTTGAATTTTTCTGGCAGCGATGTTTGCCTGGCAGAAATAATAGGCACAAGAATAAGCAAAATCAAAATAAAAATGGATGATTTACATCTGCGATAATGCATTTTTTACCTCCTTATCATTATCCAGATACTATTATTATAATTTTTTCGAGAGAACAACATAATTATCCATTATTAACCATTCCTATTATTATAAAAGAAAACATACCTACCTGATGATGAATCATTAAGAATCTCAGGTCTCCCTCTAAAAACCATTCTGTTAGCGAAGGCGAACTATAAAGCATTTGGGTTGCTTTATCAAGAATTTTATTAGCCAAATATTAAAATAATCAACTATGTCATTGTCCAC
>CABWKN010000134.1 GCA_902505605.1 Candidatus Guanabacterium sedimentis
CTATATTCGAGGAAGGGGTCTGCCTGGGGGATGGGGAGCAAGCCAGCCAGGGGGGCGGCTTTTTCTTCTTCCTTTGCCCTGAATCGGTCGAGGTTTTCCAGCAGGCTTTCCCTTACTTCGTCCAGGTATTCGGAGACCTTGGGATAGGGGTGTCGTTCCTTGATCATATGGATCGAATCATCTATCAAGGGGAGAACTACCTCGCGGTCAAGGTCTTTCAATGCGGCGATTATTTTTCTTTCTACCTCTCGCCCCTTTTTGAAGGCAGCCTCCAGTTCCTTAACCAATGCAGCATGTTTCTCCTTTAACTTGTCAAATTCCTTGGCTGGAAATTTACCTTGCCTCACCGCTTCTTCCAGCTGCTCCATGTTAACAGGTTTGCCTTCGACCAGGGGGACTAAATCGTGCTTGACATAAGGTCCGAACTGAATCTGCATCAGGGTGAATCCTTCTGATTTAACCTTCTCTTCGAGTTGCTTCATGAGTTCTTTCTGCTTTTCTCTAAGTCCCTCCACGGTCTTTTTCTTCTGCTCATTATAACTTTCGCTATCGAAGATTTGGGGGATACTCTTCTGCAAGCTCTCTATCAATTGATCCATATCCTTCGTCAATGCCGAGCCTTTTCCTGCAGGGAGATTCAAAATACGGGGCATATCAGGGTTTTTGAAATTGTTCACATAGCATAGGTCATTAGGTATCTTTTTTTCCCTATCTATCTCCTCCAGCAGACTCTTGATGGTAGTAGTGCGCCCGGTTCCTGCCAGGCCGGTGACGAAGATGTTATAGCCGAGGCTCTTCATTTCCAGCCCCACCCTTATAGCACTTAAAGCCCGGGGTTGACCGATTATTTCTTTGCAGGTTTCCACTTCCTTGGTGGTCTTGAAGGAGAGGGCTGCGGGGTCTAACCGCCACCTCAATTCATCTGGTGAAAGCTCTTTGAAAACCATCTTCTTCTCGGACATTTTATAAACCTCCTTAAAGACAGCTTCTGTCCTGTTAATTTAAACTTCTTCCTTTGTTCCTTTTTAATGCCGGGTTATATCCCATTATGAATGTATTTTCAAGTGCCTATTCCCTATATCTCTTATATGAGAATATTTAAATCAATTATATAACAGTATGAGGGTGGTTACAAACCGCTTTTTTACCTCTCAATCCGATTTTTGCCACTCTCTGCTTTGTAATCATATAATTTTGTCAACAGATGAGGTGAAAGTGGTGCTTTTTCCTTGCTTTTATCCTTCGGGAAAATGATAATGTGTTTATACCAATGCCTGTTTGATTGGCAGGTAGAGTTCCTGATGTGGGAGCGGGCACCAGCATAGCGGTTCCCAAACGGTATTAGCGCATTAAGAGAGCAAGTCTGCCCTGGGGAAATCCGAGTACCGTGTGCCCCTATTGAGGCGAGCTTTTGGCAAAGGGCTGTCGGCGGTAAGGCGTGCAGCAATTTATAAAATTATAGAAACCTCCCCTTGGATTGTGTTATATTTGTGAGACTTAGAAACGGTGGTTAATTTTGCCCGCTTGTGGAAATTGTGGGGGCAGCGATGCTTAGATTTTATAATACACTGAGGAATAAAAAAGAGCCTTTTGTTCCTCTCCATCCTGAGAAAGCTCTCATATACACTTGCGGACCTACGGTGTACGACTATAACCACATCGGCAACTTTCGCTCTTATATCTTTGAAGACCTCCTGCGTCGCTACCTGAAGTTCAAGGGCTACCAGGTCACTCAGGTGATGAACATCACTGATGTGGATGACAAGATAATCAAAGCATCAAAGGCAGCCGGGAAAGATATCGGGGAATATACCAGGAAGTATATCGATGCCTTCTTCGCCGACCTCGACGCCCTGAGAATTGAGCGAGCGGAGTTTTACCCACGGGCTACCGAGCATATACCTCAGATGGTGTTGCTTGTCAAACGATTGCAGGAGAAGGGCTTCGCTTACACCAGAGAGAACTCCGTATATTTCAGGCTCTCCGACTTCCCCTCTTACGGTAAGCTCTCCAAGATAGACCTCCAGGGGATAAAGCCGGGCGCCCGGATTGACCTGGATGAGTACGGGAAGGAGGATGTGCGGGACTTTGTCCTCTGGAAGGGTAAAAAAGAGGGTGAGCCCTTCTGGGAGACCGAATTGGGACCGGGGCGACCGGGGTGGCATATTGAATGCTCTGCTATGAGCATGCACTATCTGGGGGAGAGCTTCGACATTCACACTGGCGGCGTTGACCTTATCTTTCCCCATCACGAGAATGAGATCGCCCAGAGCGAGGCAGCAACTGGTCGGCAGTTTGTGCGCTATTGGCTTCACTGCCGACACCTGATTGTCGAAGGGGAGAAGATGTCCAAGTCCAAGGGGAATTATTATACCCTGCGCGACTTGCTGGAAGAGGGATATGAGCCTCAGGCTATCCGCTATCTCCTGCTGTCTACCCATTACCGCCGACAGCTTAACTTCACCAAAGAAGGATTGACTCAGGCTACTCACTCCCTGAAGAATCTCGGCGATTTCCTCCTCAGACTCCGGCAGAGCAAGCCAGTTGAGGGCTACAATCAGGCTTTAGGAAAGGCAGCCAAAGAGGCCACAGCGGGTATGGAGCGAGCTCTGGATGATGACCTCAATATTTCGCCCGCCCTGGCATCTCTCCATCAACTGGTGAAGGAGGTCAATATCTCGCTCGAGCGGGGTGAAGTGGGGGAGAAAAATATAAGCGAGATCAGGGGGGCTCTGGAGAATTTTGACCGGATTACCGGGATTTTGCCTGCTGTAGAAGAAGAGCCCCTTGACGAGACTATAAGAAAGCTCATTGCCGAGCGGGATGCAGCTCGCCAGAACAAGGAGTATCATAAAGCAGACCTCATCAGAGAGAAACTGAGTCGGATGGGGATAATTCTGGAAGATACCAGAAATGGGGTAAGGTGGAAGAGGGAACCATAGCCCCTGAGAGTTCTCCCTGAAAATAAAAAGATTTATCAGGGATTTTTCTAATACGCAAGTGATGTTAATAATCAAAAAAAGCTACCTAAGCTTAGTTTGTAGATATGAGGTTTGGACGGTTTTTCACCCGAAGGTTAAATTTTCTAAGAAGCTCCAAAGACCGCTCTCAGCTCGGCAAAAGGGGAGAGGAGGCAGCCTGTCGCTTCCTTAGAAAGAATAAGTATAAGATTGTGGAGCGCGGCTACCGGTCTCCCCATGGAGAGATCGACATCATCGCCTATGACCGGAAGGTTCTGGTTTTTGTGGAGGTGAAGACCAGACGCTCAACAGAGTTCGGTCTTCCCGAGGAATCGGTAAACTGGCGGAAGCAACAGCGCATGAGAAAAATCTCCCAGCACTATCTCTATCGCCATAAACTGCAGGGAGTCGATTGCCGCTACGATGTGGTGAGCATTGACCTTAGTGCCCAGGATGAGGAACGGGTCACTCTGATAAAAAATGCTTTTCAGCTTATGGACAGAGGGGTTAGCAGGGACTTAATATGAAATTAGGGATTGACAAAGAAGCCTTATTTTGTTATATTTTCTCAGACAGAGCGGGAGTAACTCAGTGGTAGAGTGCAACCTTGCCAAGGTTGAAGTCGCGGGTTCGAATCCCGTTTCCCGCTCCATTGGTGGCGGCGTAGCCAAGTGGTAAGGCAGAGGTCTGCAAAACCTTTATACACCGGTTCGACTCCGGTCGCCGCCTCCATTTTTTATATTGCTCTCCTTAAAGTCTTTTCCTTCCCGGGAATGAAAAGTTCCGCCTCATTCAATATTTTAATACCTTACCGGAAGCTAAAAAATATCCGCTAAAGCACCGTTAAAGGATTAAATTCAAGAATCTAATTTGAAAAAGAGGTTTTCCCCTACCATCAACAATCTGGATGTGAGGGCTTGAGTTGAAACTCTATGTTTATTATGCTAAAATGTGTTCTCTTTTAAGCACGGGATAGGTGCCGTGAGCCAGTGATGGTGATTGAAGAGCTTATGCACTATTGAGTTTGATTTTTCAAAAAGAGGAGGAAGATGGCTTTCATAGAGTTTAGGGGGAAAAAAGTCGAGGTGAATGAAGAGGGTTTCTTAATCAGACCCGAAGAGTGGTCCGAGGAGTTGGCGAAGGTTTTAGCCGAGGCGGAAGGGATTGACGAGTTGACCGATGACCACTGGAAAGTGATGAATTATATCCGGCAATATTTTCTTGACCATGATATTGCCCCTATGGTCAGGCTGCTGTGCAAGGAAACCGGGTTTCCCCTGAGATATATCTATCAGCTCTTCACCAGCGGTCCCGCCCGGGGTGCCTGCAAGCTGGCAGGGCTGCCCAAGCCGGATGGCTGTGTATAGATGGTGAATAGCGATGATGCCCTTGAGCCAGGCTCTATCCCTGGGAGCATTCCTGTTTTGCCTTATCGCTCTCCTTTATATGCTCCTTCAGGTGCGACATCTACCCCATCAGAGGGACATCGCCCCGCCTCGGGGAAGGTGGTGGGAAGGAATTGTGTATGCCTTTACCAAAGCCTTACTGCCCTGGAGCAAGGAGAGCTCTGCCAGGCACCTGGTGAGCTACCTTGCGGGAGCGGTCTTTCATTTGAGTACCTTTTTTGCGCTGTTTCTCTTTTTTCTCTCGTTCTGGCTGAAGTCCGTTCCTGCTTCTCTTAAAGCATGGGGTTCTCTGGGGCTGTGGGCTGGATTGCTCTGCGGTTTCGGTCTTCTGCTCAAGCGGATATTTACTCCTTATCTTCGTTCCTTGAGCTGTCCCGATGACTATTTTTCCAACGCCTTAGTAGAAGCTTTTCTATTGGTTAGTTGGCTCAGCCTGAGGGAGGGTAATTTTCCCCCCTATTTTTACTTGATCGCGGTCATCTTCTTTATATACCTCCCCTTGGGTAAGCTTCGCCATGCGCTTTTCTGTTTGTATGCCCGGGCGGTCTGGGGAGGCTTTTTTGGCAGGCGTGGAGTGTTATCCCTTTGGGAGGCAAAGGGAATCGAGGAGAGGTAGTACGCTTTATGGAAGCAATCGCTAATCATCGATTTACACTTGAGAGTTTAAGTAAGAGTATCACCCGAAGGTTGGCCATCCTGGTTAATTCCTGTGTGCACTGCGGGCTGTGCAGCGATTCCTGCCATTACTACCTGGCGGAGAACAACAGCCGGTTTATTCCCGCTTTCAGAACCGACCGGTTATCAAGCCTTTTCCGCCGGTATCATACCTGGCTGGGGAGGCGTATCCCCTTCTGGGTGGGAGCCAAAGAGGTGGACGCGCTCACCCTCAAGGAGCTTACCGATACGATATTTGGCGAGTGCACCATGTGCGGGCGCTGTGCTATTAACTGCTCGATAGGGATGGACATCGGCTTTCTGATACGAGAGGCACGCAAGATTCTGGTAGAGTTAGACCAGGTGCCCAGGGGCTTGCAATCTGCAGTCGATAAAGCGGTAACCACCGGCAACAACATGGCCATTACGGAGGAAGAGCTTATTGGGACGCTCCAGTGGTTGGAGGAGGAGCTGCAGCAGGAGGTGGGTGACACCTGGGCGAAAATTCCCCTCAATAAAGCTGGTGCCAGGGTTTTATATACCCTGAACCCGAGAGAGCCAAAGTTTTTCCCCCTGTCTATCATTGCCATAGCCAAGATATTTTATGCGGCGGACGAGGATTGGACTCTCAGTAGCACTAACTTTGACGCTACTAATTATGCTTATTATTCCGGAGATGACCAGGCGGCTCGCACCATAGCCAGACGCCTGGTTGATGAAGCGGAAAAGCTGGGAGCCCGAATTCTGGCGGTAACCGAGTGCGGTCACGCCTACCGCTCCATCCGGTGGGAAGCTCCCAACTGGCTTGGCAAGCGGTTTGACTTCCAGGCGAAAAGCATCCTTGAGCTGATAGCTGAATACCTCAGGGAGGGTCGCATCCGACTCGACCCCTCGGCAAACAGTAAGCCGACTACTCTCCATGATCCTTGTAATCTGGTGCGCTACGGTGGTGTGGTGGAGGTGCAGCGCTATATCCTGCGAAAAGCGGTCAGTAATTTCGTCGAGATGCACCCCAACAGGGAACGCAATTTCTGCTGTGGCGGAGGGGGAGGGCTATTGAGCATGAGCGAGTATGCCGAGCTCAGGCTAAAAGCGGGAAGAGCTAAGGTAGAGCAGATTCGTCAGGCGGGGGCTAAGGTGGTAGCCACTCCTTGTCATAATTGTATTGACCAGTTGATGGAGCTGAACAAAAATTATAATTTAAGGATTGAGGTAAAGACTATAGGGGAGATTATAGCCGATGCCCTGATTCTCCCCTCAGGACAGATTAATCCTTCTTCCGACTATCCTTCCAAAAAAGGATAAGAATCCTCTTACTATCCCTTCTTTGTGCTGACTATTTCTTTTACCGCATTAATGCAGTGGTCGATATGCTTTTCTGTATTGAAGGGACCGATGCTCACCCTCACTGCCCCTTCGGGCATGGTCTGAAGTTGCTTATGAACCTTGGGTGCACAATGGAGACCGGTACGGGTAGCAATATTGTAATCGACATCGAGGAGGGTGCCGGTGTCAATCGCTTTATAGCCGTCAATATTAAAAGAGAGCACCGCCAGCTTGTTTTCCAGTGAGGTGCTCCCATAAAGGGTCACCCCTTCAATCTCCCTCAGACCTTTCTGCAGGCGCTCCAGCAGAGTGAGCTCCTTTCGTCTAATGTTCTCCACCCCCTCCCTATTAAGATACTTTTGACCGGCATTTAAGCCCGCAATGCCGAGGACATTAAGGGTGCCGCATTCCAACCGATAGGGGTATTCCGGCAGGTGGAATGGGTGTGCGGAGCGCACACCGGTTCCCCCCATTCGGCTCGGCTCAATCTCTATATCTTCTCCTACATAGAGCCCCCCTATCCCCATTGGACCCATCAGCGATTTATGCCCGGTGAAGGCGACGAGGTCGATATTCATTCGCTCCACATCTATGGGCGCCACCCCGGCAGTCTGAGCTGCATCAATAGCGAAGATAATCCCCTGTTCACGACAGAGCTTCCCGATTTCCTGTACCGGCTGCACCGTTCCGATAACATTGGAGCCGTGGTTAATGATAACCAGCTTGGTGTTTTTCTTGAACCTCTTCTGAAAATCATCGGGGTCAACATACCCCTGGGAGTCGAAGGGTATGTAGTCAACCTCAATCATTCCTTCAGAGTATTTATGGTGGAGCGGGCGGAGCACAGAGTTGTGCTCCAGGGTGGTGGTGATGACATGGTCTCTGGGCTTCAGAATACCGTTTATAATCATATTCAAGGAGTCGGAGGCGTTATAGGTGAAGACCAGATGCTCGTAGTTATTGCCATGAAAAAATTCGGTGAGCAGCTTTCTGGTCTCCTGAACCATCTGCTCAGCCTCCATGCATAAATCGTATCCCGAGCGCCCGGGATTAACTCCATAATGGCGATAAAAATGGTCCATAAAATCAAGGACTTCCTTAGGCTTGGGAAATAGCGTGGCTGAG
>CABWKN010000135.1 GCA_902505605.1 Candidatus Guanabacterium sedimentis
CATTGTGAAGAGATAGCGGAGTTCAATAAGCTCACCCATACCTCTCCGGTCTATGGCTACAATCTTGCTGAAAGGATACAGGTAACTTTCCCTTCTGTAAAAAAGATGGCCGAAAATGTCGGAGTAGAGAGAAAAATGAACCTGTAGATGAAAATACTATTTTTGAAGCTGCATCAATCACTAAAACCGTAACAGCCGTTGCTGCTTTGAAGCTAGTAGAGCGGGGAGAATTAGACCTCGACAAGCCTTTCGCGGAATATTTCCCTTATCAGAAGCTTGCAGGCGATGAGCGTTATAAAAAGATAACTGCTAGACATGTCCTGACACACACGACTGGTCTTCCCAACTGGGGAAACAAGCTTATTCGAGAACCGGGAAAGCTCTATGGCTATTCAGGCGAGGGGTTTCTATATTTAGGCCGCACGATAGAAAAACTAACAGGAATGTCTTTAGAGGAATTCACGAAAAAAGAGATATTTGAACAATTGGGAATGTCCAAGACCAGTTATGTCTGGAACGATCTCTATGCTGAAAACGGTGCTACCGGTCATGACCGTCATGGTTTTGCCAATCAGAGAAGAAGACGAACAGAGCCGAATGGGGGAGCCAGTCTGTTAACTACAGCCAAGGATTACGCCACTTTTCTCTGTGCAGTTATGAATAATCAAGTTCTAAAGCCGAAAACCATTGCTCTGATGCTGACCCCACATGTTAGAGCGACGAAAAAAGGGGAAACTGAATTTGATGAGCATATCTTATGGGGATTAGGCTGGGGAATTCAGCCAGGAAATACAGAAAACGGTTTCTGGCATTGGGGAGACAACGGTGATCTCAAAGCATATACAGTCGCTTACAAGGAAAGAAAGGAAGGGCTAATCTTTTTTGCTAACTCTGAGAACCTATTCTCCATAGCTGAACCCCTTGTCTCTCTTATACTGGACGACCAGCAATATTCCTTCAGATGGCTGGGTTACAAAAGTTATGACGACCCGGGACGTATTGCCAGATTGACAATTGAGAGGGTCTTCCTTGAAGGAGAGGTAAAAGCCGGCCTGAACAAATTAGAAGTGATGAAAAATCAATATCCACAGATTTTTAAGATTACTAATATTGTCGACTTTGCCCATTATTTGGTGGGGAGAGAAAAAATAGAAGAAGCAGAGGCGATATTTAAATGGATAATCGATTCAGACCCGAAGTCTGTTTTTGCCTGGGCAGGACTCGGTAGGCTCTATTTTGAGACAGGACGTAACAAGGAATCTCTTACACATCTCCAAAAGACCTTGGAATTGGATCCTGAAAAACCTTTTGCCAAGATGGCCATTCCCTGGGTAAAGGAAGTAATCCAGGCAGAAGAGAAACCAGTTTTTATTCCAGAGAAGACACTTGAAAAATATGCCGGTAACTATGGTCTCCGGCATGTGAGCCTCCGTGAAGGAAGCTTGTACTATAAAAGGGATGGGGGAAAGGAGTACAAGTTATTACCTCTTACCCAAGATACATTTGCTCTCAAAGGTTATGGTCTCTTTCGTCTTCGTTTTGTTTTGGATAAAAATGAAAATGTGACTAAAGTTGTGGGCATATACCTTGGAGGAAATACGGATGAATCACCGCGTGATAAATCCTAATAATCATAACTTAGCCTTTCGCATAAAGTAACTCATTCTCGCCAACGATTCCCAGTCCAGATCGTATAGGTTTAAGAGCACAGTCCAATCCTTCTTCTGTATTTTCGAGGATTTTGTAATGGGAGATGGTTTTGCCAATCATCATTCCAAGCCTATTTTTTTCAGCAAGGCTGTGAACCCCGGGTCGCGGGGAGGCATCGATGGGACTAACCGGTAGCAACAGAGCCATATGTCGTGATTCTCATAAGCCTTTTCCAACCACTTGTACGCCTCATCCACCTCACCTCGAGCCAGATGAGTCCAGAAAAAGAACATTGGTGGAATATATTCACTTTGAGCTCTCTCTTTCAAACTATCAAGTAGTTTCTCTGCTTTGGCCTTCTTACCGAGCAAATAACATACGGAGGCGAGATTCATCACGGCGACCGGGGCGCTCCCAGAGAAGTCCATCGCCTTTTCAGCTTCTACCATTGCCTCTTGCAGCATCGCTCTTTCGCGGTAAACAAAACTCATCATAAGGTGCGAATTCCAGTAGCTTGGGTCCATTGTGAGCACCTTATTTAACTGTTCTATGGCCTCCTCGTATTGCCCTGCGAGGAAGAGTACATGTCCAACCCATCCGTTAATCATGGTGGAGAGCGGATCAAATTTTTGTGCCAATCTCGCTTCGACAACAGCTTCCTTGTCCCGTTTATGGGTCAACAAGAATAAAGAGTAATCCACATGAGTTTGAGCTATGGTTGGGCCAATATGCAGAGCTATTTTGAACTCCTGCTCTGCACACACCCAGTTCCAATCATACAAGAAGCAGATGCTAGCCAGAACAAGGTGTGCTTCAGCAACGGTGTCATCTATCTCCAGCGCCTTCTCCGCATATTTCCGGACGACTATGGGAAACGCCTTGTTTGGTGGAATACTCCCCCAGACCGCCCGTGTACCAATGAGGTAGGCTAGCCCGGCGTATGCCAGCGCGTAGGTCGGATCTCTCTCGATGGCGGCCTCAAAACACTCGATGCCCTTCTCCGCTCCCTCTGGTGTTAATTTGTTGCAATAAAAGCGACCCTGCAAATACAAGTTATAAGCTTCAAGATTGTCCGTGTAACGTCTTACAATCGCTGCTTTCTCTCTCCCCATGAGTTTGAGCTTTAGCTTATCAACGATCGCTAAGGATATCTCATCCTGAATAGCAAATACATCTTCCATTTGACGATCGAACCTCTCCGACCAGAGATGATAACCATCTGTTACATTAACAAGTTGCGCTGTAATGCGAAGCCGATTGCCCGCTTTGCGCACACTGCCTTCAAGCACCGTCTCTACATTCAGCTTCTTGCCAATTTCACGGATATCTATCTCTTTGCCTTTGAATGAAAAAGCGGAAGTTCGTGCAACGACTCGTAACTCCTTGACTTTTGATAACGCATTGATGAGTTCTTCCGCCATACCGTCGCAAAAGTATTCCTGGTCTTTCTGGGGGCTTAAATCTGCAAAAGGTAACACAGCTATAGAGTTTTTCCATTCAGGCGCACTGATTATTTCTACCTCAGGCTTACCTATCTTGCCTAAGTCGGAAAGAACTTCCTTAGCCCCCTGATACCTCTTCCCTTTATCCTTCTCCATGCATCTGAGAATTAAGCGGCTGAGGTCCTCAGGTATCTCAGCATTCACCTGTTTGGGGTCTGGAGGTGCTTCAGTCTTGTGCTTCACCGCTATGCTTAAAGGGGTATTGCCTGAAAAAGGCACCCTTCCGGTCAACATTTCATAAAGAATAATTCCCATAGAATAAATATCAGAACGCAGGTCTGCCTTCTTACCCTCCACCTGTTCTGGAGACATGTATTCCGGTGTCCCGATGATTACACCTGCTTCAGTTATTCCTTTCGCCTCCAGGGAGCGGGAGATGCCAAAATCCATAATCCGGGCATTCCCCTCTCTATCTATCATGATGTTCTGGGGCTTTAGATCCCTGTGCACCACTCCCAATCGGTGAGCTTCAGCTAGCCCCTCGCACACCTGCCTGGCTATGGAAATAGCTTTCCCTATGCTTAATTGCCCTGACCTTCTAATGAAACTCTTTAGATCCTCACCAAGCACATATTCCATGGTGATGTAATGGGTTCCTTCTTCCTTGCTGAGGTCATACATGCGGCAGACATTCCGGTGGGATATCTTGCGAGCAAATTTAAGCTCGTTCCTGAACCGCTCAATGGTGTTCTCATCAGCAGCAATTTCAGCCTTTAAGAGCTTTAAAGCCAGTTTCTCCTTGACCTCTTTATCGAATACTTTATAGACTTTGCCCATACCCCCTCTCCCCAGCTCCTCAATGACCTCGTATCTCTTAGCAAAAGTACTTCCTCTGGCTAATTCTTTTAGGGGCATTTGGAGGGTCTTGGTGCGAGAAACAGGGATTTCCTCTGAGGAAGGAAGCTGTGTCCCACAGTTACCGCAAAAACGGGTATCAGCGGGGTTGTCAAAATGACATTTAGGGCACTTCACTGTCCACAGACTCCTTTTCCTGTCTGATAATATCATAATAACTAATGAGAAAATAGTCAACACGTATTATGGAGATTTAAGTCCTCTGATATCTCTGCTACTTAAGAAAGCTTATAATATCTTTTATTTTAATAAGTTATCTTTTTTTAAATCTATTTTGAACAATAAGTAAGATATGTGATAGAATTGCATAAAAAGAGAGGAGAGACATAAAGACATTATGGAGTTGATCACTACGCATATTAATTCCGACTTCGACTCCCTGGCATCCATGATAGCAGCTTCCAAATTATATCCCGGGGCAATAATGGCTTTTCCCGGCTCCTGGGGGGAGAGCATACGCCGTTTTATGGCTTCCCCTTATTACTGCTGGAAAGTTGCCAAGCCGCAGGAGGTCGACCTCAACCAGGTCACCCACCTCATCCTGGTAGACACCAAACAGGCTTCCCGCATCGGTCCCTTTGCTCAATTGATTGTTTCCAACCCGGCGCTTAAAATAGATATCTACGACCATCATCCACCTCAGCCAGACGACATCAAAGGAGAGATTGAGGAGGTGCGACCTGCAGGGGCTACAGTCACCATCTTAACCAAGCTCATAAAGGAGCGCGCTATCCCCTTGACAGCCAGCGAAGCAACTGCGATGATTATGGGCATCTGCGAGGATACAGGATTTTTCTCATTCCCCACCACCACTCCCGAAGACCTGGAAGTGGCAGCATATCTGTTGCGGTGTGGTGCTGATTTGAACCTCGCCTCTCACTTTTTGAAAGAGGAGTTGACCCTGGAACAGTTCGACTTCATCAACGACCTCTTGCGCTCCTCCGAAAGGTATCGCATAAGGGGAACCGAGGTGGTCATCGCTATTCTCTATAAAGAAAAGTATATGAGCGAGTTAGGAACCGTAGTGCAGAGGTTTATGGATATGCTGAAAATCGACATCTTCTTCGCTCTGGTGAAAATAGGCACCCACAGCAGCCTTATTGCCCGCAGTCGCTTTAAAGGAGTGGATGTCGGTGCGGTAGCAGGGGTATTTGGTGGCGGTGGACATCCCTCGGCAGCCTCTGCTAGCCTACGAGGTATAAGCCTGCTGGAAGCTCGCGAAAAACTTCTCTCTCTGCTCTCTGAGGAACTGAGCCAGATAGAAGAAAAAGTATCAGTAATCCCTTTTTCTGATATGGGCGAAATGACCGTCCGCAACCCCATCCTTCCCTCATCACAGAACCTCAGTTTGCCTATGAGGGAGCAGCTCCCGGCGGAGCTTTTCGCCATTATTGAGACCATCTCCCGGACCGCTGATGGAGTGCCCATCAATGCTTTTCTGGTGGGCGGTTTTGTCAGGGACCTCCTGCTGAAAATTAAAAATGTAGACCTGGATGTGGTGGTGGAGGGGGATGGAATTCAATTTGCTAAAACCTTGGCACAAAAAGTAGAAGGCTCCTCCAAAGGGTTCCCACAATTCCATACGGCGGTGGTTATGTTCCCTCAGGGATTCAAGGTAGATATAGCTTCTGCCCGTACCGAATTCTACGAAGTCCCCGCCGCGCTCCCGGTAGTGCAGGAAAGCTCACTGAGAGCCGACCTCTACCGCCGGGACTTTACCTTCAACGCCTTAGCAGTCCGCCTTAACAAACCTCATTTCGGGGAATTAATAGACTATTTCGGTGGAAGAAGGGACCTTAATGAAGGTATCATTCGGGTATTACACAACCTGAGCTTTATCGAAGACCCCACCCGGCTGCTCAGGGCGATACGCTTTCAGCAGAGGTTTCAATTCCAGATGGAGGAGAATACCCGGAAATTGATGAGAGAAGCAGTTGAGAAGGGTATTTTGAACCTTCTGTCGGGCACCCGGCTGATGAATGAGCTGCGCCTGATATTTGAGGAGCAGCACCCGGCGGTAGCTATCCAGACCATGGCGGAGTTCGACATATTAAAGTTTATCCATCCGCATATTACTTACGACAAAACAATGGCGCGCATCTCTGATAATATTGAGAAGGTCATCTCCTGGTATAATTTCCTCTATAGGGAGCCTGAGCCGAAGCCGTGGCTGATTTATCTTATGGGTCTCTTTGAAGGGCTCTCAACCAGCGAACGCCAGGAGGGAGCAGAGCGCCTTAACCTCCCTCCCAAAGAGAGGAAAATCCTTACAGCATATCCTGAAGAGATAACAGCTGTTATTAATAAGCTAAGCAAGAGGAAAGTGGCAAAACCGAGTCAGATATACAGTGTGCTTCATCGCTGCCGGCTGGTGGTGCTCCTTTACGCTATGGCGAGGGCTGAGCAAGAAGCAGTAAAGCAGGCAATCTCGCTCTACCTCCGTCATCTCTCGCAGGTGAGGATCAATATATCCGGTGAAGACCTCCTGAAGCTGGGCTGCTCGCCTGGACCCCTTTTTAACAAAATCCTCAGAAAGATTCTGCTTGCCAAATTAGACGGGCAGGTCTCCACCCCAGCAGAGGAGGTGGAGATGGCTAAAAAGCTGATAAAATCGTAGCCCCCTCTATCTTGCTGAAACTCTAAAAGACTTAGTCGTCAGAGGACTACAGTCTGAAGGTGACAACTCTATTTAAGGAAAGAAGATACAGAGTACAGCAATAATTAGCTGGCAAAGATTTGGTGGTAGTTATTAGCTCAGGTTATCTCACTTAGCTCTTTGTGGATTCAAAGCATCAATATCCAGCTCTCCAATGGGTCCTTTGTAATAATCATGCTCGCTGGGAAAGGCACTAAACTTGCCGGCGAAAACGCCTGCCAATATATCCACCCAGAAGCTCTTTCTATAGGTATTGAAGTCTCTGATATACATAATCCAGTCATCCAGAGCGGTCTTAATCTCGTTAATCCCCTCTTCCACTCCTCGCATGGCTTGATTATAGGTTTCCACGCTTCTGATGACCGGATAGGCTTCTATTTGCACCCGGATGGCTAAGGCGGACTGAAGAACTCCATTTGCAGCTCTGGTTAACTCTGCCAGACCTTCTCCTTTTTCAAGTGCTGTCCGGAACAATTTTTCTGCGCCCTCAAATCCTGACCGGGCAGCGGCGATGGCTTGCTGAGCTTCGGTTTCTTTGGTAGATATCTGCTCCGCCATGGTCCACACAGCTTTCACCTTCTGGCTGCAAAGATTTAGCGCCGATGAGTAGAGAGCTTGCCCTCCTAAGGCAGCCTGGTTCTTGACATTTAGGGTATTGTAGATCCGCGGAACTAAAGCTAAAAACACTACGACTGCAATTACCACAACTACGATTAAAATAGGCAGCACAATTTTTAACGCTTTTCTCATTGCTCCCCTCCCCTTTCTGAGGGATATAACTCCCTTAATACTCTGTTTGTCTCCTCAATAATGACCAGAATTCCCTGGTCAAAATTATTAAAGTTGAAGTAGTCCTTGGCTTTATCCATTACTCTGCCGTAATCAGATGAAGTGAATTGCGGCAGCCCGCGCCCTACAGATATGGTCATTTTCAGCTCTGCATCCGGTCTTATCAGCCAGACAATTCCATTGTTACCGCCCCGAGTACTTGCTCCTTTGCTCCCCAGCTTCAGCCACCTGCCGTAATGCGTGGCGTATGTTTCGGGATGCTTTATGCCGCTCTGAACCAGAACCACCATCTCGGCTATCCCGTCATTTTGCAGTGATTGACAGAGAGAATCCCCTTTGACTATGGTCTCATTTGTGAGAGCCCCAGCCTTGTCTATGACCCAATACTGGCCGAGAGGCGGAAAGGGAGGGTCCCCTTCCGGCACACTGATATTTGTATCGTAAGGCTGCTCACCTCCACCACAATTGATGAATAATATTGCCAATATGGCAAATAGATTTATAAGATGAGCTAACTTATTCATCTACGGACTTTTACCTCCTCTGCACAGAGGGAGCAAGTATGATGAATTTTCCTGCTGCACCCTGCTCCTCCCCCTCCAGCACAAGCGCAAGCGCACGCACAGGATACACAGGCGCAGGCGCAGGAAACTGACCTTCCACCAAAGCCACCGCCGCCGCCGGTAGTTCTCCCTCCAAATACACCACCCTTTCTGCCAATTCCCCCATAAAATATCCTACCGCCTCTGCCATAACCTCTTCTCCCGATGAGAATGGCAAGGACAATCACTATCCAAAAGATGGAAAACAAAATGAACAAGCCAGCTCCTCTTGCCGGCATTCTTACCCTGGCTTTGCTCCTTAATGCGCCCGTCCTGGCCTGAGGCATGAACTTCCTGGGAAAAGAGATGGAGACAGAAAATCTCTCGCCTTTGCCCAGGTCAGACTTCACCCAGATTATCTCCTGACCCTCTACTCTGGTGGGTTTAGGGTTAGCAGTCACCTGGTCCATTTGGGCGAAGATGTGCATAGTGACCGCCAGCCTGTCGGTAACTGCCCTGTCGTACCACCCCGGGGTGAAGTCAAGCTTATAATTATCTTCGTCAGCATAGAACAGCCTGCTCTGTATTAAGGAGAACCCCACCTCAAAAGTCTCGTTAGGCAGGTAATCCTTATCAAGGTCTATTCTGACCCCTGACCAACCGGAAGAATTGTAGGGAGAGATTCTCCTGATGTTTCCTCTATTTTTAGCTTGGTCAAGTTGATAGCTGATGTTTGGCAGACCAATGGTTATCCAGGGGATGTGACCACCTGTTACCAACCATTTCTGGTAGTACTCCATCTCCACCATGCCATCTGAGCGAGGGGTGAGCTTAATGGTATAATCAATGATGCGGTAGGTCCCCGTATCAGCAGGAGCGAAAAATGGGGCTGCCGCGAGTAAAAAGATAAAGGAAAGAATAATAATTAATTTTATTTTCATGATAATTTACTCCCCTGGTAAGGAGTCGATTTCCAACGGACAGCCGCCACCACATATGGGAAGATATTCACAATTTTTACACTTGTCAGCTATAAGTTGGTGTTTTCGGAGCTTGCGGCTTATCGGGTGCTCCCAGATGCTCTTCCAGTTATCTTGCAGAATGCTGCCCACTACTTCCGGCCATGACTGACAGGGAAGAGCTGTACCATCTGGCTGTATAGTCATATTGTGGGCAGCGGCGGAGCATCCCTTAATCCCAAAACCAAGCTCCACTGGATTAAGCTCCAAGTAGCAGGTCGGGGAATACCATTGAAGCTCAATGTCTAATTTGTTCGCTAAATCTAATGCCTGCGATAGCAGTTCCTTCAATGATTCGTGAGAGAGCCCTTTCTCCTTTTTATACTTGGGGCCTTTGCCACTGCATATGATGGTATTGCAGGCCATATGTTTTAAGCCGATGTTTTTACCCCACCTAATCAAGTCAAGGAAATTAGGTGCGTTGAGGGTGGTCAGAGTGGTGTTGGTAATCACTTGCATTCCCAGAGAAAGGGATTCTTTAATACCCGCGACCGTCTTCTCAAAGGCATTGCCATTGCCGACCATGCGGTTATGGACCTCTGGATCATTTGATTCTATGGTCACCTGGATATAATCGAGGCTGGCATCTTTCAATGGGGCGGCGAGCTCGGCTAATTTTATGCCGTTAGTTACCAGACCAGTGACGAACTCATCAGCCTGGCTGACTAATTGCACCAGGTCTTCCCGCAGGGTGGGTTCTCCACCGGTGAATACGATTTGAGGAATGCCGATATCCCACAGAATCTTATAGATTTTAATCCAATTCTGGGTAGATAGCTCTTTCATCTCCTTAGAGCCGCCCACATAGCACTTGTCACAATTGAGCTGACAGAGATAGGTTATGGCTAAATCCATTCGGGCAGGAGCACCCCAGCGGGAGAACTTAATCTCTTTCATTGGTAAGCCCTCTTCCACCGGGCAGCGTCCTTCGGCAATATTCATGATAGTTCCAAAGATTCTATCCAGGTCAGCTCGGATTCTCTTCTTGGACACTTTTCTGAAACTGAGCGGCCGGGCATATTTTTGATGCATCTTATCTACCACAAAATCTATCACCTTTGGCGACTCGTCACCCTCTCCGGCTTGAAACTCCCACATGGCATCAATGATATGGGCGACAAACTCAGCGGCTACCTGGTCGAGAACCAGGGGAGGTTGGGCGGCATCAATCCATAGGTAGTTCTCTCGTGTTGGATCGGTAAGTCTCAAGTGAAATCGGTGACCATTAATGGTGGCATGCCTGATACCTTCAGAGGTAAATTGAGGCTTTCTCATATCCTTCATCTCTGTTTTGTAATAATTAAAGAGGGAAAGCGACTGCTTGATGACATCATATCATCTGAACTCACTGCTGCTGTGGAACCAATGAGGAATGTATTTGCCATTCCAGTCCTCTGATTCTTTAAAATATACA
>CABWKN010000136.1 GCA_902505605.1 Candidatus Guanabacterium sedimentis
TTATCCGAGCATAAGACAAGATAAAAGATTCATAGTATGGTTGAAAAATAAAGCAGAGCATGTAAGAGAAGTCAAAAAGGGATTTTTAAGAAAATTCGCAAAAAATTTATACTCTATAATCAAGAACAAAGACACTACAGTTTTAACAGATGAGGAATTATTTGAAATTTACGATTTTGCTTGGAATACAGCATAATAGTTCATTAGCATATCAAAATAAAAAGCACATAAAATAACTTCAAATTTTAAAAGTGTACTTTACTTAATAAAAACTGGTGCCTCCGGGCGGAATCGAACCACCGACGCAGGGATTTTCAGTCCCTCGCTCTACCGACTGAGCTACAGAGGCACTTTTTATTTTGTATAGCACATTCTCCCTTGCAAAGTCAAGATTTTTTTATCCCGCTGAGGAAACCCTTTGACTTTCACCCTGCTATTCCCTAAAATAAACGGGGGCAAAAAGAGCTCCTGAACTTTTAAAGGTTTCAGAGCGTCCTTATATAGCTAACCTTTGGAGTCACTCTAAAGGCACCAAATAGGTGCTTATTTACAGAAGGAGGTTAACTTTTATGAAAAGTTCAAGGCGTTATGTCAAGCTACTGGCAATAGCCATACTATTATTCTTTTTCACCCACCAGGGATTAGCCCAGCGGAGGTTAGTCAAGCCCAACCCCTTGCTGCCCGAGGAGCTCATCGACCTCCTCATCAACGAGGTCTCCGGCGACATCCCCTTCCAGAACGAAATACTCCTGTCCGGTGTCAACCGCAACCGCACCGCCGAGGAGTATGAGGGCACCTTCTACGAAGCCGACTTCATCCTCAAAAAGCTCAAGGAATACGGCATCGAGGAAGCATCCATAGAGAAGTTCCCTGGTCTCTTCAGGACAGAGCACTGGGACGCCGAAAGTGCCGAGCTGTGGATGGTGAAGCCCGAGCACCGCAAGCTCACCTGCCTGGAGGAGATACCCGCCTGCCTGGCTACCGGCAGCCGCACCTCGGATGCAATCGGAGAGCTGGTCTATGTCGGTCCGGGCGACCATATGAAATATTACCTGGGGAAAGATGTCAAGGGAAAGATTGTCCTGGCCACCGGCTCTGCCTCTGGCGTGCACTCCATGGCCGTGATGCAGATGGGAGCCCTGGGGGTGGTGACCTCCAGCTCCAGCCATCCCGAGTTCGACCCCGACCAGGTGGGCTGGAATGGCATCAGAGGCTTTATGCCCGCAGAAGCTGAAGAGGGTAAGCAGCCCAGCTTCGCCTTTATCATCTCCGCCCGGATGAACGACATGCTCCGCCGCATGTTAGAGCAAGGGGAAACGATTGTCCTCCACGCCCGCTGCCAGACCGCCACTTACCCCGCTCATATGGATGTGGTCACCGCCCTCATTCCAGGAAAGGACTTCCCCGACGAGGAGCTCCTGTTCACCGCCCACCTCTTCGAAGGCATTGCCAAGCAGGGTGCCAACGACAACATCAGCGGCAGTGTCGCCATACTGGAAGCCGCCCGGGTAATCAATAAGCTCATCAAGGAAGGAAAAATCCCACCTCCCCGCCGCTCCATCCGCTTCCTGTGGATTGAAGAGATTGAAGCTACCATAGCCTACATCCATCAACACATGGATATAGCCGAGAGATGGTTTGCCTGCATCAACGAGGATATGGTCGGCGAGAGCCTGAGGCTGAACCACAGCAGCTTCCACCTCCACCGCACCCCCTATTCCCGCCCCAGCTTCCTCAACGATGTCATGGAGCACTTTATTGAGTTTGTGGGCGAGACCAACCGCCATATGATAGCCAACCGACCCGTAGGATTTACCAAGCCCATCATTTCGCCCAACGGGACCCGCGACCCCTTCTACTACAACATCGAACGCTACTACGGAGCCAGCGACCATATGGTTTTCCTTGACGGGGGGATAGGGGTGCCGGCGGTGATGATCATTGCCTGGCCTGATATGTGGTATCACACCCATCAGGACCGACCCGATAAATCCGACCCCACCCAGCTCAAGCGGGCATCCTTCATCTCGGCAGCCGCAGCCCTATTTATGACCACCGCCGCCGAGCGGCAGGTGCTCGACCTCATCTCCGAATGCAGCAGCCGCGCCCTGAGGCGCATCGCCTCCGACAGGAAGCGAGCCCTGGAGACGCTGAGGTACGCCCAGCCCGATGAGCTTTATCAGGCTTACAAGGAAGCCAGAAACATAGTCCATCAGCGCTACCTCCAAGAGGTGGGGGCGCTGGAGTCAATAATGCTATTCATCAAAGGCAGCAAGGAAATGGCTTCCTATCTGGATAAGGTCATCGGCAGCCTCACTTCAAAAGAGAGGTTCGACCTGGCAGACCTGGAGGCTCACTACGCCATGCAGGCACAGCAAAAGGGTGTGGAGACAAAGAAGGTCACCGTCACCGCGGATGAGCAAAGGCTGGCTAAGGTGGTTCCCGTGCGCACCGACGAGATGAGGGGATTTTTCAATTTCTTCACCTTCGGGGCGCGGCTCTGGGGGAAGGAGCTTCCTCCCTACCGGCTGAGCTCCGACGAGCAGTTCGAAGTCCGCAATCTCATCAACAGCAAGAGGAACATTGTGGACATCAGAAACATCGTCAGCGCCGAATACCGCCCCCTTGCTCTGACTGATGTGGAGAACTATATCAAGGTGCTGGAGATAGGGGGAATGGTGACCATCGAGAAAAAGAAATAACCTTTAAAGTTTACAGAAATTCTAACAGGCGAGCAATATCCTCTTCGCTGTTGTAAAAGTGGGGAGATACTCTGAGTCCGCCCCGGCGCAGCGAAATTATAACCTGGTGGTCTTGCAGCTTCTTATAAAGCTCTACCGCATCACCTTTCGCCTCGAAGGTGAGGATAGAGGAGCGATGAGAGGGGTCGAGATGGCTCACAATCCGGTGACCTCTCCTCCGAAGCTTCTTTGCTAACAGGTCGGTCAGATGCAGCAGATAACTCTCTATCTGCTCAATCCCCAGATACAGAATCAGCTCCAGCGACTTCTCCATAGCCCCTATCCCCACATCGTTAATGGAACCCAGCTTGAATCGAGAGGCATCGGGGCGAAGGTCTATCTGAAATTGGAAATCCTCCGGCTCGGTGCTGATGCTGAGATAGCTGAGGTAGGTGGGAGTAATAGAGCTCAGAAGCTCCTGGTCCACATAAAGGAAGCCGGTGCCACAGGGGGACAGCATCCATTTATACCCCCCGGCAGTGAGGGCCGAGACCTTGCTTTGTTTGACATCGATCTTCAACGCTCCCACCGACTGGATGGCATCAACCACAAATATAATCCCTCGCCGCTGGCAAAACTCGCCTATCTCCTGCAGGGCATGGCGGAAGCCGTCAATCCAGCCCACATGACTGAGGGCAATGAGTCTGGTGCGGGGGTTGACGTGCTCTTTTATATCGTCAAAAAAGACAAATCCACCCCCACTGGGCACCAACCTCACCTCCACCCCTTTGGTCTCCTTGAGATGGAGCCAGGGGAGGAGATTGGCGGGGAACTCATTGTCAGGCACAACTATATTATCCCCCTCCTTGAGAGCGGCACCCTGGGCGATGATATTCAAACCCTCGGAGGTGTTGGTGACCATGACTATCTCCTCCCACGAGGCATTTAACAGGCGGGCAATCTTCTTGCGGGTTCTTAGCTCGGTCTGCTGGCGGAGTCTGATCCTCTCCTCGCACACCATAGCGCGGTGGGAGAGGGTATCTAACAACGCCTGGCGCGATTGGATGGGAATCAAAGATTGAGCGGCGTTATTAAGGTAGGTGACCACAGAAAGCTCCGGAAACTGACGCCGCACCAGGTCAAGCTCAAACATCTCGCACCTCCCAGCAGATATGCATCACCAATCTTGATTAAAGATGTGCACTGAATTTTATCCCAATAAGAAAGAAAAAATCAAGGAATTTTTTGTGAAATGTTACCCCCACCATGAAAGGCGAGGGACCAAGCACCCCTCTTTTTGCACTTTCCCCTTTCCATAATCAACAGAAGGGGCTATAATTGATTAGTCTTTGGGTATAATGGAAACATTATTTTTATCTGAGGAGTAATAGCAAAATGATCAGAGTTTATGCTCATCCACCCATAATAGCCATCCTGCTGGCAATCCTCATCATTGGGGGATGCCGACAGGGTCTTAAAGCCCGCGGGGGAGCAACCTTAGCCCTGATAAACGGGAAGGTATGGACTGTTGATGAAAACCGACCGGTAGCCGAAGCGGTAGCCGTCCGAGGGGACAGAATCATCGCCGTGGGGACCACCGAGCAAGTGCAGCCCTTTATAGACGAGACTACCGAGGTCATCGACCTCACAGGAAAGCTGGTCCTCCCCGGCTTCATTGATGCTCACACGCATTTTATGGATGCCGGACTGATGCTGCTGGGTATTGACCTCCGACCAGCCAAAGATGCGCAGGAATTCGCCCGCCTCATAAAGGAGCGAGCTGAGCTCCTCCCCGCTGGCCAGTGGATATTGGGGGGAAATTGGGACCATGAGCGATGGCCAGTGAGAGAGCATCCCCGCAAGGAACTTATCGACCCCTTCACCCGCGACCACCCCGTTTTCGTCTCCCGGCTCGACGGGCACATCGCCCTGGCCAACAGCAAGGCTTTGCAATTAGCCGGCATTACTCGAGATACTCCCTCCCCGCCCGGGGGGACCATAGCCAAGGATACTACCACCGGCGAGCCAACCGGGATTTTGATGGACAGGGCCATGGAACTGGTTGAGCGGGTCATCCCTCCACCGTCGGCTGAGAACAGGCTCAAAGCAGCACAGGCGGCCATGGACGAGGCCAAGCGCCTGGGGGTGACCAGCATTCACGATAATACCGACCCTCTGGCTTTCGCCACCTTTCTCAAGCTCTGGAGGGAGGGGAGGCTGACCGTCCGCATTTATATGTGGAGAGGCGTTGAGGAGTTTGAAAAGCTGTCCTCGCTCGGCTTCAGTCCCGGCTTCGGAGACAACATGCTCAAGCTGGGAGCCATAAAGGTCTTCGCCGATGGCTCCATGGGAGCCGGTACCGCCCTCTTCTTCGAGCCCTACACCGACCAACCCGATACCTGCGGGCTCTCCATTCATACACCCCAGGAGCTGGAGAGGATGTTCATCGCCGTCGATAAAGCTGGCTGGCAGATAGCCTGCCACGCCATCGGGGATAAAGCCAATCATATGGTGCTGAACGCGGTGGAGAAGATGATAAAGGCTAACGGGGAACGGGACAGGAGGTTCCGCATAGAGCATGCGCAGGTGGTAGCTCCCGAAGACCTGCGCCGATATAAGCAACTGCAGGTCATCGCCTCGGTGCAGCCATCCCATTGCATTGACGATATGAACTGGGCGGAGAAAAGGATTGGCAGAGAAAGGTGTCGCTATGCCTATCAGTGGAAATCCTTCCTCGATGCCGGGGTAAGGATTGCCGTGGGAACCGACTGGTATGTAGAACCGTTAAACCCGATGCTCGGCTTATACGCTGCGGTCACTCGCCAGACTCCCCAAGGCTCGCCCCCTGGAGGTTGGTTTCCTGAACAACGATTAACCCTGGAACAAGCCGTCAGGCTCTATACCCTGGGCTCTGCCTTCGCCGCTTTTGAGGAGGACATCAAGGGGTCTATTGAAGTAGGTAAGCTGGCTGATATGGTGGTTCTCTCTCACGACCTGTTTAAGATTCCGCCTCCTGAAATCCTAAACACAGAAGTAGAAATGACCCTGTTAGGTGGTCATGTAATCTACCATCGGGAGAGATAAAAAGCTTCATTAACAAGAAGAATAAGCGCTAGCTCTCGGTGCCTTCATCCTTCAACCGCGAGAGCTCGAATATCTGTCCATAATCCAAAGGATGCTCAACTTCTTTTCGGCAATTCTCACTCTGGTAAAATGGGCAACTCTGACAGATAGAAAGCTTTGCCTGCCGGCTTGCCTGATAGACACCGTCGTGCCAGGTTCCTGCCACATTCCAGCAGTCGTAACCGTGGTCCGGATAGGCAGCACAGCGGTATTTTCTCTCCGGGGGACAGCCATTAAACTTCCAGCATGGCTGATACATCTCCGCTCCCCTTTGAGAGGTAAAGTAACTGTTCTATAAATATTCTTCTTTCCTCTCATCCCCTGTGCTGAATCTCTGCGCCCGAAACTCAAAGATTTAGATGCTGTCTGCTTACCATCATGGGATTGCTAAAAGGAAAGAGTGGTAGTACCTTCTAATCCCAATCCCAAAAAGAGGTTTCCTCGACTCACGATAACTCCCTGCTCTGCAATTTTTTAGCCGGGGCAACCTTCACTCCCTAAAAACTCCATCTTTATATCATAATCTCCTACTGTTTGTAAAGAAAAAATTTGCTGTAGCTCAAAAAAAATTGAATAGAACCTGCTACCAGAATCTCCGCCTCCGCTCTGTGAGGTTAACATTGGACAGAAACTTTACTTAAAGCTCCTTATAATATTTGACAAATATGCTCATTTATATTACAATTATAGAAAAATCAGGCAAAATGGATAATATTGATAAAAAGATACTAACAATACTGCAGGGCAATGGGCGCATCACCAATGCCGAATTGGCGAAAAAGATAGGGCTCTCACCCCCCACGGTATTAGAAAGGGTCAGGAAGCTGGAAGAGAACGGAATTATAGAAAAATACATCACCCTGATAAACCCTCAGGCAGTGGGCAGGGGGACTACCGCCTTTGTGGCAGTGAGTCTCTCCAGGCACGAGGAGAAATCCATCGCCAGCTTCCACCAGGCCATCCTCGGCATGCCTGAAGTGCTGGAGTGCTACCATATAACCGGAGAAGATGACTACCTTCTGAAAGTCTGCTTTCAAGACATACCCGCTTACAGAAATTTCCTTATAGAGAAGCTGACCAAGGTCCCCGGCATATCCAAAATCAAAACCTCATTCGTTCTGGCCCCCCTGAAAAAAGAGACCACGCTTCCCATAGAATAGGGTGCGTCTTGAGGAACTTCTTCTCCATTATCCCTGCTTCATACAATAGAGGAATAGGAACCCATTTGCAAAGGAGGCTAAGTAATGAAAAAGTGGAGCTTTGATACCATCGCCATACACGGCGGATTTGACTGGGAGGAATCGCTAAAATACAACTCCATCGTAGTCCCCATTATTCAGAGTGCGGTATACCCTTATGAAAGTGCCCAATATGCCGCCGACCTCTACTCCTATAAAATAGAGGGTTACTCCTATGGGAGAATAGATAACCCCACGGTGGCTGCCTTTGAAAAACGCATGGCAGCCCTTGAAGGGGGGGAGGCTGGACTGGGGGCTGCCAGCGGAATGGCTGCCCTGTTTATGATTGTCCACCATCTGGTGGAACAGGGGAGCGAGATAGTCTCCTCCAATCGAGTATATGGAGGAACCTTTCAGCTATTCAGCGCCACCATGCCCAAAATGGGGGTCAAGGTGAGATGGGTTAGCCAGCCCGACAACATCTCCTCCTGGGAGGAAGCCATAACCCCTGAAACTCGCTTATTGCATGTGGAGTCCCCCAGCAACCCACTGCTCTTTGTCGGCGATGTCCCTGCCATCGGAGAACTGGCTCGCTCCAGAGGAATACCCCTGGTGGTGGACAACACCATCTGCACCCCCGCGCTGATGCGCCCCCTCGAGCTGGGGGCGGACATCGTTTACCACTCCTGCACCAAATATATCAGCGGAAACTCCACCAGCCTGAGCGGTGTGATTGTGGGAAAAAAGGACTTTCTCACCCATGTGCGAAGGGAAGGATACCGAAATATGGGTCCCTCCCTTTCACCCTTTAACGCCTGGCTCTGTCTGCTTGGGCTGGAGTCCCTCTCGCTGAGAATGGAGCGGCACAGCTCCAACGCCATGACCATCGCCCGCTACCTGGAGAAGCATCCCAAGATAGCCTCGGTCAACTATCCCGGATTGGAGAGCCATCCCCAGCACAAAGTGGCCAAGCGGCAGATGAAAGCCTTCAGCTCCCTGATGTCCTTCAACATCAAGGGTGAGCTGGACGATGCACGGCGCTTCATAGACGCCCTGCAGCTCTGCGTTCACACCACCCATCTGGGCACCTCCAAGACCATCGCCATTCAGCCCGCCGCCACCACCCACTGGCAGATGGGTCCCGAGGAGCGGAAAAAGGGCGGCATTGAGGATACTATGATTCGCTTTTCCGTGGGACTCGAAGACCCCGACGATGTCATCGCCGACTTAGAGCAGGCGCTGGAAAAGGTCTGATAACCTCATAGGAGAAAGAAAATGAAGTTTACCCTCGCTTTCATCGGATTCGGCACTGTGGGGCAGGGTCTGGCGGAGATACTGGCTGACAGGGGAAAGTGGCTACGGGAGGAGTATGGGTTCGAGCACTCGGTCGTTGCCGTGTCCGACCCCATCAAGGGCTCTGTCTGCGACCCCCGCGGGTTAGACCTCCCTCAGCTTCTCTCTCTGGTCAAGGAGAAGGGAAACATTGAGGACTATGCGAAGGGGGAAAAGGGTTGGGACAGCCTCAAGACCATCCGCCAGAGCACGGCTAATACCGTAGTTGAGGTCACCTATACCGACCTCCACACAGGCGAGCCCGCCCTGACCCACATTCGCACCGCCCTA
>CABWKN010000137.1 GCA_902505605.1 Candidatus Guanabacterium sedimentis
GCGACTTAGACTTACAAGAGCTGGTAGAAGAAAGAGTCAAATACAGATTTTCTTTATCTTCAGCAGAAAGCCTCTACTGCCGTTTGAAGGGGATGTATCTCATTGCCCATAAGAAGTGGGGGACCGATTGCTCCGGCAATGATAGGGGTCAATATAACTTCTATTTCGGCAACATCGGCTTATATGACAAAAGACAGGCAATTGACCTATCCTTTCTCAATCTCCTGGAATCTATAAAAGGGGAAAAAGGTGGTATAAAGGTCCATCTCCTGGAAGGGGATGAGAGCATAAGCATTTCTCATACCGAGGGGGCGATGGACATCCTGGTCGACTTCAGCAGCCGCAAAGAGGTAGGTTTATCCATAGCGCCCTTCCAGGTCGATAGCCAGCGGAAGCCCTTCTTCAGCTTTGAATATTGGGTGGAGCGACCCGAAGATACCTACCTGTATTGCCTCCTGGGTATCGACACCAATAACAACGGGCTCGCTGATAAAAGGGTCTTCCCCGGGCTTTCCTTCCCCTTAAGCGGATTTTTATACACCACTTCTCGCATGGACCTGGAAGTAGATTTCTACGAAAGCCTTACTCCCCCTATGTTTCCTTATACTACAGAGAAAGGCTCTGAGGGAAAATTTCTGGTTATGAAAGATAATAATCCCATACAGTTTACCTGGCAAAAATGGGAGGCCAGGTCAGAGAGCATATCAATAGGCGAAGCCGACCCGCGCCGCATTATTTTAACCACCATATTAAACGACCCTCCCCAAAATCACCGCTACCAGTTGTCCTTTATCCCCGCCGAGTGGGAGACTGACGACCCCCGCAGCGGCTTCTGCCGGCTGGAGGTAGACCTGAGGGATGTGATCAGCCCTGGCCCCGGTAAGATAGTTTCCCTTGATTTCATATTTACTAAATTGTGGGAAATAGGGATCCCCATCACCGACCTGGTGAAGGAGAACTTCCGGCGATATCGAATAAGAGACATCAAATTTTATCATAAATCGTCAGGGAGCGTTCCGGAATTCTTTGAGGAGGTAAGCAAATCGAAGCTCACCCTGCTCCAGCTTGATGAAGCTCCCTTAGCCCTCTCTCTGGAAGATACAGCCCCCTTCTTTTCGCTCCCCAAAGAGCCCGCATTTTTTTCACCCAAAACTCAGGAGCCCTCACGCGAAAGCAAAGATATGGAGAGCCTGGAAGAGGGATTCTGGGTCAACCTCGGAACTCATCGGCTCGAAAAGGGAAGTCACCGGATAAGAAAATATCAGAACAACCTTTTTAATGTCTTGTTGCTCTATTTGATCACTGAGGCAGACTCCCAGCCTTTCTCCATCGGACAGACCAGGGAAACTCCAGCATACCCCGAAGGGGAGCTCTGGGCTCCGGGCGAGGGGGAAGTTAAATTGACTTTCCAAAAGTTAAACGCCACCAGATACAGGATAAATGGAAAAGCCGCCCGCTCCTTCTGGTTGGTCTTCAACGAGAGCTTCGACCCCGGCTGGAAAGCATATCTCAGCTTGAAAGAGGCTCCCTCACCGAAGTCCTCATCAGTTTCCTGGAAGAAGACGGAGCTTCGGCACCACATTATGGTAAACGGCTATGCCAACGGCTGGTATGTGGATATACCCTCCCTGCTCGATAAAAGCCAAAAAGAGCGTGAGTTTTCCATCATCCTGAAATTCCGACCCCAGCTTCTGTTTGCCGTGGGACTGGTGATTTCGGGGCTTACCCTGCTGGCGTGTATAGCATACTTAATTTTGTATTACCGGAGACGGAGGCAGGCTGATAAACCTTAAATAATAGATGAGCAAAAAGAAATCAAACAGAAAACTGCTATCTCTGGCAGCAACAGTGTTTGTCGTTCTTCTCGCCGGTGGTTTCATCTTTTTACTACTGGATATGGAGAAGGTAGCCGACTGGCTGGTGATAGCTGCCTTTAGTTTGGTCTTCGTTGCTTTGTTAATAGAATTGGAGAGGGAACTTCGCCTGCTGGGAAAGACTAAGGAAAGTCTACAGCTCATCTATAACCTTATAAGGAGAATCCCGGGCTACTTCACTAAAGCTATCCCCCAGCAGAATTGGCTTACCAGATTCTCCTCCGCCCATCCTCGCCTTGCTCTTTGCTCCCTTTTTCTGGTGGTAACCTTCATCTTCCTCCTGCCTCTCTTGTTCCAGATGAGGTCGGCAGCGTATGGTTTGCCAGGGGATACCTGGAGCTCTATGTGGTGGCAGTGGTGGAAGGATTACGCCCGAGAGAATAACCTCGATTTTCTCAAAGTGAGCCTCGTCAACGCTCCCTTCGGGTTAGACAATACCGGATTTCCTTTTCAGGTCTTGCAGATTCTTGCCTATGACTATCTTTACCAGGCCGCCGGTCCCTATCTCTATCGAAACATCTTAACCATACTCAGCTTCTTTCTCTCCGCCCTGTTTACCTATATGCTGGTGCACTATCTCACCCGAAGCCGGTTAGCCGGGGCAGTATCGGGAGTGGTCTTCGCCCTTGCCCCTTATCATCTTTTTCACGCCTATCAGCATCTGGACTTAGCCAATATACAGTGGATACCTTTGTTCGCTTTATCCCTGGTAAAACTTGTGAGCGAAGTAGAGCACTATTCCGACTGGAAGAAGCTTCTTAAAAATGTCGCCTTTTGCACCGTTTCCTATGCTCTGGTCATATTTGAGAGCTATTACTACGGCTATATGGTGGCTATCTTAACCTTTAGCTTCCTCCTTATATATCTCATCTACCGCTCCACCTGGAAGCTTCCCCAATACCACGGAAAGAAAATCGCCATCGCCCTGGTTCTAACCCTCCTTTTGGTGAGCATAGTGGTTTTTCCATTCATTTATGGGTATGTCAAAACCTTCGCTGCTCAGCCCGAAGGGATTTCTTCACAGAAGCCCGCCGTATACTCCCGTGTTTATCCCCAGCTCTTCTTTTTCAGCGCTCACCTGAGGGACTATTTTCTCCCTCCGGTGGACCATCCACTGTGGGGGGGAGGTGTGGAGCGAATTGTAAGCAAGTTCAAGGATTACGATAATCTCTTTGAAAACACCCTCTTTCTGGGCTGTCTACCCCTTCTGCTAACCGCCCTTGCTCTGGTGAGGTTCTGGCGGGGAGGAAGCTGGCGTAATAGCCTGGACAAGCAAAGCACTCCGCCCGACCAGAATCTCCGGCGCTGGACTTTTACCTTCGCACTGCTTGCCCTGGTGATGGTTATATTTTCCGCCTCCCCTGTATCGAGGGTCTTCGGTATACCATTGTACTTCCCCTCTCACCTCCTGCACAAGCTCTTCCCCATGTTCAGGGTTTATGCTCGCTTTGGCATCCTGGTGATGTTAAGTGTTGCGGTATTAGCCGGCATCGGGCTCACCTATTTTTTGCAGAGAATAAGAACCGCTCATCACAGGTCAATACTGGTAGCTATAATAATCGGCGTGGTAATGCTGGAATTCGCCAATTTCCCCCCCTACCGAACCACCCGTGACCCCGAGATGCCCGAATTCTATCACTGGTTAGCCTCACAGCCTCAGGATATGGTGGTCGCAGAGTATCCCCTGGTGAGCTTCGAGGAACCTCAGACCTATCAATACCTCTCCTATCAAAAGTTCCACCAGAAGAGACTCTTTAACGGCGCCGTGTTAGACACAGTGTATGATTCTATCAGGAAAGAGCTGGTCGACATCAGCCGCCCGGAGACGGTGAGCATTCTGAAAAGCCTGGGGGTGAGATATGTTATTATTCATAAAGACCTCTACTTAGAAGGTCCCATTCCTCGTCCCATCAAGAGGTATTACAGCACCCGATACCAGGATGAGTTCTTTCCCGAATTCAATAAAAACCAGCCTCCCTCCATTGAAGAGGAGAGCGGCTTAAAGCTGATCTGGTTTTCCGGTGAGCTTTCTGCCTACGAGGTCACCGCCAAGCCGTTGCCCCTCATTCTCGCCTACCATATCAACATAGGGGAAGAGGAGGATTGGGGGGAGGAAGGGCTCTGGCGCTGGATGGAGAATAACGGAGAGATTATCCTGCTCAACACCACCACTAATCCCCTCACCGCAGAGCTGGAATTCAAAGCCGGCTCCTTCCACATAGACCGCCACCTCGAAATCTACCTCAACAATAAGCTGATGGCCAAAACCGTGGTCAACACTGCCAGGATGAAAGAGATAGAGCTCCCTGCCATCTCACTAAAGCCGGGGATAAATTTTTTGAGGCTCTATACTCCCGAAGGGACGCAAAATATCGACCAGGTTCTCCAAAGCGGTGACCTCAGGGATGTAAGCATCTGCCTCTCCTCCCCGCAGATAATCCTGAAATAAGACTCAAACAAGAGAAAGGGCGAACATAGCTGCAAAGGAAACGGCAAGATTTACTAAAGAGCCCCCTTTTTTTATTTTTATTCTTAAATATGTTGACATTTATTATTTTATTTATTACAAATATAGCTAAGACTTGAAAGGAATGGAAAATTATGTAGTGTGGTTGAAAATCTTCTCTAAGTGTTAGTCTCTATTTTATAAGGACGTTGTAATGGTTAAAGAGAAAAGGCGTTGTTTATTAATCCTCACCATACCTCTCCTCCTTGTTTTGTTTTTCCCCCTGCTGGTAGAAAGCTTCAGCAATCCCCAAGAGGTAAGGCAGAGAAGGGAGCCCACAGCTCTTACTCCTGATGGTGACCTTCCCTTCGACCCCCAGGAGGTGGTGAAGCAATCTTACAGCGCGGCGCCTGTTGACCCCATGGTGAGCAGCTACACCCCCATTGCCGTTGCAGGCAATAACCAGGTGGCACCAAGGGTGGCTTACAACTCCACCAATAACACCTACCTGGTTGTCTGGGAGGATAAACGCAGTGACTACTGGCATATCTACGGTCAGAGAGTCAATGCCGATGGGAGCCTTGTGGGCTCCAATATACCTATTTGGTCCTTCACCTCTAAAGCGAGATACCCTGATGTAGCTTACAACTCCAATAGCAATAACTGGTTGGTGGTATGGCAGGAAGTTTACGTAGAAACAGGCAATTGGTATATACTATGTAAAGGGGTCAACATTGATGGTTCACTATTCCCATCATCGTCCGCCTATATGGTTGTCTTTGACGAAGATTCCAATCAGCAATATCCCAGAGTGGCATACAACTCCACTCAAAACAACTTCTGCGTGGTCTGGGAAGATGAAAGAGATTATGCTACCCTTGGTTGGGAGGTCTATTCCCGCATTGTGGGTTCCGATGCTGTACCGATTGGCTCAATACACCCGGTGATAAGCGACCTTTACCACCAGAAGCGACCCGCCATCGCCTACCTCCCCTCAGTCAACGGCTACCTGGTCGCCTGGGAGGACAGCTATTACTACTCAACTAGTGACTGGGATATACGGTGCAGGCGAGTTGATAAGGATGGTCTTGCATCAGGGGACATAAAAACGGTGAATATCGTCCCTGATGACCAGTACCGCCCAGCGGTGGCTGCCAATACTGCTGATGGCAATTTTCTGGTCGTCTGGGAGGACCACCGCAGCACATCTAATTTGGACATCTACGGTCAGCTGATGAGCAGTGCCACCCCCCCTGCTAAGGTGGGGGGCGAGATTGTTATCTGCACTAACTCCGCCAATCAGTCTGACCCTGCGGTCTGTTACTCCCCCGCTTACAACAGGTATCTGGTCGCCTGGGAGGACGGCAGACCCGGCGCCTATGCAGCAGACATCTATGGGCAGCTGGTCAAAAACGACGGCACCGTGGAGGGACCATTAAATGGTTTTAGGCTCTCTTCCCAGGTCGGTGTAAAAGAAGATTACCCCCACTTGGCCTGGAACTCCTCCCATAAGAACTTCTTTCTGGTCTGGCAGGACGACCGCTACGCACTCACCAACTTGTGGGACATCTTCGGCAGAAGGGTGACCTATGAGTCGGCCGTCCTTACCGGTATGGGTTACGGGGGGAACTCGTGGTATAAAGCTTTTGACATCTACGGGCGCCGCTTCCAGAGTGTCAAAGCCTTCGGAGCAGCCAATGCCAACGGGGAGATAGATGTGAAGGTGGCCGACCTGAACCTCGACGGCAACCCCGAGATGGTCGTGGCTCAAGGCTCCGGGGGGAAGTCGTGGATAAAGATATTTAACTACGACCGCAGCTTATACAACTCTATCAAGTGCTTCGGAGCTTCAAACACCGGTGGGCAGGTGCACCTGGCGGTGGGGGACTTCGATGCAGACCCGTTAGACCTGGAGATAGCCGCGGCCACAGGGGAGAACGGGAACAACTGGGTGAAGGTCTTCGAGACCGATGGGACGGTCCTGGCGAGCTTCAAGGCCTATGGAGCAGCCAACACCCAGGGTGAGATATATCTGGCGGCTGCCGATTTTGATGGGGATGGCAAAGATGAGATAATCACCGGCACCGGCATCGGTGGTAACTCCAAGGTGAAGATCTTTGACAGGACGGGCACCTTCCAGAGCTCCTTCTACGCCTTCGGCAGCGAGAACACCCAGGGTTCCATCCACCTGGCTGGCGGCAACTTTGATGACGACAGCTATGATATGGATATAGCGGTGGCTACCGGCCAAGGGGGCACCAATACGGTGAAGATATTCGAGCAGGACGGCACACTCATCAACTCGTTTTTGGCTTTTGGTAGTGCGAGCAACCCCAACGGCTCGGTGCATATCTCTGCGGTGAAGATTGTTCCCTTCGCTGATGAAGATCTCGCCTTTATCAATAGCAAAGTCTATCCCCTTGAGAGCTTCCACCTTGTGAAAGATGAAATCCTCTGCGCTCAGGGTTATGGAGGGAGTTCCTGGGTGAAGCTGTTTGCCTGCGATGGCACTTTTATCCGGTCATTCAAAGCCTACGGTGCCACCAACGCCAATGGGGAGGTCTATGTCTCCGGCTGCCGTTCTCATTGATGTAGAGAAATCCCGAAGAACAGAAACTGAAAAAATCTGCTTTCCTTAGCAAATGAAGGGAGAAGGGGGGCCGAAAGGACCCCATCCTCTTTTATTAATAATATAATTATTGACAAGCTTATTTTAATATGATATTTTGGATGAAATTGTTTAATCTAGGTAGCGAGATTATGTTATTTCCAATGCATCCTTACTAATCATACAACCTTTAATTTAAAAAGGAGGGAGAGAATGTTTTCAATTAAAAAACATTCATGGTTTATCATCACCTCATTCTTGCTCCTGTTCCTCTTCGTTCCTGTGAGCTTTTCCACCTCCAGCAGTCCACAATCCACAAGTGATAATGGGCAACAACCATCAGAACTTACCGCTGACAGCACCCTTCCCTTTGACCCCCGGGAGGTGGTGGAGAAAGCTTCCAGCGCGGCGCCTGCTGACCCCATGGTGAGCAGCTACACCACCATTGCCGTGGCTGCCGATTTTCAGCGGGTGCCCAGGGTGGCTTACAACTCCACCGATAACACCTACCTGGTCGTCTGGGAGGATTATCGCGACGGCTCTAA
>CABWKN010000138.1 GCA_902505605.1 Candidatus Guanabacterium sedimentis
TATTCCTATCCGCTGGGTTGATAGCAATAATTTTCTCATTTTCCCTCTGCAGATGCCATCGTGAGCTTTTGAGCTTTGTGAGCGAATTTATCAAAGCCAAAGTCCCTTATCGTCATAAGCACCGAAGGAGGTCGCTGAAGATTGTGCCGGTAGAGAGGAATGCGAAAAGCCGGAAGATATCCCTGCTAAGGCAGGTGAATGCCAGCTGCCGCATCGAAAATATATAGCACATGTAGACTATCTCCCCCGCGAAGAAGATATGCATAGCATGTATTCCATCTATGTACTGAGGATTTAATATACTACTGTCCTAAGAGCTAAGCTTTTTATTGACTATTCAGCGATGATGTGCTAATATTTTTATATATTCTTCCTATTTAAGAAAGGAGATATAACAGGCGGGAGTAATCAAAGGTTATGACAAGGTTTTTTACTCTGAGTTTTTGCCAGATTATTATTCTGCTTAGAGATTTAGCAGGTGGGTATAATTTGCATGGAACTGATTTATTTTTCATATAGAGAGCAAATGAACAGTAATTATCCTCACCGCGCTGGTGGGGGAGGTTTTTAACCTATTTTAAAAAAGGAGGTAGCCAAAATGGTGAGGCGGAATGGTTTTATCGTTTCCGTTTTTCTGGCTGTAGCGGGGAAGGTCAACGGCCAGCTGGTCGACCTCTCCCATCCCCTCCAACAAGACTCCACCGTGGAAATAATAGCCATCGGCTCGCCTGTAGCGCTGGAAATCTGCCGTCACAGCGCCTCTCATGTGCTGGCGCAGGCGGTCACCGAGTTGTTTCCCGAGGTCAAAGTGGGCATTGGTCCCTCTATTGAAGAGGGATTCTACTACGACTTCCAGCGAGATGTGCCTTTCACCCCCGAGAACTTGAACAAGATTGAAGCCCGAATGAGGGAGATTATAGAAAGGGACGAGCCTTTTGTCCGCATGGAATGCTCCAAGGTGGAGGCACTCAAGCTGTTCAGCGAGAGGAACGAGTGGATGAAAGTAGAGATTATTGAGGAGAAGGTTGATAAGCTGGCGGTCTGTTATAAGAATGGGAGTTTCGTTGACTTATGCCGGGGACCTCATCTCCCCTCTACCGGAAAGATCAAAGCCTTAAAGCTCCTCAGCGTGGCCGGCGCTTACTGGAAGGGAGACGAGAGAAATCCCATGCTGCAGCGCATCTATGGCAACGCCTTCTTTACCCAGCAAGAACTGGAAGCCTATCTCCAGCAGCTGGAGGAGGCTAAGCGGAGGGATCATCGGAAGCTGGGGAAGCAGTTAGAGCTATTCAGCATTGAGGAGCGAGGAGGACCGGGATTAGTCTACTGGCACCCGAAGGGAGCCCTTATTTGCCATCTGATTGAAGAGTTCTTGATTGCAGAGCACCTGAAGAGGGGCTATCAACTGGTCAAAACCCCTCATATAGCTCCCGCTGACCTGTGGAAGGCATCGGGGCATTTCCGCTTCTATCGGCACTACATGTATCCCCTTACCGTAGAGGACGAAGAGTATGTGCTGAAGCCTATGAACTGCGTCGGGCATATTCTGATTTATAAATCACGCCTCCGCAGCTATCGTGAGCTGCCGGTGAAATATGCCGAGATGGGGACTGTGTACCGCTATGAAAAATCCGGTGTGCTGCACGGAATGTTGCGAGTCCGCGGTTTTACTCAGGACGATGCCCATATCTTCTGCACGCCAGAGCAGTTGCCGGGGGAGATTGTGGAGCTGCTCGATTTCACAAAATTTCTCCTATCAACCTTTGGCTTTGAAGAATATAAGGTGGAGCTTTCCGTCAGAGACCCCAAGAATAAGGGGAGCTACGCCGGTGGGGATGAGCAGTGGGAGAAGGCTGAAAGAGCTCTGGTTGACGCTCTGGCGAAAAGAGACCTATCGTATAAGCGGCAGGAGGGAGAGGCTGTCTTCTATGGACCAAAGATAGATGTCAAGCTGATAGACTCCTTGGGACGGGGTTGGCAGGTGACCACCATCCAGTTTGACTTCAACCTCCCCGGGCTTCTGGGAGTGAACTACATAGGAAAGGACTCAAAAGAACACTCTGTATTTCTTGTCCATCGGGCAATTATCGGCTCCTTGGAGAGATTTGTGGGAATTCTGATCGAGCATTATAATGGGGGTTTCCCCTTATGGTTAGCCCCCACCCAGGTGGTCATCATACCGGTGAGTGACCGTTATAAAGAGTATGCCAGAAAAGTCTCCTCTCAGCTCGAAGCCAACCAGCTGAGAACTGAGGTAAACCTTAGAAACGAGAAAGTGGGATATAAAGTCAGAGAAGCGGAATTACAAAAAATTCCCTACATGCTCATCGTTGGTGAAAGGGAGCAACGGAAGGGAACTATTGCTGTCAGGAGCAGAAAGGAGGGGGATCTGGGCAGCTTCTCTCTGGAAGGCTTTATAGAAAGAATAAAAAAGGAGATTGACCGCAAGGCTTTAGCCCCATAATATTAAGGGCAACAACAAGGAGTGATGCCTATTCAAAGACCGACAAGAATAAATAGACGGATAAGGGCGAATCAGATACGGGTAATCGACGAAGACGGGAAGCAACTGGGCGTAATGTCTCTGGAGGCGGGACTTCGGGAAGCAGAGGAAAGGGAATTGGACTTGGTGGAGTTATCACCTACTAGCAATCCACCAGTATGTCGTATAATGGACTACGGGAAGTACCTTTATCAGCAAAACAAGAGAGCCCAGCGGGCAAAAAGAAGCCAGCGGGCGACACAGCTCAAGGAGATCAAGTTTAGACCCAAGATCAGCGAGCATGACTACCAATTCAAGAAAAGGCACATAATGCGATTTCTTGCCGCTGGAAATCTTGTGAAAGCGACCGTCATGTTTCGGGGGCGGGAGTTAGCCCACCCCGAGTTAGGGGAGCGAATCCTGGACCGCCTGATAATTGAGCTGGAAGAAGTAGCGAATTTTGAAAAAAGGGGGAGATTAGAAGGTCATACTATGGGCATGCTCATTTCACCTAAAAAGGTCTGATATATACTTAATTTAAGAAGAGCCTTAAGGGAAGCAGCTTGCGCAGGAGAAGGAACGCCGTGAGCGAGCAGAAACTGTTTTTGCTACGAAGGATTGACAATGCCTAAGCTTAAAACCAAAAAAGGAGCGGCGAAAAGGTTCCACAGGACCGCTTCGGGAAAGATTCTTCGCAACAAAGCTTGCCGGAGCCACCTGCTGACCAAGAAGACCTCCAAGAGAAAGAGGAGCTTAAGAAAAAAGGAAGTGGTCAGCTCCAGGGAAAGCGGTAAGGTTCGGAAGATGCTCCCTTATTCTTGAAGAGCCTTCCCTACTAAGGAAGGCTCCTCTATAAAGATGGTAATCTAAGGAGGGTTCTTACCAAAATTTTAAGCATTCGGAAGTTGAACAATGCCAAGGGTTACAAGAGGATCAAAACACTTACACAGACGAAAAAAGATATTAAAATTAGCCAAGGGCTATTATGGCGCCAGGAGCAGGCTTTATAGAACCGCCAGGGAAGCGGTTGATAAATCTCTCTGCTACGCCTATCGAGACAGACGGAGGAGAAAAAGGGATTTTCGCCGTCTATGGATTACCCGGATCGGGGCTGCAGCCCGACTGAACGACCTCTCTTACTCCAGCTTCATCACCGGATTAAAATCGGCAGGGGTGAATCTGGACCGCAAGATTCTCGCCGAAATAGCAGTCTCCGATCCTCAATCCTTCTCCGCACTGGTTAAAATAGCCCGGCAGGAACTCAGCACCTCTTAAGTGGACTTAATCTACTTTTAGGGGAAGTAAGAAAGGTGAAGAGTAAACTCTTAAAGCTTAAGAAAGAGTTTCAAGCTGAGTTAGAGGGGGTGGTAGACCTCCGCTCATTAGTTGACCTTAAAAATAAATTTCTCAGCCGGAAGAGGGGGCTTCTCACCGTAGCCCTGAAGGAGATTTCACTTCTGCCCGTTGAAGAGAGACCAGAGATAGGCAAGTTAGCTAACAAGGTCAAAGGCTTCATGGAGAAGGAGTTAACTCTCCGCCAGAGAAAGCTGGAAGCTGAGGAGGAAGCACGGCGCATCAAAGAAGCTCAGATTGATATAACCATCCCCGGGAGGCTCCCGCCCATGGGAGGTCTCCACCCTATTATGCTGGTCAAAGAGAAGATGGAAAAAATCTTTTTAGAACTGGGCTACACCGTAGAAGATGGACCGGATATTGAAACCGACTATTACAACTTCGTCGCTTTGAACTTCCCCAAGGACCATCCCGCTCGCGACTCCCAAGCAACCTTCTTAATCGATGAAGAACTCTTGCTGAGAACTCAGACTTCACCGGTTCAGGTGAGAGTAATGGAGAAAAGAGAGCCTCCGATAAGAATCATCGTCCCTGGAAGGTGCTTTCGCCGGGATTGGGATATCACCCATACCCCCAACTTCTTCCAGATGGAAGGGCTGGTGGTAGATGAGGGGATAACCCTTGGGGATTTGAAAGGTACCCTGGAGTACTTTGTCCGACAGCTATTCGGAAAGAAAACCAAAGCCAGGTTTCGCCCCAGCTTCTTCCCCTTCACAGAGCCGAGTGCAGATTTGGATATAAGCTGCTTCCACTGCGGCGGGAAGGGGTGTCGTTTATGCAAGAGCAGCGGCTGGATAGAGATACTGGGTGCAGGAATGGTTCATCCCAATGTTTTTAAAGTAGTAGGCTACGACCCGGAGAGATATTCCGGCTTTGCCTGGGGTATGGGGATAGACAGAGTCGCCTTGATACTCTATCAAATAGAGGATGCTCGCCTCTTTTATGAAAATGACCTTCGCTTTTTGCAGCAGTTCAGAGAGATAATATGAAATACAGTTGGAATTGGCTGAAAACTTTTATTGACATAGACATCGAGCCCAAGGGGTTAGCCGACCGTTTGTCTATGATAGGATTTGGAGTGGAGTCGTTAATACCGAGTGGGAGTGATTATATCTTTGACGTTGAGATTACCCCCAACCGAGGCGATTGCCTGAGCATGCTGGGATTGGGCCGTGAGATAGCCGCTCTACTCGGCAAGAAGATGACTCTTCCTCTTATGACCTATAACGAAATAGAGAATAAAACCGACGACCTGGTTCAGGTGAAAGTGGAAGCTCCCGACCTCTGCCCCCGCTACTGCGGTAAGGTGGTTAAAGGGGTGAAAATAGCTTCCTCACCCGATTGGTTAGTAGAAAAGTTGCTGGCGGTTGGTCTTAGACCGATAAATAATGTGGTGGATATAACCAATTATGTCCTGGCTGAATTAGGTCATCCCCTCCATGCCTTCGATCTGAACTCCGTGATGGGACTTGAGATTATAATAAGGAGGGCTCGGGCAGGGGAGAGGATTCGCACTATCGATGGAGTAGAGAGGATGCTGGACAGCGATATGTTAATTATCGCCGACCAGCACCGTCCCATCGCCATCGCGGGGGTGATGGGCGGAGTCAACTCGGAGATAACTCAAAAGACTACCGATATATTTATTGAGAGCGCCTATTTCGACCCCCCATCTGTGAGAAGAACCTCCAAGAAGCTCAACCTGAGTTCCGATGCCTCGTATCGCTTTGAACGAGGAACCGACCCACACGCATTGACTAAGGCTATTGAGAGAACCTGCCACCTTATCCAGAAGCTATGCCCATGCGAGGTTTGCGATGGAGTAATAGACACCAATCCTCAACCCCTACAGCCGAAGAAGACCTGGCTGAGATCAAGCAGAGTGAGCAGCCTCTTAGGGGTCAAAGTTGAGAAACGAAGAGTAGAGCAGCTCTTGACCAGACTCAATTTTGACATCCAGCGGAGGGATGAGGATAGCTGGACGGTAACCATCCCCTCCTACCGCCGGGATATAGAAAAGGAAATCGACCTGATTGAGGAAGTAGCCAGACTTTACGGATACGACCAAATACCCTCCACCATGCCCCTCTGGCGAGGGGAAGATGCTGGCGCTTCGGACTGGGTTGAGCGGGAGAGGCTTATCCGAAGAACGATGACCGCTGCTGGTTATTACGAAGTCATCAACTACTCCTTTGTTGACGATAACACAGACCGCCTGTTTCGGACGGAAGCTGAGGAAGCGGTTAGATTGCAAAATCCTATTGCCGAGCAGATGGGGATTCTTCGCGCAAGTCTTCTCCCCGGCATGGTAGCCAATCTGGCATGGAACATTAATCGGGGGATAAAAAACATCAAAATTTTTGAGATAGGGAAGGTCTATCATCTGGTGAAAGGGATCAAGCGGCCTGAGGAACGGAAGACCTTAGGGATTACCGCCACCGGTAATTTTGGAGAACGCTATTGGAAGGACGGGAAGAGAGAGTTTGATTTTTACGACCTCAAAGGGGTTATTGAGTTTCTCTTCCACCATTTCGGCTGGGAAACTCTGAGCTTTGCGCCAGATAACATCGATTTCTATCATCCCGTCAGGACGGCTCTTATCAGATTTGGCCACCGTCCGATAGGACATATGGGTATGCTCCACCCGCAAATCTGCGCTCAGTTGGAGATCCCTCAGAATGTTTATATGGCGCAGTTAGATTTGGAGCCCCTCTTGAAGGCAGAGGCATCGTTGGTGAAATTTCAGCCTCTACCCAAGTTCCCAGCCATTAGCCGTGATATATCCCTTCTGTTCGACCGGGGTATTAGCTTCGATGTTATTACCAGGTGGATTAACTCCCTGAAGGAAGATATCATCTCCGAGGTGAAGATCTACGATCTCTATCATCAGGGAGATAATATACCCAAAGATAAAGTCAGCATCTCCCTCAATATTCAATTCCGGCACCCCCAGCGTACCCTCACTCTGGAGGAGGTAGCGCGAACCCAAGAGCGGCTTATAAATCTGCTAAAAGAGAAGCTCAATGCCGAGCCTCGTTAGCGGCTCATTACAGATTAATATGAACCGTCGCATTTTAAGAAGCTTGGATAGCTTGGAGAAGAAGATATATCAGACGGCAGCTCTGCTAAAAGAGCTCCGTTCGACTAATAAAATGTTACAGGATAAAAATAAACAATTAAAGGAGGAATTAGAGGAGAAAAAGAAGTTATCAGCCGAAATTTCCTATCTCCAGCAATATAAAAATAAAACCGAGCGTCTCTTGGAAAAATACCAAGCCCAGCGCGAAGAGATTCGCTCGGAGGTAAGCCGTATGTTAGAAGAGTTAGAGGAGATAGGAGTATAAACAGGAAATGCTTTTACTCCTTTTTGGTACTTATCGACCAAAAAGGGGGCATCGGGTTAAAAGATGGGACGGGATAGCAATTTAACTGAAGTAGAAATCTACGGACAGACTTATAAAATTAGAGGTGCGGGCGGTAAAGAGTATATTCAGCAGTTAGCAGACTATGTAGATAAAGAGATGAAGGAAATCTCCGATATAACCGATACTATTGATTCTCTGAAGGTCGCTATCTTAGCTGCCATCAACATAGCCGATGAGTATTTCAAGACAAAAAAGGAATTTGAGAGGACAGAAAGGGTAATTTCGGAAAAGATAGAGAGACTTATCCAGGAGTTGGAACAAGTCACCGTAGCATAATATGACCAAAAAGAGACATATCTATCGAAGTAGAAAATATTTAAACATTTCTCTTGCAAGGAGAAGGGAAAGGTAATATAATGGAAATGATGTTCCCCTGCGATGTTGGTGAAGGAGAGAACGGCTTTGATCCAACAGCGTTTGACTCGGGAGTCCGGGGTCATTTCATGGTGAGCGTTCCTTGTAATGGGGAAGCCTAAAGTGGAAGCAGGACACCCACTTGCTTTTAAGAGTTCAAAGCGGAACTCCTCACGGCATCGCGGGGGCTTCTCCCTATAAAAATTCCGACTCACCCTTTCGGCCAACCTCAAAGTTCCCTCAGGCATCGAAAGAATCTATAAGTGGATAATTTCAAAAGCCCACATAGTTAGTCAAAGATAGGGGGTGAGTGAGGTCGTGCAGATTACAATACAATTAATAGGGATTGCAATTATCGGTTTCACTCTCTTAGGTGCTTGGTATTGGCTAAACAAAATAAAATTAAAAAAGTTATTCAAAGAGGCAGAAAAAGAGAAAAATAGCATAGTTCAGCAAGCTAAAGAGGAATCGGAAAGGATACTGAAGGAAGCCCACCTGGAAGCAAAGGAGAAGATGCTTTCTGCCAAAGCGGAGTTCGAAGAGAAGACCAGAGAACAAAGGAGAGAGTTACATAATCTGGAAAGAAAGCTAAATTACAAAGCAGGGAATATGGATCGGAAGATGGCTCTGCTGGAGGCAAGAAATCGCGAAATCGACGAAAGAGAGCGAAGGTTAAAAAACCTCTCCGCCAGCATAGCCAAAACTGAACAGCATCTTCACCAACTTCTAAAGGAGGAGCAAGAGCGTCTGGAACGCATCTCAGGTATGACTCCAGCAGAAGCCAAGCGGACACTGATGAAGATAATGGAAAATGAAGCTCGAAACGGTGCGGCTCTGCTGATAAGAAAAATAGAAGAAGAAGCCCGTCAAACAGGTCTAGAAAAGGCTAAGAAGATAATCAGCTTCGCCATTCAGAAGTGTGCCTCTGAACATGTAGTGGAGAGTACAGTATCAGTGGTCGATCTTCCCAATGACGAGATGAAAGGGAGAATAATCGGCAGGGAAGGGAGGAACATCAGGGCTCTGGAGGTAGCTACCGGAATCGACCTGATTATTGATGATACCCCCGAGGCGGTTATCCTCTCAGGCTTTGACCCTATCAGAAGAGAGATTGCCAAAATCGCCATAGAGCGGCTGATTGCCGACGGCAGAATCCACCCCGCTCGTATAGAAGAAGTGGTTAAGAAGGTAAAAGAGGAATTTGAGCAGAAGATAAAAAAGATTGGGGAGGAAGTGTCCATGGAGTTTAGCATCCATGACCTTCACGCCGACCTAATCAAGCTTCTGGGAAAACTGAAGTACAGATCCAGCTACGGACAGAATGTATTGATGCACTCGAAGGAAGTTGCCCTAATAGCGGGAATAATGGCAGACGAGCTGGGGGTGAATAGTAACCTTGCTCGGCGTGCTGGTCTGCTCCACGACATTGGCAAAGCAATAGACCGGGAGGGTGAAGGGAGTCATACTAAAATCGGAGCTGAATTGGCGCGCAAATACAACGAATCATCCCAACTCGTCCATTGCATTGAGGCGCACCACTTCGATGAAGAGCCGCAGAGCATAGAGGCGGTCCTGGTGCAAGCGGCAGATTCCCTTTCGGCTGCCCGCCCTGGAGCTCGAAGGGAGATCTTGGAGACCTATATCAAACGCCTGGAGAAATTAGAGAAGATTGCCGACTCCTTCCAGGGAGTATCAAAAGCTTATGCCATACAGGCTGGGCGTGAGGTGCGCATCATTGTGGAAAGCGACAAAGTGAGCGATGAGGAGGCAGTCTGGCTGTCGAAAGACATCGCTAAAAGGATAGAAGAGGAGTTGGAGTACCCGGGGGAGATTAAGGTTACCGTGATTCGCGAGACTCGGGCTATCGAGTTTGCTCGCTAATCCTTTAAATTTCTCTCTAACCAGATGAGGTTCTGCCAAAAGTTGAATAGACCGCATAGTCTATTAGAAAGAAGAGAGTAAGAGTGAACATCCTGTTTATCGGGGATATAATGGGGAGAGCGGGACGGGAATATCTCCAGGAGCATTTCCATCACTTTATAGTTCACTATCAAATAGACTTCTCCATCGCCAACATTGAGAACGCCGCCGGGGGCTTTGGGCTCACCCCTCAAATAGCAGAAGGGTTTTTCTCTCTGGGGCTGAATGCGCTTACTTCCGGAAACCACATATGGGACAGAAAGGAAATCGTTGAATATATTAAAAAAGAAAAAAAGCTCCTTCGCCCGGCTAACTATCCGCCCTCCGTCCCAGGCTCCGGGAGCTATGTGGGAGCCTCCAGGCATGGAATCAAGGTAGGGGTGATAAACCTCTCGGGGAGAATATTTATGGAGTCCCTCGATTGCCCCTTTCAGGTCTCTAAAAGAGAGATAGAAGAAGTAAGGCGCCATACCAACAATATTATTGTAGATTTCCATGCCGAGGCAACCTCCGAGAAGATTGCCATGGGGTGGTATCTCGATGGCGAGGTAAGCGCTGTTATCGGTACCCATACCCATGTGCAGACCTCCGATGAGAGAATATTACCAGCAGGAACTGCCTATATCACCGATGTGGGTATGACAGGTTCTTTCGACTCAGTCATAGGCATTACCAAAGAGGTGGCTATCAAACGATTTCTCACCCAGATGCCCATAAGGTTTTCGGTGGCTAAAAATGATAGGAGAGTCTCCGCTGTGATACTCACCATCGACGACCACAGCGGAAGAGCCCTGGACATCAGGAGAATTCAATTTTAAACAGGGGCTTCCAGTGGAAGACATTTTTGCAGAGCAAAAAATTTATACAGTATCTGAAATAAACCGCCTGGTGAGGCAAGATCTCGAGGAATCCTACTCTGATATCTGGATTGAGGGGGAGATCTCCAATTTCAGGGCTCCCGCTTCGGGACACTACTATTTCACCCTTAAGGACAAGGAGAGCCAGCTTAAAGGAGTTATGTTTATCAGCCGTAACCGATACCTGAAATTCCTCCCCTACGATGGGCTTCTGGTTCTCGTCCGAGGGACCATCACTATCTATGAGCCCAGAGGGGATTATCAGATAAATGTCGACCTTATGGAACCTAAGGGAAAAGGTTCACTTCAATTAGCCTTTGAGCAGCTCAAGGAGAAGCTACACAAAGAAGGACTCTTCGCACCCGAGCATAAGAAGCCTCTCCCTTTGCTTCCCCTGAGAATCGGAATAATTACCTCCCCCACCGGGGCTGCCATCAGGGATATCATTCGCGTCATCAACCGCCGTTTTGCCAATGTGGAGCTGCTGCTATTTCCCTCCAAGGTTCAAGGAGATGAGGCAGCTCAGGAGATCGCCTTTGCTATTGACTATATGAACACTCTTCCCGATATAGATGTGCTTATTCTTACCAGAGGAGGGGGTTCATTGGAGGATTTATGGCCCTTTAACGAGGAGATGGTCGCCCGATGTATTTTCGCCTCTAAAATCCCCATCATCTCGGCAGTGGGGCACGAGATAGATTTTACCATCTCCGACTTTGTAGCCGACCTCCGAGCCCCTACCCCCTCTGCAGCTGCAGAAATAGTAGTAAAAAACAAACTGGAGCTCCAGGAGCAGCTTAGCTCCTTACAATGGAAGATAATCAACTCGGTTAAATATCGAGTGGAATCATATCGTTCCAGATTCAATCTTCTTGCCAGACATCGGGGCTTCTACCAGCCCCTTAATATGATTACCAGCTATTCTCAAAGGGTAGACGAATCTATCATTAGGCTAAAAAGCGCTATTGCGGCCAGGCTAACAGCCATTAACAGCCAATTTACTTTGAGTCAGCGATTGCTGGGACAAATAGACCTGCTGGCTTGCGTAAGAGAGAAAGGGGAGAAGCTGAGTGCTCTTTTTTTCTCCCTGAATGCAGCTTTAGAGCATCATTTAAGCCAGCTTGTCCACTCTCTGGAGACTGCGGTAGGTAAGCTGCACAGCTTAAGCCCTTTAGCCATCTTAGAGCGTGGCTATAGCATCTGCCACCGAGCAGTAGATGGAAGCATTGTCAAAGATGCTGCCCAAATCAGCGTTAGTGAGGATCTGTTGGTAAGGCTCTGGCGGGGAGAGATAAGCTGCGAGGTGAAAAAGATTGTCCTATCACCAAAAAGGGGTTATAATGATGGAAGAAAAAAAGTTTGAAAAAGTCCTGGAAGAGTTAGAACAGATTGTAGCCAGGCTTGATAAGGGTAACCTGAGTCTGGAGGAATCCCTCAAGTTATTTGAAGAGGGGATAAAACTTTCCCGCTTTTGCAATAACAAACTCGAGGAAGCCGAAAGAAAGATAGAAATCCTCCAGAAGAACGCGGAGGGTAAATTCATCAAAAAACCCTTTGAGTATAAGGAGGAGAGCGAAATACCTCCTGACTGAAGATGGAATAGTCTTCGTGGGGGTAGTTTTACGGAATGGATATAGCAGATTATCTTAAACAGAAAAAAAGAGTAATTGATGCCTACTTGGAGAAGGTTCTTCCAAAGGAAGATGAGTATCCTCCGGTTATTTATCAGGCAATGAGATATACCATCTTCTCCGGAGGGAAAAGGCTTCGACCCATTTTAACCATTGCCGCTTGTGAAACTCTCGGTAAGGATGAGGAGAAAGCTTTGCCGGCCGCTTGTGCCATAGAGCTTATACACAACTACTCTCTGATACACGACGACCTTCCCTTTCTCGATGACGATGAACTACGACGAGGAAAACCCACCGCTCACAAAGTCTATGGGCCGGCGATTGCGCTGTTAGCCGGCGATGCCCTGTTGACCCTGGGTTTCCATCAACTGGCAGCAATACCGCCTATAGATGTGGATGCTTCTCG